>CAZHZT010000257.1:0-1531 GCA_964537285.1 uncultured Saprospiraceae bacterium | reverse complement strand
TGGCTTATTGCTAAATGCCACTACGTTTTGAGGGGATACTAAGGCCGGTCCTAAAATGTTGATCTACTGCACTGTTTTTAATTACAATGATAACATGAAGTTTCCGAAAATTCGGGATGACTTATGTTTATACTTTTCACTTTCAACTAAGTTTCTCCTCTTTCCAGCCACTCACGCCTTTTTCTTCTTTCCCAAAGGCCACTCCTAACAATACGATTTCGCGCCCATCATGCCGAAAAGGCTCGGCGTAGTTTTTTTCACGAATTTGTTGAATAGCCTCTTCAGGCGTTTTATCGTATTTGAATTCGATGACGTAGATGCGGGAATCAGTTTTAATAATGGCATCCACAATTCCATCGCCTACCGAGACTTCACAATCAATGTAAAAGCCCATGAGTTTGAGGGAAGTATACACGACAGCGTGGTAGGCTGCTTCGTTTCGTTGCCGAAAGATCTTTTCCGGGATGGAGGCGAATAAACTATTGAGAACAGAAACAAAAGATGCAGTATTTCCTTCAAGAAGTGCTTTTCTAAGCTTTAAGGCCATTGGGAAGGAATCCCCTTCTGATTTAAAACTAAAGGCTCCAACCATATATTGCAACAAGGAAATTTTAACTTCGCGATTGGGATAAGTAAGTACATATAGTTCAGGAAACGGTTGTTCTTTGATCGTTAAATAGCCTGTTTGGAACAACAAGCTTCTATAATCCGGGTTCTCCACATTAAAAAAGTCAAGTAAAACACTTCCCACCTCCTGATCTTCCAATCGATAATAATTTCCCTTCTGCAGTAATTTTACTAAGAAAGTTGGGGTGCCCGTTGAAAACCAGAAATTTTGAAATTGGCCCCCTTCGAAAAAGTTGAGTATGGAAAAGGGATTATACATCCGATCTTTGCCCGTCCAGGAATAACCATTATACCAGTTTCTGACTTTTTCAAGGAGTTGATCGGGTGTTATCTCCATTTCTCTGGCAAGTAACTCAAGTCGATCTTTAAAATAATGGACTAATTCAGTATGGGTGTAGCCCGCCAAATTGTTGTACTGCCTGGATAAAGTGATGTCCCTTATGTTATTCAAGTCTGAAAAGATAGAGACTTTACTAAACTTCGATACCCCCGTTAAAAAAACCAGGCGCAGCTTGCCATCCAGGTCCTTTAGCACGGAATAAAAATCCTTTAACACTGCCCTGTTCACTTTCACTTGCTCAAAATCCTCCATGTAATCGATGATGGGCTTGTCGTATTCGTCTATTAATAAGACCACTTTTCCCTCAACAGATAACTTTGTGATCAATTCAGCAAATCGCTGTTTAACGGTAGGCTTTTCCAAGGAAATTCCTTTTTCAACAGCTAGTTCATTTAATCCAAGTAAAATGGCTTCTTGCAGACCTATAGCCTTATAATCCAACTGAGAAAAAGGAAGATGAATAACCGGATTTTGGTTTTCCCAGTCCCATTTATCTTCTATCCAAAGGTCTTTAAACAACTCTTTTTCTCCACTAAAAAGCGCCTTCATAGTAGATACCAGAAG
>CAZHZT010000256.1:0-1657 GCA_964537285.1 uncultured Saprospiraceae bacterium | reverse complement strand
GCCGAAAGGGCTATTTTGCGAAGCAAAATAGCCCTTTCGGCCTCCCTTAAAAGAAAATTTTCAAAGCGAGAATCGCTGTTAATTTGTTTAGCTCTTTGACTTAGCAGAACGATGTAAGGATTTTCCACAAAGATGAGTCATCCCGAATATTCGGGATGACTCATCTTTATTCATTTTTTCTTCGAAAAAATGAATAAAACGGGCGTCTCTCTTATAAAACTATAAAATAATCCCTATTTTTCCAATCAAAAACACTATGGCTTTAGCAATTGACCACACGGTAGTAGACCGTTTTATGCGCTACGCAGTGATTGACACCCAGTCTGATCCTGAATCAACGACCTTCCCTTCTACTGAAAAACAGAAAAACCTTGGTAAAATCCTTGTGGAAGAATTACTGGAAATGGGTATAGATGATGCCCACATGGATGAATACGGTTATATTTATGCAACCATTCCTTCCAATACCGATAAAGATGTGCCGGTAATTTGTTTCTGCTCTCACATGGATACTTCTCCAGATAGTAGCGGCACGAATGTTAAACCTTTGATCCACAAAAATTACGACGGTTCAGATATTCAATTACCCGATGATCCCGGTGTTGTTCTAAAAGTAGCGGATCATCCGGACTTAAAAGAACAAATTGGCAATGACATCATCACTGCAAGTGGTACCACCCTGCTAGGAGCAGATAACAAAGCGGGATTAGCAGAGATTATGGATGCTGCTCAATTTTTGATGACCCACCCTGAAGTTAAGCACGGAAAAATCAGGATCCTCTTTACCCCCGATGAAGAAATTGGCCGTGGTGTTGATCATGTAGATATTGAAAAGCTAGGAGCAAAATTTGGTTATACCATCGACGGTGAAAAAAGAGGCTCCATAGAAGATGAAACATTCTCGGCTGATATGGTAACTATTAGCATCGAAGGCGTAAGCATACATCCGGGCTTTGCTAAAGGTAAACTGGAAAGTGCGGTGAAAGCTGCAGGCGAAGTATTGGCCAAATTACCTAAAGATTCCTGGTCGCCTGAAACGACAGAAGGTAAAGAAGGTTTTGTACACCCTGTTACCATGACCGGCAGTGTGGAAGAAGCCAAAATCATTTTTATTATTCGCGATTTTACGGATGAAAAGCTTGCTGAACATGAAACCAAGCTTAAAGCTATTTTAGATGAAGTAATGGTAGGATACCCGAACTCAAAAGCTACTTTTGAAGTAAAAGAGCAGTACCGAAACATGAAAAAGGTGCTGGATCAACATCCGGAAATTATGGAGAATGCCCTTGAAGCGATTAAACGTGCCGGCGTAAACCCAATCCCCAATAGTATTCGCGGAGGTACGGATGGCTCTCGTTTATCTTTTATGGGCCTTCCTTGCCCAAATATTTTTGCCGGTGAACACGCTTTCCACTCTAAGGAAGAGTGGGTCTCTGTACAAGATATGCAAAAAGCAGTGGAAACCATTATTAACCTTGCTATTATCTGGGAAGAACGCAGCTAATTGTTTTATAAAGGATTGTATGGAAGCTGAAGAGGCTGTCTCACCCGTAATTCGTTGCGCTTGGCAGGAAATTTTCTTTTTTGGAGAGACGTTCTTTTTTGGTTCTAGATGATTTCATTTGGTAAATATTTTAAGAACAAAAAGCAGGCCGTT
>CAZHZT010000255.1:0-1675 GCA_964537285.1 uncultured Saprospiraceae bacterium | reverse complement strand
CTGCCAGTTTCTTTTTTGACCAAATCACTAAAATAATGGGGTGATAGATGAGCTAATTCAGCAAAATATTGAATACTAGGCATTCCCAGGGCAAGATTTTTTTGAGTCTTAAAGTATCTTTTAAGCTCTCTCTCAAATACGGTAATTACGTTTTTGCTTTGGTTCGTACGCGTATAAAATTGTCTTTCGTAAAATCGAAGGCAATAATTAAGCAGTAATTCAATATTCGAAACAATCACTCGATGACTGTGGTTATCAATCCGCTGTTGGTACTCCTTTTCAATTTGGGCAACGGTAGTATTAATTGTATTTTCTTCCTTTTCCGATAAATGCAATGCTTCTATCACATCATAATTGAAGAAAGAGTAATGCTCAACTTGTTCGCCTAAGTGCGTGCTGCGCACTAAATCCGGATGAAAAAAAAGCATCCAACCTTTGATATCTCCAGGCTTAAAAGGTTTATTTAGTGTATAAACCTGCCCAGGAGCAGTGAAGATCATTACCCCCTCATCAAAGTCAAAGGAGTTACGGCCATAATCCATACCGCAACTTTTGTCCTTCAGTGATACCATATAGAAGTCATGAATTACCTTTGTATTTACCTGTTCTTCTGTCACCTGAGTCTTTGAAACATCTACCAATGAAACAAGCGGATGCTGAGGTCTTGGCAAACCCATTAATTGATGTAATTGACTGATAGAAGTTATTTTGATTATGCTCATATTGTTTTCTTATTGCAAGATCAGCTACGAATCTCTTGAAAAAATAATATAATGATTAACACAAGATGCGGATTGGTAAGCAGGAAATACAGGTTTGACCATCGGCTGTGTTTTCTCTTTTCTAGCTTGTAAAGAACAGTTAGTATATCGAAAGTAGGGGCTTGCGAAGCACTCAACTTTGTGCTAAGTATGAACTTTGGTTCAAACAAAAACTTTTACGGTTATAACCGATTCGCCGAATATTTGAATACATTATGAGTTGCTGTGCTTCTTGTGTGTTTATTTAGTGATACTCATTAAATCCAATTCCATAAACAACATATAGTCCTTAAAATGCGCGGGAATTTCCATTTCAGGATATGCTTCAATGTCACGAAATCCAAAAATTCTGTATAACGAATGAGCTGCTTCCATAAATTTTGGACTGTCGAGTCGAACCTTTTTGTAGCCGGCTTTTTTCGATTCTACTAATAGTCTTTCAAGTACAGCTCTTCCAACACCAATTCGTCTGAAAGTTGGGACAACAAACATTCGTTTTATTTCTCCGATTTCTGAATTGATGCTTTTAAGGCTTCCAATTCCACAGATCTTGCCTTCGTATACAGCTATGATTAAATGTCCATATGGTGGCTGAAACTTACTTATTTGTTGGATGTCCTGTTCAACTGCTTCTTTTGGATTATGAGGATGGACACCATATAATTCTTTCATTTCGTTGTTACCCCAAACTAAATAGTCATACCATAGTTTTTTAATACTCTCAATGTCGTCAGGAATCTGAGCACACCTTATTTCGAGTTTTGACTTTTCTGCCATAATTACTGTTTTATTTGGTTTTGCCTTGTCGACTTACGTTTTGGCTTTGCGCAGTGTCCCGAAGGGCATTGCGTATAGGTTATGTGCCTGTTGCACAACTCTGTGAATAAAGATAGCAAACAGGTGAAGATGATGTT
>CAZHZT010000254.1:0-1683 GCA_964537285.1 uncultured Saprospiraceae bacterium | reverse complement strand
AGGGCATTCAAGGCTTATCATTTTGAAGTTCCACACAATTTGTCAAAGAACGAGTCTGTTCAAGAGAGCCTTAGCCTCCGCTGCCTTCCATTGGTCATTTTCACTAATATGTTGCAGCAATTTCCGAGCTTCCGCTGATTGATTGTTTTTCAGGTAAGCTAATGCAAGGAACCACTGGGTTTCTTCCTCATAATCAGAGGATTGACTCAGAACTTTTCTCAGGCTTCCGATAGCTTGATCGTATTGGTTTTCATACAAATAAGCTAAGCCCAGATAAAAATCAGTTTCTACACTTTCAGGGCGTTGCTCAGGCTTGAGGGCCGTTATCAAATCAATAACCAGGGCGAAATCTTCTTCAACAAAAGCAACCCGCACATTCTCCCAGGCAGTATTCAATTGTCGGTTTTCTCCACGCATCGTCATAGGAGCGGTATGGCCTGCAGCCAATTGGCTGTCAACCATATTATCCAGGGATTCATTATTGAGGAACCAGAAGGCGGTTAGGCCAATAAAAAGAATAGAAGCAGCGATTAACAGTGGGCGGAGCCAATTACGGCCTTTCTGCTGCCCATTCAAGGGGATAATCTGGACTTCCTCTCGCATAGCCTTCCAGCGCTCTTTTTGTTTGAGATTGAAATCAGCATTAATTACGGTTGCGATTTTTAGTTCTTCCACAAATTCAGTATCTTCAGCTAAGCGCTGGTCAAAGCTTCTTTTTTCTTCTTCGGAGAGATCATTCTCCAGGTATTTTTGTATGAGGTCGGTAGGTTCCATATTCCGTTTTTTATAATAATGATTGTCTGGCAGAATCTTTCAATTGGTTAAAGCAACGCCTTCGAATGGATTTGATTGTATCATAGGTGCTGTATCCGAGTTCGTGCTGAAGGTCTTTGAGCTTCTTTTTATCGATATAAAAACCTTTCAATACATTTTTACATTGTTCACCCAGTTTTTTCCAAGCCTTTTGATAGGCCAGGTACTCCTGCTTATCGGTCGTTTCTATTTCGAGGGCTATTTCTTTTTTTATAACGGGGTCAAAATCTTCGTCATAAATTCCCATTTCAGCCCCCAAAGTGTATTCTACTTTTTCTATAGAAACCTCCTGAGTCGTTTTATTTTTCCGAACCTGCTGTAGATAAATATTCTTAGCTACCGTTACCAGGTAGCCTTTTATATTTTGCGCATTCACTTTACCTTTTATTGCTTCGGTTCGGAAGATCAATAAAGCATCCATGAAAATATCTTCGGCATCGGCCTTGGAGCACTGATATTTTCCGGTAAGCCATTTCACACAATAGTGATAATTATTTTTAAAAATCTGATCTAATGGCTTATTGTCTCCTTTTTTCAATGCATCAATTAGTTGTTGATATGCTGAGTTTGTCATCTGAGCCCTTAATAGTCTAATGAAAAAATTCAAAAAGGTGACCATTCCAAAGAACGGTTTTGGACTCAAATGTAAGGTTTTAGGGGCTCAAATGTTCATTTTCTTTTCAAATGGAGTTGGGTCCATGATTACATTTTTTTAGTTCTTTTTGAAAAAAGAGAGCGGCCCAAAGCCACTCTCCAAAGTACACTTCCTTGTATAAGTAGTTGAACTAAAACCGCTATCGCGGTTAATGCTGTCGGGTTTCCAATAAAATAAGTATAGTACTAAGGTTTAAATTATTGATCAATAAACCT
>CAZHZT010000253.1:0-1855 GCA_964537285.1 uncultured Saprospiraceae bacterium | reverse complement strand
AGGCCTGCCTTTTGTTCTTAAAATATTTACCAAATGAAATCATCTAGAACCAATTCAACAAATTTTTATTCAAAAATTTGTTGAATTTAACCCCTCTCTAAAAGGGTGTTTCCTGCCGGGGGCAGCGAACTATTTCTTCGCTACGAGATCCGTAATTTGATCTAAATCAATATCATTCATACACTTAAAATGCCCCTTCGGGCATTTTTGATAGCCAATTTTGGAGCAAGGGCGGCAGCTTAAATCATCTACTTCAATAATATCAAATAGTGCCTCCTGCCCGGGCAGGTATGGATACATCCCAAATGCTGGTATCGTATTTCCCCAAATGGAAATAATGCGCTTTTTAAAAGCTGTGGCAATGTGCATCATCCCCGTATCATGGGTGATAACATAAGCTGCCTGCCGCACAACAGACGCAGATTGATGAAGCGATAAACGACCGCAGGCATTGATGACTTTTTTTCCCTGAAGGCCTTGTTTGATTTGTTCTCCCGAAGAAGCATCATCTGGTCCGCCCAGCAAGATGACCGGAAGCGGCAGCTTTTGGATCAATTCGATGATCTTGTGGATGGGTAAACGTTTGGTGGCATGAGCCGCGCCAATAGCAAAAGCGATAAACGGGTTGTTTGGCTGAACAGGCAATTCCTTGAAGCACAAAGGAATGTTTATTTCCTCTTTTTCTGGGATGAAATAATCCAGTCCAGCCTGGTCGTTTTTTATTCCCAATGGTTCAACGGTGGCCATGTATCGCTCTACAATGTGGAGGTCAGGCAGGCGATTCCACTTAAAGCGAGTCATGAGCCATTTTTTATAATTTAGCTTATCGAAGGTGCGGGAAGGGCAGGAGAGGGCTGATTTTACCTGAAAAGATCGAATATTATTATGCAAATCAATGATCAGCTCATATTTTTCAGCCTTAAGAAGCGCTAAAACTTCTGAAACTTTTTTTTGAATGGTGTAGACCTTTTTTATAAAAGGATTGTTTCCTATGATAGATGAAAACTTGTTTTTAGTCAAAAAATGGACTTCGGCGCCCCATTGTTGGTGGATGCAACGAACAACGGGAGAGGTAAGAACTATATCCCCGATGGAGCTGAATCGAATGATCAATACCTTTTTAGGAGGCTTTGGATAGGGTTTTTGGTCCATTTTGCGACATCTTAACAAAAAAATACTTAATAAAAAGTTAATGTACTTAACATCTAATACTTGCTTGGGTACAATTATCTACTTTTACTGTGAAAAATAATAATTGTTAACACTAAAATCTATAGTCATCATGAAAAAGTTATTCATGCTATTGTTCGTTTTCGGTTTATTCAGCATCGGTGCAGTTCAGGCGCAAAACTGCCACTCTAAAGCTACTGCTACTGCTGAGAAGAAGGCTTCTTGTGAGGTTACTTGTACTAAAACAGCTGCTGCGAAAGCTGCTTCTATGGATGCAAGCGTTGAGTCTCGTGTATGTGCTACTTCTGGAAAAGTTTCTTATGTACGTAAAAATGTATGCGCTACTTCTGGTAAAGTGACTTTCACTGATGTAGAATATTGCACAAAATCTGGTAAATTTGTTAACGTTTCTCCTTCTGATATGAGCGCTACTAAAGCGGTTCCTGCTAGCACTAATGCTGGAAAAGCTTGCTGCTCAAAAAAAGCTGAAGCTTCTTGTTGTGCAAGCAAAGCGAGTAGTGCTAAAGCTTGTACCGGTATGAAGGCTGGTAGTAAGGCTTGTACAGGTAAAAAAGCTGAAGGCGCTAAAGCTAAATTGACTTCTAACGAAGAATAGTATTGCTTCAAATAGGAAAGACTTGTTCTGTAGCTAGAGAGCAATTCTAAAATAAAAAAGGGGCTGCTC
>CAZHZT010000252.1:0-2150 GCA_964537285.1 uncultured Saprospiraceae bacterium | reverse complement strand
AAAAAAATTACTTCGCAAAATTTGGGTAGCTTATTAATTGCCTAATCCCTAAAGCCAATTTTATCATTTTAAGAGCGAACTTAAACGGAATAAGCCACAGAAACGGTATTATTATTCAATCACAGTTGTCCAATCATCACTTTCATTAATCATATCAGTAACCCACTGACTTACAGTAGTAGTTCCTATTGGTCTATGAAAATCTCTCATAATAGTCGTATGATATTCTCCATTACCAATCAAACCCTGAAAACGTGTTGGATATGCTGTATTTAATTCAGTGGTTGCTTCAATCAATTCTAATTCGTGAGCCATCGCACCCATACCTGCCGCGATCACAGAATCTTGCTTAGAGCTCGTGTATGCGAGAATAAAATTATCGTCTTGAGAAAGTTGGTAGGCGTGATAATCCGTTAAATTTCCGTCAGTTCCAATACAATTATCACAACTTGCCGGTAAAAACGCATTTGCATTCCAATAATCAAAAAGCGTCGTAAACATTCCTGGTGAGGCTACTCCAACTCCTGCATCATTAATAACGATGATTCTAACATTCGGATAAAGCTTTCTTACCAATGGCAATGCTGCATGTACAGCAAAGCCTCCAGCACTATTTCCAGCCAATACAATTTTATCAGGCGAAGGATAAGTTTGGGCAATGACATCTAATGAGGCAGATAAATTCTTAAGTCCTCTGAAAAAACGGTCATTTACACCATCGCCATCGCTATCCACTTCATTATCTCCCATCATGGCAGAACCGTCACAGTAAGGTACATAGCCAAGATTGTAATTTGCAAGGGTATTTTGTGCATCATTGGGATTTAAAATTCCAAATGGTAACAATGGAAGACCTGTTGGTACAGCATCACAAGCCATCGGACTACAAAAACCACCACCTTGTGTAAAAATCAAAAGATTGTTACTACTACCATCTCTTGTAAACATCGAAAATTGATTGCCTGTGAAGCAAATCGGTGCATCCATCCCTGTAAAAATATGCTCAGTAATGCCTTGAGGTGTAGTATTCGAACTACTTGGCGTAAAAATACCGAGATATTTATCTATACCTTGGTCATACAATTCTTGAAATGGCACTGGCTTTTCATTAACGGTAATGTAATTCACCTTGGTTTCCGTGTCTTCTGCATCTGCATTGGCAACCGTTAGACTTACTTCATAGGTGCCTGCGACCGTATAGGTCACGGTAGGATTTTGTTCGGTAGAGCTTGCCGGTTCTCCTCCTTCGAAGGTCCAGGTCCAGGAGGTTGGATCGCTTGCTGAAAGATCAGTAAAATTGATGCTACCACCTTCCTCTACTGCAAACTGGTTCGCCGTAAAATCAGCAGTGATGGTAGTAGTGGTGGTAGCCGGTACTACATCATCGTCCTGGTTGCAACTCGTTGAGAACATGGAAAAACTGATGATTAAAGAAAAAAATAATAACCTTTTCATGGTACAATTTTTTGTTGATGGTTAAAGAATCGCCTGTCTTACAGGCTTAAACTGTAAAAATTGGTCCATATATCCTTTTGAAATTTGCGTGGATCGACCTAAGGAATCGACTTAGGGGCGGCAATGATGTGGTTTTTAGTTTTTAATAATTTTCTTCATGGCGGCGGTACCTGCATCGGTTTCTATTCTCAAATAATAGATACCCGATGGTAAATGCCTCATAGAAATAGTAGGATTAGGGTTCGTACTGGCAAATACATTTTTACCGGTTGGGCTAAATATTTCAACCCTTCTCAAATCGCCATTCACTTCGATGGATAGCTCATCTACAACTGGATTTGGATATACCAATACGCTACCAGAATCTAAATTCACATCGGCAGTTGAAACAACGGCAGGGGTACATTCAAAAAATTCCGCAATCAGCTGGGAAGCAATTATATCCTGATTATGCCCTCCATACAAATTGTCGTTTACCGCATCACTTGTGGGCCAGGTGTGCCATCCGTTATTTATTTTATACAGTTGAGTGTTGCTGCAATTATCACAATCATACTCGATGAGTTCTACCGTTGATGGCTCTTGTGGTTCTATTACTAAATCTGGCAGAGGGGTAACCGAAGGATTTGCGTCACAACCATTGATGGTCCTGGCCCAGAATTCTACCACGTCTTCCGTGGGTGCATCGTAGTACC
>CAZHZT010000251.1:0-2213 GCA_964537285.1 uncultured Saprospiraceae bacterium | reverse complement strand
AAGGGCATTCAAGGCTTATCATTTTGAAGTTCCACACAATTTGTCAAAGAACGGAGCTTTTCATGAAGAAGGATCTAGAAGGTTTCCTGAAGGAAACTTCCTAGATCCTTCTTCATAAAAAACTCAATACATTGCTGTTGATGGAGGTCGAAAATTATACTTGTTCTATAGCTGTTATAATAAGCCAAAAACAATAGTTTTCATGTTGAATTTGCCGCGTTGGGGAGTTTTTTTATTGGATTTAGCCATTATCATTTTTTCGATCGGCCTGGCTTATTTGGTACGTTTTAATTTTCACATTCCAAGTATAGAGTATAAATTGATTGAAATTGCCGGCCCCCTGATTTTTGTTATCAGGGTGATTAGTTTTCTGATTTTCAGGACCTATGCCGGAATCCTGGTTTACACCAGCCTGGAAGATGCCAAACGTATTTTTTGGGCAATAACCGGAGGATCTTTCATCTTTTTACTCATTACTCCATTCGCTACCCATTTCGTAGATTATCATGTCATTCCTTATTCGATCATTGTTATCGATTATTTGATAACGATGTTTTCGATGCTTTCCTACCGGGTATTTGTAAAGATCTTTTTCCTTGAACTACGAAATCAAACAAAAGAAAAGCGAAAAGTGATCATCTATGGAGCCGGAACAATGGGGGTAACCACAAAACAAGCCCTTGATCGGGACATGGGCGTAAATTATTCCGTCCTGGCATTTGTCGATGATGATACAAAACTTAAACGCAAGCAATTGCAAGGAATTGATATTTACGATTCTTCATTTTTAAAAAGGTTATTGGTTAATAACCAACCCGATATGCTCATCCTTTCTACTCCAAATATTCCTTCGGAAAAAAAACAGGAAATCATTGAGTTATGTCTTCAGGAAAATGTTAAAGTACTAAGTGTTCCTCCTATGGAGAAATGGATCAATGGAGAGCTTAGCTTTAAGCAAATTCGGGAAATTGCTATTGAAGAGCTCCTGGAAAGGGAACCTATACAACTAGACGTTGCTAACATTGAGAGGCAGCTCAGAAATAAAATCGTGCTTGTTACAGGGGCCGCCGGATCTATTGGGAGTGAAATCGCAAGGCAGGTAATGCATTTTGAGCCCAAAAAACTTTTACTCCTGGATCAGGCAGAAACGCCTTTGCACGAACTCGATCTTGAATTGCGTGCCTGGAAAAAAACTTCTCCTTATGAGGTGGTTATCGGTGATATTCGCGATGAAAACCGGCTCCGGCTCATTTTCGAAAAATGGAAACCCAATATCGTTTTCCATGCGGCTGCTTATAAACATGTTCCTATGATGGAGCACCACCCTGCTGAAGCAATTAAAACAAATGTATTGGGAACACGCTCATTGGCAAACCTGGCGGTGGTTTATAAAACGAGCTATTTTGTGTTGGTTAGCACTGACAAAGCGGTCAACCCAACCAATATTATGGGAGCCAGCAAGCGGATTGCCGAAATGTATATCCAATCCTTCGATCAAAAATTAAAAAAAGAGAACGGAAAAACGCGCTTTATAACTACCCGCTTTGGAAATGTGCTGGGCTCCAATGGTTCAGTGATCCCCTTATTCAAGAAGCAAATATCTTCAGGGGGGCCGGTAACCGTTACTCATCCCGAAATGACGCGGTTTTTTATGACTATCCCGGAAGCTTGTCAGTTAGTGCTCGAGGCCGGAGCTATGGGAAGTGGTGGTGAAATATTTGTCTTTGATATGGGAAGAGCCATTAGGATACTGGATCTGGCTAAGAAAATGATTACCCTTTCAGGCTTGGAGATCGGCAAAGACATTCATATCGTTTTTTCAGGCTTAAGGCCAGGTGAAAAGCTCTATGAAGAGGTACTCAATAGTGCGGAATCCAGCTTACCCACTCACCATAAAAAAATATTGATCGCTAAAGTGAGGCCTGTTTCTTACCAAGAAATCGATTTAGAAATAGAAGCTTTAAGATGCCTCTTATCTGATAACGATAACCATGCATTGGTGAAAAAAATGAAAGCCATTGTACCGGAATTCAAGAGCAACAATTCTGTCTTTGAAGACCTGGATCGGGAGAAAAATTATTAGTAAATATGAGTCATCCCGAATTTTAAAGAACTTCATGTTGTCATAATAGCTAATAACAGATGCTGTAAGTCAATTTTTTAGGACCGGCCTTATTCAATTTAGCTTTTTGAAAGGCTGGCAGCCGTTAAAA
>CAZHZT010000250.1:0-2307 GCA_964537285.1 uncultured Saprospiraceae bacterium | reverse complement strand
TTTCAAAGAACTTCTTGCACTCAAAGCAAAGGCTCAGAGTGCGTAACATCAGTTACTTATTAAACCGTCGTCTTCATCAAGTACCCTTATAGCTTCACTTTCCGGATCATAATAATATAATTTGTTTCTGTTGAGCAACCAGAACCTTCCGTGCTGATCTATATTACCATGTGGAGAAGTCAAAATTTCCTTAGGGAAAAAATTTAATTCTTTTAATGACTTTGATGCATGGTCAAAAATGAAAAAGCCATCAGCGGTGGTACCCACCCAGAGGGTTCCCTTTTGATCATGAAACAATACATTCACAGGATGCTTTAAGGGGTAAAAAATAAAAGAATCCGTCTGGGGATGATATAAGTTGATGCCACCATAAGTGCTAAGCCAAAGCCGCCCTTCTAAATCTTTAAGCATACAAGTAATGAAATTATTGTTCCCATGATCTATTTTTGAATTTGTGCTTTTTTGAACTAAGGGGTAGTCAATAAAACGTTTGGCGAGTTGGTCATAGCGGCATAGGCCGGTTTGTCGTGCAATCCAAAAATCTCCATTTTTTTCGGGTAAAAAATCCGTCACTCAATCAAAGTGTACAATATCCTCGTCTTTTTTGGGAAGAATCTTCCTCAATTTTTTACTATTCAAATCAAACTGCCCGATCCCGAAACCTTCTATGGCCAACCATGTCGTATCGTTTTCATCGACGAATATTTTTCTTACGATCCCTTTTGGGAAGGAACTCGGCGAGTTTTTTTTATGATAAAAAGTGTCAAGAGGTTTTTGCGTTTTTGAATCAAAAACAGTCAATGCACCAAGGCCGGAAGATATTAAGATCTCACCCTTTTTTGTTTCTTTAATATCATGAATTGTCCTGTACATCAAACCATTCGATTCATCATAATTTAAGATTGCGCGTTGATTGGCTTTGTATTGATACAAACCATCGTAAAAAGAACCAAACCATATATTTCCATGGTCATCTTCGATAATTCCTCTAATTTCAGCTGAATAGATTTCATCTTCATTCTGAGATAATGGATATTGTTGAACTTTCCCGGAAGAGAGATCAAGGATATTGAGTCCGTTACCGGCTGTACCAATCCAAAGTTCATTATTCTTCTGAAAGAAGGTCGTTATTTTATTGTGCGTCAGGCGTTGGTCATTGTTCAGGGTGTCATTGTAGTGCGCCGTAAAAGTTAATTGCGAAGGATCGAATTGAAAGACTCCATTGGTTTCGGTTCCAATCCAAATCTTACCAGAATTATCTTCAAAAAGAACCCGAATTTTATTAGCTATCTTATTATTACCCGGTAGGCGAATTTCCCTAAATGTGTCTGAGGAGTCATTAAATACGAGAAGAGAGTCCTGCAAACTTACCCAGAGCTTTCCATTTTTTGTGCGGATAGGACACCGCGTACTTTTAGGGTTCTTTTCATTATAGAAATACCTTTTGAATTCTTGAGTTTCAGGGAAATAATGATTTAAACCGTTGTTAGAAGAGATCCATACGGTTTCATCTTTATCAATGAGAATATCGACTATTTGATTGCTGGAAATAGTTGCAGGATCATTAGGATCACTTCTAAAGCGAGTGAATTTTTCTGTTTTAGTATTAAAAATATGCAGCCCACTGTTCATACCTAGCCAGAGATTACCTTCCTGATCTCCGGTAATGCGCCAGATTACACCATCTTTAAAGTTGGCCGTATCCTGTTTTGGGGGGAGGAAGTACTTAAACCCATAACCATCGAATCGATGAAGGCCTACTGGCGTACCGAGCCATAGGAAACCGCTTTGATCTTGATAGACGCAGGTTACGAATTCATTTTGAAGCTCTTCTTCACTTTTGAATTTAGTGAATTTTAGAGGTTGTTGGGCGTTGGTAAGTTGTATGCTAAGCCATAGGAAGAGCACGTGGCATAGCAAAAGTCTTAAACAAGGTAGTTTTACTTTGACAAGTTGGTTGCCTAAAGGAATGTTTCCCTTTCGAAGGATATTCGAAAAGCGTACTCTTAGAAGTTTCATAGGGTTATAATTTGTTTTCTTTAGGGTGGTAAGTTAAGGAATTTTTAGGTGTTTTTTAAACGGGAGGTGAAGCTTCGCTACCAAGCTGACATAACTTGTTCCGCAAGCGTGCGGGAGCCTCAATGTTGTCAACTTAAGCTCTTTATATGTTTCTAGCCCGGCACTTCAGTGCCGGGGAAAATAACGATCAGGCTTGGGCTTTAGCCCCTTTGCTATTAATGGGCTAAAGCCCCGGCAAATCTTAACATGACACCTGGCGCTGAAGCGCCAGGCAAAGAAAAGGCTTAG
>CAZHZT010000249.1:0-2323 GCA_964537285.1 uncultured Saprospiraceae bacterium | reverse complement strand
GTTATTAGCTATTATGACAACATGAAGTTCCTTAAAATTCGGGATGACTCATGTTCAAGGGCTTTCTAAATTAATTTCGACCAAATGAATTCATCTAGAACCAATTCCGTAAATTACTTACTAGTTAATAAAAAATAATATGCTTACTTTTTTTCGCTTAATGATTTTTATTATGGCCCCTGCTCTACTAATTGGACAAGGGAAAGAGCTGTACCAGGGGCAGGAGTTACCCTACATGGAAAAATTGGAAAGAATTTCCTTTGGATCGTGCAATAATCAGGAAAAGCCTCAACATATATGGAAAGCAATAGCAGCTACCGAACCAGACCTGTGGATTTGGATGGGGGATAACATCTACGGTGATACAGAGGATATGGAACTGATGGAAAAGAAGTATATCAAACAAAAATATAATGAATATTATACTGCTTTCAGAGGAAAAACTCCAATCATAGGAATATGGGATGATCACGACTATGGGGTAAATGATGGGGATAAAATGTATTCGCCAAAGAAAGATAGCAAGGAGCTCATGTTTGATTTTTTAGATGTGCCAAAGAAAGCTACCTCAAGGAAGCGTCCGGGAGCATTTCAATATTATACTTTCGGAGAAGAAGGACGACGGGTACGTGTGATCCTTTTAGATTGTCGTTCCTTCAGAGATGGCCTAAAAAAGGATACTTCAGGGAAAGCTCGTTATGTTGCCAATCCATCAGGAGATGTATTAGGAGAACAGCAATGGCGTTGGCTGGAGTTTCTTTTAAAGAAGGATGATGTGCAACTTAATATCATTATTAGTGGCATTCAAATTATTCCGGAAGAACAAGTTTATGAAAAATGGGCTAATTTCCCTGCTGCCCGTAAGCGTTTTTTCGATCTCCTGAAACGCGTTAAGCCTGTAAATACCTTACTAATGAGCGGAGATCGCCATATTGCTGAAATCTCCAGAATGGATCTGGAGGAGTTAGATTACCCTCTCTATGAAATAACGTCCAGCGGGATGACGCACACCTGGAGCAAAGGAATGGAAACGGAACCCAATGCATTTCGCGTGAGTCCTTTGATTATCAATAAAAACTTTGGCTCATTGGTAATTGATTGGGAGGCTGAAAATCTTAGTCTTGTTTCCCGAATTCATAGCGATGAAGGAGAAGTGCTTTTCGAAAAAGAAATGGTTTTTATCAAAGAATAATCGCCTATCTCGTTAGGGCGCGAGGGAGATATTTTCCGATAGGAGAATATCTCCCTCATCATCAATTATTATAGCTTCTATTCCTTTCAATTGGTTGATCAGGTAAAGCCCTGCGTCTTTACCCATTACAAATACAGCGGTCGCTAGCCCGTCGGCCAGTTCTGCATTGGCACAAATGATGGTTACAGACTTTAATCCACTGGCCGGAAAACCCGTTCTGGGATCAATGATATGTGAGTAGCGTTTGCCATTGATAAGGGCAAACTTTTCATAATTTCCGGATGTTACAACCGCCTGGTTCGTAATGCGCAGTTGAGAAAATAGGGCATCCTGAAAATCCGGATTGGCAATACCCACGGTCCATGCCTGGCCATTGGGTCAGTAGCCCCAAGTTGTCAGATCACCTCCTGCATTAACAATGCCACTCAGAAATCCTTAGGTATAAAGAAGTGCTTTGGCGCGCTCTGCAGCATAGCCTTTGCCGATGCCTCCGAAGCCAATTCGCATGCCTTTTTTTAGTAAAAAGGCTGTAGTATCTTCTTCATTAAGTTCTATTTTTTGCCAGTCGATCAATTGCACGGCTTTTTTAGCCGTGGCAGAATCGGGCAATGCTTTCATGTTGACATCAAAGTGCCACAGGCTTTTATTGAATGAACCGAAGGAAATATCAAAGGCTCCCTACGTAAGCTCAGAAATTCTTTGGCTTCTTTTAATGAGTTGCAGCAGCTCCCAATCAATTTTGACAGCTTGGATGCCTGCGTTTTCATTGATGAGGGTCGTTTGAGACTGGGGTAGCCAGCTGGAGATTAAGTTTTCAATTCGTTTGATTTCTTTGATAGCCAATTCTATTCCTTGGTCTGCTTTGGTTTTTGAAGCCGCAACCAAGGTAAAGTCGAATCGACTGCCCATTAATTTGGTGGTGTGTGTAAATATTTGGAGGCTATCCCTTTGAGATGATAAAGGGGTGACTAAAAGAAAAAATATTGCGCTTAGATATAGTGATTTTCCTGACAGCATGATGATTAAATGACTTTTTTAAGAAAACTAGAAAACTAACTTGTTGTTACTTGGGCACAATTTGGTTCTAGATGATTTTATTTGGAAAATGTTTTAAGAACAAAAAGCAGGTCT
>CAZHZT010000248.1:0-2453 GCA_964537285.1 uncultured Saprospiraceae bacterium | reverse complement strand
CAAGTTCATGAACCGCCGTGTACGCGACCCGTACGCACGGTGGTGTGAGAGGCGCGCCAGTGAGCAGATGCTCACTGGCCGTCTACTCGATTGGCTACTGGCTTTTTGAATATAAGATTTGCAAAACCAGGTATTTCATTTGCCTTTTTAATTAATTTAGGCGAATAATCAATCCAGAGACATTCATAACCCTTCTTGTCAAAATATTCGAATATAATATTTTTAGTATCTTCTCTAACTTCAATCAAAAATTTACAATTTTGCAATTCAATTGTCAGTCCTTCTATTATTTCTTCTTCAAATCCTTCGACATCAATTTTGACAAAATCTGGTTTTCCGTATGATTTGATTATTGTATCAAAATTTTTTAAGACAACATTTTCTTTAAAGCCTTTATAATTTTCTTTAACAAATTTCTTTTTAAAAGAACCTAATCTGCCTCCAGTTTCCGTGTCTCTATAAAAATCCATTTCCGAATTTTCTTTTCCTAATCCATGATTTAGACATGTGATATTATAGCATTTGTTTATATTTGAATTGAATTATAAAAATGCGAAGTTTTTGAAATCAGGCTCAAAAGAATATACTTTACCATTATTCCCTACAAGTTCACTAAAGGGCATTGCGTACTGTCCAATGTTTGCTCCAATATCAAATATAATATCCCCTTCTTGAATATATTCTTTAATCTTATTCTGGATGGTTTCTTCATATTTTATGGAAGGCTGAAAAAGAAATGTAAGGTGTTGTGACCTTTCATAATAAAGTGTTTTATTAAAGCCACTAATTCTTTTGCCAATTATATCGGATTTGGAAAATAATTTTACCGTTTTTGACACCAAATTGTAGATACTTTTTTTCATTAGTTTTATAACTTTTGTTGATATTTTGATTTTGCACTTAAGCTTGTAGCCAACATTTAAGAATTTTATCTGCCTCCCCAATCAAAAGCCTTTCCTCCCCATCCAAGCTTCCACTCAAATGATCTACTCGAAGCGACTCCTGTGGCAGATAAAATTTAGTTGAACAGAGCCGCCCCAAGCTCAACCCGACCAGCCAAATATTATGGGAAAAGTATCGAAAGGTTTCTTCCTCTCCAAAAGGCTTTCTTGGGCTTGTTTCTGCAATATCCGGCTTATTTTTCAGAAGTTCAAATTTTTTCTATCCAACTTTTTGGCTTTTTCTGTGCTTTCGGGCAAATCAATCCCATCCTTCCACAGGCTTCCAGAAGTTTAAAGAATTGGACGGCTGGATACGTAATCGTCTAAGAAAAGGAGGGTGGCGGCTGTCTTGCAGTCCGGTCATGAAAATGGCTGTACCAGAAGCCCTGCTCTGCCAAAGAGGATATGTTCCGTTTCTGGAATACTACCTCCAAGTCAAATATGCTAAAACCTAGGTCTGTTCTTCGAACCGCCGTATTCGCGATCCGAACGTACGGTGGTGGGGGAGGGCTGCGGTGGGCTTATTGCTCACTGTTCCCTACTTGATTCCTCTTCGTTTTTTATTTGATTACTTCCATAAAGCCATCTCCAATTTCAATGAAACACTTTTCTGCTTGGAAATGTGTAATAATTTCATCAAGGTTGGAATCTAATAGCTCAATTAAGCGATTGGTGGGAATGTTACCCAAACTAATCTTTAATAATTTGCTTGGTAAACCTTCTAGGAGATGGCTGTTTTTAAAATCTAAATCCTTAGTCATTACCGTAAATCCGTTTTCATTGGCGTAACGACTAATATCAGAATCTTTGGTGTAATAGCTATCTAGAATGTCATTAATATGAATAGCCTGATGGCCCTTACTTTTAAAGAATCGAACAACCCTAAAGGCTATATGAACATCGCACAAAACCTTAAATGTCATGCAGCTAGTTTTATTGTTCTTCCTGAGACAAGAATTTTGGCATACTCAAGGCTAGCTAAAATATCCTCCTTTTCCAACTCTGGATGGTCATCTAGGATTTCTCCAAAACTCATTTCAGATAACATCATATCCAATAACACTTCTACCGGCCATCTCATTCCACGAATGCAAGGCTTCCCATGGCAGATCTCTGGATCTACTGTTATTCGATTTAAGTATTTCGGTTCAGTGTTTTTCATATAATACTGTTATTTAAAGATTTCTATAGCAAGTTTACAATATCTACAAAAAAATTCTGGCTATTTTAGTTCTTTAGGGATCAGGAAAATAATACCCTACCCATTTTACTTGTCCTTTTTCCTCAGGCTGTGTTGGAAAGCCTCGCCGTACCTTTGGGTCCCGAAGGCATTCGGGACAAGTTATGCCTACGTTTTCCGCCTAGCCTGAGAAAAAAATTACTTCGCAAAATTTGGGTAGCTTATTAATTGCCTAATCCCTTAATAATTTTTCTTCTGATGAAGAGGAACGGCAGTCTGTGAAAAAACCACCATACAAATATATTCAAAACGATTTTATCGTCCAATTTGGT
>CAZHZT010000247.1:0-2531 GCA_964537285.1 uncultured Saprospiraceae bacterium | reverse complement strand
TTTTTTAACGGCTGCCAGCCTTTCAAAAAGCTAAATTGAATAAGGCCGGTCCTGAGATATAGATTTTCAGCTTCTACAATTAATCATTGTGACAACACGCAGTTCCTTAAAATTCGGGATGACTCATTTTTCTACCCTTAATTTGGATTGATCATATCAGGTTGGAGGCCGGTAGGCACGAAATTTCCATCGTGCAGAACATTTTTTTCACCACCCGAGGTTTTCATTTCCCCGGTTTTCCAATTGATCTTTCTTTGGAAATCACATTGAGGGCAGGTGAAGAAAATCCAGTCTCCCTTGCGGATACCTTTGCAATTATGTCGTTCTTTTTGAGTCATTTTTTAAAAAAATTGCGTTCTTTGACAAATTGTGTGGAACTTCAAAATGATAAGCCTTTCAGCCACAAGGGCATTCAAGGCTTATCATTTTGAAGTTCCATTTTCCACAATTCATGTCAAAGAACTAAAATTGTAATGAATTAAGCAATCAAGGTATAAATTTGGGGAGAAGAAGGAATACAAAACAATATTTTTCTTATATTGGAAACCAAAGATGCATATTAGACTTGTTCTGCAGCTGATTAATGGGCTTGAATTGCCAAATTTTATTTTATACTGCGTTGAAAATACTCGACGTAGCTATGGCTATGCCTGCGTTTTTCGCCTTGTCTAAAATAAAATTTGGTCAATTACGCTCCATCATCAGCTACAGAACAAGTCTATTACCTATTTAGGTAGTATACTGAAAAGAAAACCAATTGTTGCAGGAAAACAAAACAGGCCAGATGAAAGACTGAGCAAGGCAAGTTACGCTGATTACAGAAAATGCTTCTCAACTTGCATTATTTAGTCTGGCCTTCACCCAAAACTAAAGAAACTGATGTTACCCCAGAATTTTATCGTATTTGGGCCCTATCCCCCGCTTTACAATGAGCTGTTTGCCCAGCTGAAGCCCTTTTGCAACCTATTTTTCATGGCTAAGCCAATGGATAAAACGGTCAGTAGGTCCTTTAAGGAAAAAACTGCCGTTCTTTACTTTTACCGATCCAAGGAAGAAAGCTTACTGGAAGAAATCGGCCGGCATCATGAAAAATTCCGCACACACTGCATTTTTTTGTTGAACGTCCCTCCATCCAAAGCCCCCTTTACTGTTAAAGCCCTAAAGACCGGAGTTAAAGAAATTATCTTTGAAGGTTGTTCTGTCGAAGAAATTGTCGACAATTTGGACAAAAATATTCCCGCAGAACCTATGCCTAGAGGTGTATCTGGCAGCACGCTGCTCCAAGCAGGCAAAAGCTTTTTCAAAGAATGGAATAAAAAAAGCAGCAAAGAACCTCTAAGCCCTACCCTACCTGACACACCCGCTGCAAGCCCCCTTTCCCCACAAGCGTATTTGAATATTCAGTTCATGGGCAATTTTGAATTGAGCTTTCAAGGAAAAAGCTTAAAACTTCAAGGATCCAAAGCAAAGTCCATTCTGGCATTTTTGCTTTATCACCGCCACTCCCCTTTCAAACGAGAACTCATTATCGATAAATTTTGGCCTGAAAAGCCCACCTCAGAGGGCCGGAACTGCCTTAATGTACATATGCACAGCATCCGCAAAGCCCTTAGCAAACTAGACAAGAATATTGATTGGCTACAACTCAAAGAAGACAGTTACTATTTCCATCCGGACTTAATCATCCAATCGGATGTAGAGCAATTCAACCAATACTGGGAATATGGCCAATCTGCGGATCGATTAAATCAAAAAAAAGAGGCACAAAATCACCTACAAAAAGCTGCCACCGCCTACCGGGGAGATTTTATGGAAGATTCCTTGTACGAGGAATGGACCGAAACCATTCGGGAGCGCCTAAAAGAAACTTACCTGGCTATTTTGGAAAAGCTTTCTGAATCCGCTTTGAAGGATAAGCAATACCAAACGACTATCCACCTTTCACGAGTTATTCTGGATAAAGACCCATGTCTGGAAACGGCTTATTTCCGATTGATACAATGCTACCGGCAGCTTGGCAAGCGGCATCAGGCAATCAAAGCTTACCAGAAGTGTAAGTCGGTGCTGAGGAAAGAATTGGGGATTAGCCCGTCGGTGCGGATGCAGGCCTTGTATGGGGAGGTATTGGAGGGGTGAGGGCTTTTGGTTCCGAGATGAGCTCGGAATTAGTGCTGTGTTTCTAACCTGACAGAACTAAAAAACTGATGACCTTGTTCTATCTAAAACATGAATCTAAGTCTGTTTATATTTGACGAAAATATATTTCAATGAATCAGCGCTTTAAGATCCTGACCAATAGCTGGGTGATTACTCTAACCGCTACATTAATCGGTGTTTTTGTGGCCCTCTATTTGAATGAATGGCTAGCCTCTGTGAAGTTAAATAATCAAAAACAAATTGCTAAAGAAAATGTATTAGCAGAGCTCAAATCTAATAATAAAAAGCTGAATGAATCCATAACCAAACACAAAAGTGCATTAGGGCAAACGCACCAAAGTAATGTTAGGAAAAAATAGCGAACTTGTCCTTAA
>CAZHZT010000246.1:0-2547 GCA_964537285.1 uncultured Saprospiraceae bacterium | reverse complement strand
GAGTTTCACTAACTTATTCAATTTCGCTGTCCTAACAATTGGGGGGAGATCAGTTGATCGAGCTGGTTCTCCTTCATTCCATGAAGAAGGCGGTTACTTTGGTACTTCAAATGGAAGCGAATATGTTGTCCATGCACAACCTGGAGGAAAGGCAGACCCTTCTAAAGACCCTCATGCGTCAATAAATGTTTTCAAAGCAGCTGATGTGTCAACGCTTCCAAACGACCTCGATGCCGCTATTGACGGAACCTTTCATACACATCCAGACGGTACAGTAACATCAACAACTGGTGGCGGTTTCAATACGATTGGAGGAGAGACTACAACTACATATTATTTTGATAATCCTCCTTCGGGTTCAAAGGGGTATGGAGATATTCCTAACGCTAAAGCTAATACGAGAGGTGTTACAGGTAATCGGTATGTGCTGGCTCAAGGAAATGAGACTGTATATATCTACAATGGAAACGGAGTACAGGCAACTTTCCCTTTTCAACAATTCTTTTCAATCGGCATTAAAAAATGAAGCAGATAATTTTTTACTTAGTTTTATTTCAGTCTTCAATTATATTTGGACAGACCGCTACAAGTAGTGAATCAAAAGACTCTTCAAATATATATTCCATAGCTTTAAAAGTCTATTTGGGTGGTGCGGTTGTTAACGATGAATTATTTATCGAGGAAAATGATATAACAACTTCCTCCATTCCTGAGCAATTAGGAGGGGTTACCATTCAACTAATGAAAAGTAGTCAAATTCGGAAGAAGGCTAAAAAAGGCACTTTTACTTTGTATAGAGTAGTTCCTCTTAGGTTTGATGCAGGAATATTTTTTGTAAATATTATTCCTTTTAGTGTTAAATGTGAGCGGAAGAATTTACAAATGGTGAACCAAGGAGGATTGACCGTGAAGTTCAAATATAGTTGTGAGACGAATACACTAAATGTGTTGAACTAATTTAATATTGACTACGCCAATTTTTCCTGAAGAGAATTAGACTGAGCATCTTTCAACATCAGGTCGAGCATGTAAAGGATCCTGTCCTTATGGACGGGATTATTTACCTTTACTACGACCGCTGAAAGTAGAGGTTTACAGGGGTGGATCCGTTGGCAGACCTTGCACCCGCTTGGACACCTTACCGGTACGGGTTTAATAATCCGATTTTGTACACCGACCCATTAGGTCTATTTGAAACAAGAGCCGAAGCAAGGGAACATCGCAAGCAGGAAGGGATTAAAGGAAGAATCAGAAAACAAGATGACGGAAGTTTTGCAATAGTTCATAAGGGAAGTGACGGCAATATAAAGACCTTCAATGACTCGGAATTTGGAGTTATTACAGGATTCACCTATACAGAAAGAGGTGTTCATCTTCGAGATATTGGATTAGACGGCTTCAATGAATTGAGTAACCCATATTCAGAATCGTATAACCCAAATGCTGTAATCCAACTTGATTGGGCTGACAGAGCGTACTATTTCGGTTCTTTGCTGGGCTTTGCATTACCCTCTGCGAGAGTTGTAACAGCCAGTAAATCGGCAACAACGGTAGCAACACAAACGGCTAAGTCACCAGTTGGAAGAAGTGGCAATGTTCTTCAAGAGTTCTCAAAAGGAGCAGCAAGAAATACATCGTCCGTTATTAACGGGAGAAAATATACTGGTCATGCTCTTGACCAGATGCAAAATCGAGGAATAATATCGCCGACTGCGGTGGATGATGTAATAAGAAACCCTGCCCAAGTTATACCTGGTAATACTCCTGGCACGTCTGTATATATCCGTGATAATCTCAAGGTAGTAGCTAATACAGCGGGTGATGTTATTACGGTAGTTTGGCAATAAATACTAAAAGATAAAACATGATTTTAAAAGGAGATATAGGAACTTTGGAAATTGAAGTCTTGACAAACAAGACTTCTGGAACAAATGATTTTTGGGAAGAGAACTGGCTCTACTCAACTATTAAGGGGAATTTTCCAGGGTTCATTGCAAATTTTGATTGCAATCTGCGAACAGACGATTTTGAAAGGTTTGCCGAAGAACTACGGGCAATGGTTTTGATGAAGTCGGATGTAGCTAAGTTCACCACAATGGAAGAAGGGCTAACGCTTTTTCTGGAAAGAGGGCATACGGGAATGATAAAGGTTACGGGAAAGATGAAAGCGACCGAGCTTACACAATGTAGTTTGGAATTTAAATATCAGGTTGACAATCCTACTTTGGATAGATTTATTTATGAAGTGGAAGATGTGATAAAAACGTATCCGATAATCGGAACGCCATAAAATAAAAGGAAGCCTGGCAGCAATGCGGGGCGTTTCACATTATAGTCTGAATTTTCCCTTTAGCAATAAAAGCGTCAATGACCGAAAGGATGTGCAGGCGGTCAGTCTCGTCAAACTTGGAGACTTCCAAGATGCGTTTGGGAGTAAATATTCGTCATACTTGCTACCTTTATGATGACCTTTGAAAGCAGAGGTTTATGGGGGTTGACCCCTTAGCACATAAAATGCCTGCTTGGTCGCCGTATTCATATACCTTC
>CAZHZT010000245.1:0-2612 GCA_964537285.1 uncultured Saprospiraceae bacterium | reverse complement strand
AAATGACCAGGACTTTTCCACGCGAGTACAAATATACTTTAGGGCAGGATATGAAGCGGGATACGATAGAGTTGGTAAGGATGATATAAATCGGGCGAACAGGCGAAGGATAAAATACCTTATCTGGAGGCTTTTTTAGAGCAACTTGATTCAAGGAAGCTCTGGAAGAGCCCCTGATTCAACTGTGGCGGAATTTATTTGGCTTTTACTTAATTACAGGAGGATGTTCGCCATTCAAAAATAGAATCCTCCTCAGCGCAACGACACCTGCCCGGTTTAATTTTAGGCAATGAATGGTAGCTCTTCCCTTAGCTGTTTTGGCAATGATTTTTAAAAAATTGTTATTCCAACTGAAATGATGATCCCAACTATCATTTCTGGGATGGAATAATTCAACCGTTGCCTGGTTCAATGGATCATGGTATGCTGTTCGATTGTATTTGTGGTTATTACAACCCTGACAGGAAAGGGCTAAATTGGGCAAATCGCTGCTTCCTCCTTTTGAAATAGGAATGATGTGTTCTACTGAAAAAGGAGAAGGAGAAAATTCAGCTTGACTCATGCAGTACTCACAAACGCCACTCGCTCTGTCAAATACCCTGTCTTTTTACCTCAGGTGTCACTTTCGCCATGGTTAAAATCGCTTGATCTCAAGTTGTTCTAACAAAGCGCTTAATTTAACACCTTTTAATTTTGCCAGGTCCGACAAAGCTTCCATCCTTTGGGCATGTAATAGCTCTAATTTATCGGAAATTTGAAGGAGGGTACTATGTTCTTCTTCACTTAATGATTCTTCATCTCGCTTTTTCAGAAGTTTTTGGTAGGTTTCTTGCTCTTCATCGGAAAGGGTATTATTAATTTTTTCCAATAAATCGCCTTCTGAGGTATTTAATCCCTTCTTCTTTCTATTGGCATGCAAGCTAAGGATTTGATCTAAAAAATACTCCAGGTCCTTATTTTCAAGCTGATCAACGCTGTTGATTAAATCGTTCAAGGATATATTGGCTCTTAATTGAATAGAAGACATTGTTTGGTTAATGCAAGTTGCGATTCATTAAAATGAGGCTAAATCGTCGATGATTTGTTTCAAAACTTCGCCTACCGGCTCTGTTTTTTACAAATTCCTCCTTATTCACCCTCATTCATCGCAACTTGGGTGAATTAATATTTTGTGTTCAATTTACAAAATTATAACTTATTTTTTAGGCATTTCGTTCCTTAACGATTTATTGTTGCTTCTTTGTATCGATGGAATAAGGAAAAATTCTGTCGTTCTTTGACAAATTGTGGAAATGGAACTAAATCTGTAAGGTATTATAGTGCAAATCCATTCATTTCAGTTGAATTTGGCCTCCGACTTGGACACCATAAACCTACTATTTTTTGATAAAATATGGAAATCGATCAAACAAAAAAAGCGCTCAAAACCTTGGTTTTGAGCGCTTTTATACCTTTTTGAGTGTTTATCTAGTGGAGCCTACGGGAGTCGAACCCGTGACCTCTTGACTGCCAGTCAAACGCTCTAGCCAGCTGAGCTAAGGCCCCTGTTGGGTGTTCTGTAACCGGTTTTTGGCATGCCATTAAGTAAGGGCGACACCAAATTATAGTTCTTTGACAAATTGTGTGGAAGGGCAAAGATAATACTTTTTTATGAATCAATCCATTTTCTCTTAAAATCTAAAGCAAACTGTTCAAAAGTAATTGGAGGCCTGCTCAGAATATGCTCCAAGTCGGGACTTACCTCAGCTTCTTTACCATAGACAGTTAAGCTGTAAAGGTGAGCTGTAAATGCAGCTGCTTCAGGTTTCCACCCTCGCTTCAATGCCCATTCAATGAAGCCGTCTTCATCAGTTGGACTGTATGTAACTGGCAGCGAGCTGGCATTGCTGATCATTTCAGCAACCTGAAAATGATTAATTGCTTTACTTGTAGTCAGTTCATAGATCTTACCATCGTGGCCATTGCTATTGAAAATTTCTGCCACCGCAGCGCCAAGATCTCTTACATCTACGAAGGCAAACGCAGCATTTCCTGCAGGCAAGACGATCTGGTGTTCGGTTTTTATTGCGGTTCCCGCCCAGCTGAAAAAGTTTTGCATGAACCAGCCTGGCCTGAGGATCGTATATGGAATACCCGATTGAGCGGTCAGTTTTTCTATAGTGTTTAAAGGGCTGCCCTCTATATCACCGGTGGTTCTTCCCGAATGAAAAATGATTTGCTGAATTCCCGAGGATTTAGCAGCCTCCAACAGTTCAATTACAGGTTTGGGGTCTTTACTGT
Organism: uncultured Saprospiraceae bacterium; assembly: GCA_964537285.1. GTDB lineage: Bacteria > Bacteroidota > Bacteroidia > Chitinophagales > Saprospiraceae > CAZHZT01. The sequence goes on along the minus strand of CAZHZT010000245.1, from coordinate 332 downwards.
TCGGGGGAGCAATGAAAAATAGCTTGTCGGCTTTTTCCAGGGCTTTGCTGAACCCGTCCGGAAGGTTGTAGTCAAAGTGTACTAACGGAACTTCACTGCCAAGCTGATGTTGCGCTTTTTCCAGGTTGCGGACAGCTGCCAGAAAGGGAAGATTCGCCCTGGATAGGTTTTTTACCACTTCTTTCCCAACTTGACCAGTACTTCCAATAACAAGTATCATGAGTGTAATGGATTTTAAAAATTATACGTTCTTTGACAAATTGTGGAAAATGGAACTAAATTATATTTACAAGGCAGGATGGGGAGTGCGAGATCGCATGCGATCTCGCACT
>CAZHZT010000244.1:0-2613 GCA_964537285.1 uncultured Saprospiraceae bacterium | reverse complement strand
GCTCGAAAACTCCAAAATTTATGTGTGGAAAAACTTACAACTTAATCCACTAGCAAGCTTGAACGTAAGAAAATTTGAGTGAACTGTTTTTCCCTTATAGTAAGTTGTTTACTCTGTTGTGCGATTTGATTAATTTGGACTTTTCCATATTGAGTACTAATCTAACGCCAATCGTCCAAGGTTCCTCTTTGAATAACCCTTTCAATAACTAACTTTTTAGACCGCTCAAAGTCAAAGGTATTGAGATTAAACTCCCAAAGTAAATATTTGGATATTGGACTTAATTTGCTTTCCATAGAATTTGTAACTTTTTCAAACTACTTCAATATCGTAAATTGATTTTAAAGAACAAAAAGTTTGATCAAATAAGTCACCTACAGAAAACTTTCAACTACCTTTTTCTACAAAATATTTTCTAACCTTCTCCGCTACCGCTTTCCCTACTACTTGATCCAACTCTTCCGGCGAAGCCTCTTTGATTCGTTTTACCGATTTAAAATGCTGAAGCAACTTCTCTGCCGTCTTTGCTCCAACACCGGGAATATCCGTCAATTCAGTGCTTGTAAAATCTTTCGAACGCTGGTTGCGGTGGAAGGTAATTGCGAAGCGATGCGCTTCATTTCGGGCTTGTTGGATAAGCTTGAGCGATTCCGACTTTTTATTGATATACAGTGGCAAGGGATCTTCCGGAAAATAGATTTCTTCAAGGCGTTTCGCTATTCCAATAACCGTTACTTTTTCCAGTATATCCAACTTTTTAAGGCTATTAACCGCCGAACTTAACTGCCCTTTACCTCCATCAATAATGATGAGCTGAGGCAAGGATTGTTCTTCCTCAATCAATCGACGGTATCGGCGAAAGACCACTTCCTCCATAGACGCAAAATCATTCGGGCCTTCCACTGTTTTTACATTGTAATGCCGGTAATCCTTTTTGGCTGGTTTAGCATTGCGAAAAACCACGCAGGAAGATACGGGATAACTTCCCTGCATGTTCGAGTTGTCGAAGCATTCGATGTGCAGAGGCAGTTCGTCCATCTGAAGATCTTCTTGCAGAGTACGTAATATGCGCTCTTCGGCTGGTTGCTTATTTTGCTTGGCGATCGCTTGTTTTTTCTTTTGAAGCAGGTAATATTTTACATTTTTTTCGGAAAGTTCCAGCAGCTTTCTCTTATCGCCTCGTTTGGGAAGCGTTATCTTGAGTGTTTCGTCAAGGAGCGGAACATTGAAAGGCAGGATGATTTCTTCGGCAATGCTATTGAATTTTTCCCGGAGATTGGGTATGGCATAAGCCAGTAATTCTTTTTCATTGTCATTGAGGTTTTTGGTCATTTCCAGGGTATGCGTGTTAATGAGCGCCCCATTTACTACTTTCAGGTAATTCACATAAGCATTTTTCTCATCAGTAGCAATAGAAAAGACGTCAACATCGCGGATAGTAGCGCTAACGACCGTAGATTTGCTTTGATAATCTTCAAAAGCAGTCAGTTTTTGTTTTATGATGTGGGCTTTCTCAAATTCCAGGTTTTCGGCTTGTTCCTGCATAATATTTTTAAAATGAGCTTTCACTGCACCGAAGTTACCTTTTAATATATTTTTAATCTGGTCGATCTTTTTATTGTAGTCTTCTTCTGTTTCCAGATTTTCGCATGGGCCCAGGCAGTTTTTAATATGGTATTCGAGGCAAACCTTGAATTTCCCTTTTTCAATATTGGATTGAGAAAGGTGGAAGTTACAGGTACGTAAAGGGAAAAGAGACTTGATAAGTTCCAGTACCGTTTTTATCTGTGCTTTCGATGTGTAAGGTCCGAAGTAAGTGGAGCCATCTTTTATCACTCTGCGCGTAATAAAAACTCTGGGGAAACGCTCTTTTTTAATGCAAATGTAAGAATAAGACTTGCCGTCTTTAAGCATTACATTATAACGCGGCTGTAGCTTTTTAATTAAAGTATTTTCAAGGAGAAGAGCATCCTGTTCCGTTTCTACGATGGTAAAATCGATATGATGAGCATTTTTCACCATCGTACGCGTTTTGTAAGCGATGTATTTTTTATCACCAAAATAGGAAGTGAGCCGATTTTTCAGATTTTTGGCTTTCCCAACATAGAGCACTGTCCCTTCCTTTTCTTTAAATTCATATACTCCGGGTTGCTTAGGGAGTAAAGGTGCTATTTTTTTAAAATCCTCGTTTGTCATGAACCCTAATCTACTTTGGATGGTATTACGCCAATGGACTTGTTTTGTAGCAACTTAAGCTACAGAGCAAGTCTAATCAGTTTGTAATTTTAACGGCAATTCTCGCTTTGGAAAATAAACGCGCCTACAGCGCGAGTTTTCTTTTTTGAGGGTGCCGGAAGGGCAATTTTGCTTCGCAAAATTGCCCTTCCGGCACCCTCAAAAGAAAATATCGCCGCGAAGCGGCGTAAGTCTGGATTTTGGATCTCCAAAGCGAGAATTGCTGTAATTTTAACGGCAAAACGAAATTTAGTTAAAATGGTTTAAATGGCATTGTTTATCTGTACTTTTGTTCGAGAATAAAGTCCACAGAACAAGTCATATAATAGACTTGTTCTGTAGCTGATGATGGAGCGTAATTGACCAAATTTTATTTTA
>CAZHZT010000243.1:0-2623 GCA_964537285.1 uncultured Saprospiraceae bacterium | reverse complement strand
GGAAAGACTTGTTCTGTAGCTAGAGAGCAATTCTAAAATAAAAAAGGGGCTGCTCTGTGAGCAGCCCCTTTTTTATTTTAGACTTGCTCTCTAGCTGCTTATGGGCTTAAATTGCCAAATTTTTATTCAAAAATTTGGCAATTTAAGCCCATAAAACTATTCCAGAATAAAGTCTACTAAACGACATTTAATTCTGAACCTTTTTAGCGCATACTTTCTTGATATTATTTCGAAATCTCTATTCAGAATTTACTTGAGCAAAATTATTATTACAAAATATTTTTAATCCATCTCTCAATGTTTTTACGCAATTATTTCAGTAGCTTGTTGCTGCTTCTTACTCTGGGGGCTTTCGCTCAGCGCCCGGCAAATTTCTGTGGTACTAATGAAGGAAAAGTGAAATGGCTGGAAATGTATCAGAATGATCCGGAGGCTTTTGATGCTCCGGAAAATGGGGTTATACTTTACATTCCTCTTACGGTGCATTTGGTTGGAACAAGTAACGGATTTGGTTTTTTCCCTGAGGATAGAACCCTTGAAGCCCTTTGCACCCTTAACGAAGACTTTGCCGATTCCGATATTCAGTTTTTTCTTGATGGGAATTTCCGCTATATTTCTAACTCTACCTACTATGAGCATACCTTTCAGCAAGGAGCCAACATGATGCAAAACAACAATGTTTTTGGTACGATCAATTGTTATATCGTTCAGGAGGCGGCAGGAGCTTGTGGATATGCCAACTACAATTTGGGGGTTGTGCTTGCAAAAAGTTGTAATGCTGCCAATGACCATACCTGGGCACACGAAATTGGTCATTACCTCTCTCTTCCCCATACTTTCGTAGGTTGGGAAGGCTACGACCACAACTACAATAATCCGGCCCCAACAACAATTGATAATTCCTGGGTAGAAAGAGCGGATGGTTCGAATTGTACTTTTGCCGGAGATGGATTCTGTGATACCCCCGCTGATTATTTAAATTATCGCTGGAGCTGTAATGTCAATGATGAAAGCACTGTTGTACAGAAAGATCCTACCGGTGCAGAATTTGTTTCGGATGGGACTTACTTCATGTCTTATGCCCTGGATAATTGTATGGACAAATTTTCAGACCAACAGATAGCTGCGATGCGGGCAAATATTCAAAACGAAAGAGCTTATTTGTTGAATAATGGCCAAACACTAATAAGTCCTCCTACAGGACAGGTAAATATCAAAGGTCCAATTGAAAACCAAGTGATTGATCCGGATTTCTGGGAGTTTGATTGGTTCCCTTTGCAAAATGCCCAGTACTATATCGTAGAAATCAGCCGCTTGTCTAACTTTGCTGCCGTTGAATTTGAAGCGGTTGTTGAAGGTACCTCTTTAAACGTAAGTGGTTTAACTGTGGATAAACAGTACTACTGGCGCATACGCCCATACAATGCTTATCACTTTAATTGTGATTATGTGGCCGATGTTCACACCTTTTTTACGGAAGATCTTATAAATAATTCAGTTAGAGAGCTGGAAGGGGTCGAAAATATTAGTGTTTTTCCCAATCCAATTGCTAAAACGGTAAATTCCGTAAATATTCGACTTACGGCCAAAGAGAATAAAGAAATCAATTTGAATGTTTTCAATCTTACGGGTTCACAAATTCTTGGCCAGGAAGAAACATTGTTCGCAGGAGAAAATAATCTTTCCGTAAATTTAAACGGATTGAATAGCGGACTGTATTTCTTGGTAATGGAGGATGATCAGGGAGGGCGCTCCTTTCATAAAATTGTGATCGAATAGCTAATACTCTGAATAAGCTGAGCCAATGGCACATTGGCTCAGCACATGCCTTACTGTAGGAGAAAGTTTTTCCGGGAGAGCCGTTAAGGGATGCCAACAAGCTTCCTTAAATTTTCCAGGTTCTCTGTTTTTCAGATGCCCTCTCCATTTATTAGTCTTAAAGTAGAGTGTTATGCGTCTTTCCCCGCCTTTTCGCTTGTGTAAGGTGTGGATTAGGCGCAGGTCCTTGTATTCAATTTTTAAGCCTACTTCTTCACGGGTTTCTCTGATCAGGGCCTCCAAAGGTTCTTCGTTTTCTTCAACTCTTCCGCCCACCAGGGTAAATTTTCCTCCGTTCTGAGTGCGTTGTTTAAGCAGCAGTATATGTTGATTAAATTCGAGTAACAGCCTGACCTTGAGCGAAAGAGATATTTTCGCCATTTAAAAACCTTTGTTATTTAATAAATGGTGCCAAAGTTAACATGCGATATTTTTGAAATAGAAAATATTATATTAATTTAATATTAAGTTTGGTTCTAGATGATTTCATTTGGTAAACGTTTTGAGAACAAGAAAGCAGGCCTAACGGCCTGCTTTAAGGATTTCCCAAATTAATTTCGACCAAATGAAACCATCAAGAGCCTTAAGTTTTAAGCAGTTCAGAAAAGAAAATGAAACTCGAAACACCCTAACCCATCAAATAGACTTGCTCTGTAGCTACAGAACATAAACTTTCTAAAAAGAAAGGATAATCAAGCAAATAGCAAAAAAAAATGATATCTTTGCTTAATAGAAGCTAAAACCCAATTAAAAATCTAACATTCTTTGACAAATTGTGTGGGACTTCAAAATGATACGCCTTGAA
>CAZHZT010000242.1:0-2737 GCA_964537285.1 uncultured Saprospiraceae bacterium | reverse complement strand
GCTAAATTGAATAAGGCCGGTCCTAAAAAATTGACTTACAGCATCTGTTATTAGCCATTATGACAACATGAAGTTCCTTAAAGTTAAGAGATGACTCATTTTTTTGTTCTTAAAATGTTTACCAAATGAAATCACTTAGAGCCAAAATTTTAGTCTGACAACGAAAACGATAAGCCAAAAGCCTCAGATGATCGGTTTTTCCCCGTTCCCTCGTTCCCCGTTTCCCGCGTAATCGTAATCGCAACTTTGTTAAAACAAGCTAATCTGTTTTCCTTCTTGCTCATCCAGTAATTTAGGGCCTCTAAAATGAACGCCATTGATTACTTGTGTAATTTTTTGTGCCAAATATACAGATAATTCGGGAGCAAGCAGATTGTCTGGTTCATGTGGGAAAAAATAAACACATTCCAAACCTTGGTCAAACCACTGTTTTAATTTTTCTACCCATTGGTCTATGCGCTGGTAATCCGTTGGATGAAGGCCATTTCCAACGAACCGAATAAAGGCGGTAGGACAGGGGAGTGCCTGATGGAGAACGTCTCTTCTGCCTGCCACATCAGTAATGACCATGCTCATTTGGTATTTACCCAGCAATCGGGCTGCTTTTTCAATGTTTTCTTTTTCTGTGAACCAACTACTGTGCCTAAATTCTACAGCTAAAGGTATGTGCGATGGGAAATTTTCAACAAAATGGGCCAGCTCCCCGAACTTTTTAGTGTCGAAATGGGGCGGGAGTTGCAGGAAACTATGCCCCAATTTTTCTTCCAGGCTTTGAATGGATTCAGCAAACATTTCTAAACGACCACTACCGGAGGCAAAATTCCGGCTATGACTAATGATCTGTGGGATTTTCGGGCAAAACCGGAAATCATCTGGTGTATGATGGTACCAGTCTGCAATGGTTTCGGGAGTAGGAATGCGGTAATGAGTAGTATTTAATTCTATGGTGTTGAATTGTTTCCCGTATTGCTGTAGATATCCTTTGGGCTTCGTTCCTTTGGGATACACCTTTCCTACCCATTCTTTCATGCTCCAGCCCGTACATCCGATATAGATGGCCGGCCTGACATCGATGTCTTTTTTCCAATTTGCCATCAGCTCTGCATTAACAGCTGCATCCGCCGGCAAACTAAAGTCAACATCTTCTATATTTTCAAGCTTTCCAAATTTCATAAATAATTATATTTAGTTCTTTGACATAAATTGTGGAAAATGGAATTTCAAAATGATAAGCCTTTCAGCCACCAGGGCATTCAAGGCTTATCATTTTGAAATTCCACACAATTTGTCAAGGAACGATTATTTTTTAAGGGATGCGGTTTTTCCAATGAGAGGGTAAAACCGCATCCCTCAAAAATAATTATTTTCTTCCTGCAACAAAATAAAATTGGCATCGTCGTTTTAGTACAATGAGCACACAAGAATTTACACATATTATTCAACCCATAAAAGATAAACTCTTCCGGTTCGCCCTTCGGATGGTCAAAAGCGCCGAAGAAGCTGAAGATATCGTGCAGGAAGTGTTCATCAAAGTATGGAATCGAAGAGATCGGCTGGATCAACTTCAAAACCTGGAAGCTTGGTGTATGACACTAACAAAAAACTTATCAATCGATAAAATGCGTTCCAAACATCGGTTCACTTCTGATATAGAAACGACTTATGGTTTGGAAGCTCCAATGGCGACTCCTGAAAAGCAAGCCGTCCTAAATGACGCCTTGTCGCATGTACACCAGATTATGAACAAAGATTTATCTGATCATCAGCGCACGGCCATTCAACTTCGCGATATTGAAGGCCTTACTTACAAAGAAATCGGTAAAATAATGGATATTTCCATCGATATGGTGAAAACCAACATCTTTCGCGGCAGAAAAAAAATTAAAGACACTTTGCTGAAAAATGAAAAATATGGCCTATAACATCCCTCATATCGAAGCACTACTCCAAAAATACTGGGAAGGCGAAACAAGCCTGAATGAGGAGGCTATGCTGCGAGAATTCTTCACCAGCGGCATCGTTCCGGATCATTTAAAACCCTATCAAGTGGTATTCACTTATTTTGTAGAGCAATCTAAACCGGGCTTGTCAGAAAATTTTGAGGCTAAATTGGCCCGGTCCTTAGAACAAGAAGAAAAATCTTCCAATCTGAAAGTGGCGAGTAAACGAAGCTGGATGCCAATGCTCCGGGTTGCGGCATCTGTTGCGCTCCTTTTAGGGGTGTTCTTCTTAGCCAAAAATTTCTCCAGTCAAACAGATAGCTCAACGGCTTTTAAGGAAACCTATGAATCGCCTGAAGAGGCTTATGAGAAAATCGAAGAAGCTCTGCTATTCGTCTCGGTACAATTGAATAAAGGCAAAAAACAAGCCGCCGATAATATTCGACGCGTAAAAGAAGCTACTAGAATTGATTAACCAAATTATACGCGATAAAAACGGAAAACGCTTAACGGTCAACGGTCAACGGTTAACGGGGAACGGGAAACGGGGAACGGGGAACGGAGAACGGAGAAAAACCGATCATCAGAGGCTTAGGGATTGTCGTTTTCGTTGCCGGACTAAAATTTTGGCTCTAAGTGATTTCATTTGGTAAACATTTTAAGAACAAAAAAATGAGTCATCCCGGGTTTTCAGGAACTTCATGTTGTCACGGCAATAAAAAAAGGTGCAGAAATCAATACTTTAGGATCGGCCTTATTCAATTTAGCTTTTTGAAAGGCTGGCAGCCGTTAAAAAA
>CAZHZT010000241.1:0-2764 GCA_964537285.1 uncultured Saprospiraceae bacterium | reverse complement strand
AAAGGAAAGAAAAATTTAGCATTTAGCCAACATGGGGTGGGCTTGATGGATACATTACTTCGTGATGCTAAGACAAGAGTGGCTTATAAGTGAAAAGCCCTGCATAACTGCAAGGCTTTTTGTATTTCCTATTTCATAATTAACAGCACTATGTTAAATCCTCTTTTACTGTACTATCTATTTTCCAATTAAATTCATCTCTAAAGTCTTGAAAACAATTCTCACACACCCAATGATAGCCATCAAGAGTAGAATACCCTTGATGTAAATCACTTTCATCCAAAGAAAACTTATCTCCACAAAATTCACAATGATCATGATCCCATCCTTCTCTAAAAGGCATATAAGATCTTCTTATTAAAATTTTATTTTTTAAATAATTTTCCTGCCCTTGTCTTCTCCAATCATCTGATGCTGGTATCTTTTTTAAACACATAATATTTTATTATTTAGGAGTAATTGAACCATCAGGAAACATCCTAAACCAATCCCCTGACGAATTTCGATAGTCCCAATGAGGTCCTATAGGGTCAGGATGATTAAGGTCCGGCCTTAATGATTCCCCTGTTCTTGGATTATAATAATTTCCATTCTTTGAACCAGGACTTGATCCAGGTTTCCCTCTCCATTCATAACCCTTGGGAGCTTTTGTAGGATCGCTACCAGGGTACTTTAACTGAGGCTTTACAGGCAATCCCTTCAAATTATATCCTCTCGGCTTTGGAAGATTTCTTCCAATCCCATACTCTCCAATCATTAATATTGTTCCAACAATTTCAGGACTAAATATCTCCATCATTGCCTCAGCTGCATTGGAGTTTGGCTGGTCTAAAATGGTAGTGGCGTGATTAGCTACAAAATCAGCATGCCATGCATCAAACTGACCATCTACATCAACTACATCGCCAGGATCAACGTTTGAATACTCTGCCCCGTTTTCAGTTCTATTCTCACCATATTGTGCCTGAATAATTGCATTTGCCTGATCATAGGTTATTCCTGCATCTTCGGCTAATGTTCCTGCATGATCTCCTGCTTCTGCTGTCCACGTTCCATCACCGTTATCTATCCATTCCCCATGTCTTCCATCAGGATCAATCGCATTTATTGGACTGTTCCATACATACGCATATGGAGACCATCCAATATTAGCTGGAGCATCCGCCAGTAGATCCACAAACCAAAACCCCTGCGCGACTTTTCGCCCAGCTTCATTTCTAAAGATACACCCTTTTTTGTTTCAATTGAAGGGCGGTTGAAAGAGGAAAAGCCATGTGGCGGCATTTCACCTAATGGCTTTTCTAGTTCTATTTCCGCCAAACAGAATTTGGCGGACATACCGACGCAGGTATAACCTACGCCGAACGGGGGTCTTGGGTGTCCTGCTCGGTGGTTAGTTTGCCATCCTGGTTTTTATCTTCGAACAGGACGACGGTGTTAAATGAGTCAATTTTGTTAGCTTAAAGAAACAGTTGTTAGACCGTAACCTTACCTGAACTCTTTGGGAATTGAAACAAAAACACGGACACTTACCTTAAAAGTGCAAATCATTTCCATCAAAGTCTTCTTCCAACTCCAAGAAAATATCCTTTAAATCACCATTGAGTGGTTCACTTGAATTTTCCACCGTTAGTGAAAACTCTTCTTCCTGATGCTCTAACCTTGAAACACCATCAAGTATTGCCAATATTTCTGCTGTGGTATCCACAGAAATCTGTCGGACTATTTCGAAAAAAACGGTCCTTTCTTGCTCTCCAAGATTATTAAAAAATGCTAACGCCCTTTTCCAGTATTCATCAGTTACATTTTCTAAATCAGTATTCGAAAACAAGTCCTGGTATACATTCATACCGCCAGTAATGACTTGATTAAAAATCTCATTAACAAACCCTTTTGAATCCATATTTTTACTTTATAAAGGCAGATGGATACATCTGCTTATTTAATTGAATTAACTCTCTTAAGGCACTATTAGGAATCCCTGGGTAAACCCGTCTTAATTCCATTATATCTCTGGCAAGCACTTGTCGAGCATTTGTAAACCCTGCTGTTCGGGTTGATAATCGACCTGTAGGCCCTCTTCTCGTGTGTCCTAGCATAGGAACCAATATTGAAGGTGCTGTTTTAGGATCATAACCGGTTATAAACTTTTTCATAATCGCTTGTTGCCCAACATGGTGAGCATGTAGTCCAGATTGTAATCCCCTTATTTTATTATACTGGCCAACTTTCCATAAAAACGAACCACCATTAACAGGCCCACCAATTGGAAACAACATCGCCACCGTTTCTGCGGACTGCCTAGATCTGTAGTTGCCCAAATTAACCCAGTCGCCATCTCCAATATAAACCTCAGTAGCTTTATCTCCAAAAATGCCTGTAGAGTAATTAACGCCCATTGGATCCGGAGCCTTTACATCTCTTGTCTCCCCGATTTGTAGTGGTGACGCCGCTGCCGAGTATTCTATTTCTCCATCTCCATTTTTCGTAATCGCCAGATGGGAATTGCCATCCCGAATGTCAAAAGTACCATCTTTGTTCTTTTTGATGGAACTGTTCCACCAACTGAGATCCGTACTCTTTCTTCTATACCTCTTCGCTTCCTTCTTACTCTCAAAAAGTCCATTGGGGTCCGTGTACAAAATAGGATTATCAAAGCCATAGCGATAGGGTGTCCAGCCGGGTGCCCAGTCCGCCAACGGATCGACCCTCGGAAACCTCTGCTTTCAAAGGTCATCATAAAGGTAGCAAGTATGACGAATAT
>CAZHZT010000240.1:0-2810 GCA_964537285.1 uncultured Saprospiraceae bacterium | reverse complement strand
TCCGGAATAACACGATGTTTAATATTTCCCGGATTCCTTATGAGCTGCCAGACTTTTTTCTCACCAATCACCTGTGGTAAACGCTTTACTTTACGAGGCCGAGGCAGCTTCGCTATAGGCCAATCCCTATTCAAAATCTTTTCAAACAGGAATTTAAGCGCATTCATCGACTGGTTTAAAGAGGAAAACGAATAATTGTATGTCTTCACAAGATAATGGAAATAATCACACAGCTGCTCTGTGCTCCAATCCTTGGGATGCCCTCCCAAATACTTGTGGCATTTACGAAAATGACTCAGGTAGCTTTTTACCGTACTTGGACTGTAATGCCCGATCTCTAAATGCCGACGGAAAGCTTTTTCATAAGCATTCATAATACTAAGGTTTATTGATCAATAATTTAAACCTTAGTACTATACTTATTTTATTGGAAACCGGGCAGAATTAACCGCGATAGCGGTTTTAGTTCAACGGTCAAGTATAAGCGTAGTGCGGGATTTCGGAGCGATTCACAGTCTGTACACGGCAAGGTTTGTTAGGAGCAAAAATACTCATTATTTGCCATACAAGCCCGCATTGCGCTTATACAATGTTGTAGCCCGCACTTTTATTCCAAAATGTATGCCCTTTCAACAGGCCAATCATCATCATACCCTGTTTTCCAAGCCCCTTTAATCAGCTCCTCATCTGATGACAAGCAATTTTCTAGGGCAGACTTGATTTTTTCTTTATCCATGTCCTGACCGATAAAAACGATTTCATTTTTTCGGTCGCCTAAGGTTTTATCCCAACCTGATTCTATGTGTTTTTGATTCTCTATAAATGCTAAATATTGGATTCTTTTTTCGTAGGGCATACTGCACCACCAAACACCTGCACTATCGGCTTTTAAAGAACCACCGGCTTGACTCCAGACCAATGCTTGTTCAGGTCGGGAAGCTAACCAAAATAAGCCTTTGCTGCGAATAATAGTGCTCGGGAATTTGTGTTGAACATAATGCCAAAAACGATTTGGGTCAAAAGGTTTTTTACTTCGATACACAAAGGAAGTTATGCCATATTCTTCTGTTTCAGGGGTATGTTCGGCTTTGTTCAGCTCTTCTATCCAACCTGCACTTTGTTCTGCTTCTTCAAAATTGAATAAACCTGTATTCAAGATTTCTTTGGGTGCCACTTTGCTAAAACTAGACTCAATAATCTTAGCGGACGGATTGAGTTTATGAATAGCTGCTTTGAGGATTCCAAGATGATCTGCTGTAACTAAGTCTGTTTTATTCAAAATGATGACGTTGGCAAATTCGATTTGGTCTGTAAGTAGGTTTACTATGGTTCTGTGGTCATCTTCCATATCGGTCAACTCCCTATCCATTAAGGTCTCCGGACTGCCAAAGTCTTTAAAAAAGTTGAAGGCATCAACCACTGTAACCATGGTGTCAACATAGCTAAAACGGGATAGGTCAATGCCGTTTTCTTCGTCCACGAATGAAAAAGTTTGAGCAACTGGCACCGGTTCGCTTATCCCTGTACTTTCTATGAGTAGGTAGTCAAAGCGATTTTCTTTTGCCAACCGTTCTACCTCTATCATTAAGTCTTCTCGCAGGGTGCAACAGATACAGCCGTTGCTCATCTCCACAAGTTTTTCTTCCGTACGAGAGAGCGTGTTTTCGCTTTTTACTAATTCGGCATCCACATTTACTTCGCTCATATCATTCACAATTACGGCTACCTTTAAGCCTTCTTTGTTGTGCAAAACGTGGTTGAGAAGGGTTGTTTTTCCTGCTCCAAGAAATCCGCTCAATACGGTTACGGGGAGTTTTTTATTGGAAGTCATATTGTTTTTAAGTTACAGTGTAATTAATTTTTAAAAGCTATGACTAAGAACTTTGCTTCTGTTTCGCCCGTGTTTTCCAAGGCGTGCTGGCAGGCTTCGTGCCAATGGATGTTGCCGCTTTTGAACATCTTCTCCCCTTTACCTTCTTGATCCGATTCGTAGACGATCTGATAGTCAGAAAGAGAATAGATTATGCGATTTACACCAGCATGCATGGGTATATTTTCTCCTTGTGGGAGGCTCACTTCGGTAATTTTGAATACCTCATTATCGAAGCGTTGATCAGCAAAATCAGGAGCAACACTATTTACGTCGTTTTCCAGGGTATTCTCTCCACATTCGGGTAAGGCGACATCTTTTTTGACAAATGCCAGCCATTCGGCCGTAGAGTCCCCATTGTTTTTAGCAGCGTGACTACCAGCTTCGTGGAAGTGAATATTCCCTTTTTTCCACGTTTTCGTGCCTTCATCCTTGCCGGCTTCTTCCCATTCAATACTATAATCAGAAAGCGAATAAATCACCCGCTTCTCTCCTTTGTGAGCGGCAAGGGCTTCTCCCGGGGCCAGACTTACTTTTACCACTTCGGCGTATTGATTTTCAAAAACCACTTCGGGTGCTACTGCTTTGACCGTTTCGGGTGCTTCCGCAGCTTCTTGGTTTTCTTTTTTATCCTGATTGCCACAAGCAGCCAGAACTATGGTTAGCAGGAGAATACTAAGATGGTAATACATTGAATTTTTCATTGTGTTGAATTTTAGAATTTATTGTGATTAATTGTATCTCTTTGTGTCAAAACCAAATGGTAAGCGTAAGCCAATCATGATGTTTCGACCTATCATGTTTAGTCCTAGCGGTTTGGTAACCGACAAATGATCAAAATAGGTTTCGTTGGCCAGATTACTTCCTGTAATGAACAGATCAAGGTCTTGCTTACCAATGGCTAAACTTGCTCCTATTCTGGCATTTAGCAAGGTAAATG
>CAZHZT010000239.1:0-2813 GCA_964537285.1 uncultured Saprospiraceae bacterium | reverse complement strand
CAGAGACGTTCTGAGCAAACTTAAGCCTCGCATGCCGCGGGGCTTTTTTTTTGCCTTTCCCTTTATTTATAGGTTCTACATGATTTCATTTGGTTAGATATTTTAAGAACAAAAAACTGGCCGTTGAGCCTGCCTGATCGTAGCCTCAGATCCTCTCGGGGAAAAGATTATTCTACCTGATTTCTTTCGAGGTAGCATCAACGTCGTCAACTTAAGCTCTTTATAGCCCGGCACTTCAGTGCCGAGAGGAATAATTGTCAGATTGGGCTTTAGCCCTTCTGTTATTAATGGGCTAAAGCCTCGATAAGTCTAAACACTACACCTGGTGCTAAAGCACCAGGCAAAGAAAAAGCTTAAGTTAATGACATTGAGTAGTAGTACATTACACAAGAGTAATAACCTTTGATGTGCTTCCGCTACGCGGAAGTTGATCCCTATATCTTATAACCCTGGGAGAACCCAGGGCTACGATCAGGTAGGCCTAACGGCCAGCTTCAGGGGCTTCCTAAATCAATTTCGACCAAGTGAAATCATCCGGAGCCTATTTATAAAATCAAAAACTATTTAAAGAACTAGAATAAATAAATATATGTGCCTACGGCGTAATTTTTTTAGAGACAGTCCGAAAGGGATTTTGGCTTTGCCAAAATCCCTTTCGGACTGTCTCTAAAAAATACTACTGCTAGAGCCACTGTAAATTTATAGCTTTAAAATAGGCTTTATCAGCGTTTCTCCTCCAATCTTCAACTTCATAAAATACATTCCGGAACGATAGTCATTCATATCCACCGTTTTTTGGGTGTTTTGAATGTCAAGTGATTCAATAACCTTTCCTTTCGAATTAAAAATCGTAGCGGACTCGATTGATTCGGTTGAAGAGGAAATAAAAAGATTGTTTTTAACAGGGTTTGGGAAAACCTTAATGTCAAAACCTTCCGGGTTTGCTGTTGAGTTAATAGGATCTTCAAAAGAAATGGTTTGGCTGTCCACATACAGCTGATCTCCGGAACTTGTTCCATTACCGTTAGCGGCAATCATGGATACATAGAAAGTGACATCGCCTTGATCATTTGCGGGAGCCTCCCAATCAAGCGACCATGAATTCTGTAAGTTACCGCCGGAGGTGTGTGTAACATATTTTCTACTAGGATCAGATATACCGTCAACAACTTTGGTTTCACCTGGGGCCGTCAATATCCATGTTCCCGCGTTTGCGTTATTAGCATCTAATGCCAAAATCTGAAAGCCATGCTTGGAAAAGCTACTGTTCGTCAGCGTTAAAGTTAAAGTCTTTGTTTCTCCCGGAGTATAAGTACTATTCATTCCTGAAACATCAATGGCTATACTGGCTGAGCCTGCATTAGCTGGAATATTGTGGCAAGAGGAACGTCCGCAAGTCTGATCTCCGGGGGCACCCGTATTTTGGGGTAATGCCCCGCTGCTGTTACTCATTGTAAGAATAAACAATACAAGCAGGGAAATAAATAAGGAACCTAGTGTAAAATGCTTCATGATTTTAAATATTTTGTAATTAAATAATTGATTGATTCTGTTTTTCTTTAATGGTTGTTCTAACCAGCTGAGAAAAGTAAAAGTTTAGTAAGCTCACTAAGAAAAATGACGTGACTACGGCAGGGAAGGGTTTTATTAAAACAGCACAAACGCGCCTACGGCGCGAAATTCCTTTGAGAGGCAATCCGAAAGGGCTATTTTGCGCAGCAAAATAGCCCTTTCGGATTGCCTCAAAAGAAAATATCGCCGCGAAGCAGCGTAAATTTAGCTTTGGATTTCCAAAACGAGAATTGTTGTTAAAACAGAGCGTTCTTTGACAAATTGTGTGGAACTTCAAAATGATACGCCTTGAATGCCCTTGTGGCTGAAAGGTTTATCATTTTGAAGTTCCATTTCTCACAATTTATGTCAAAGGACTAAACAGAGAAAGCATTATCATAATTGATAATGCTTTCTCCCTGTAAGAGGAACTAACTTTTATAACGCTGGGTAAGCAATCTGAATCGGCTTTTGGCGACCGGTACTTGAGTGTTCCCTTCTAAAATCACTAATCCGCCATTGGATTTTCTAAATGCTTTTAAGTAGCTGAGGTTGATGAGATGAGAGCGATGCACACGGAAAAAGTTGAGATTTTTCAACATGTCTTCAAATACACTGATTTTGCGAGTAGCAACGAGTTTTCTTTTTCCAGTACAATAAATAATGGAATAATTTCCATCGGCTTCAATTCTTATTATTTCGTCAAAGGTTAAAAATTCGAATCCCTCTCGGTGAGGAACGGCCATTTTTTCTTGTCCGTTTCTCCATATCCTGATATTTTCAAGTAACTTGTAGTATTGTTGAGAAGTTTTCTCTTCATTGGCAATTGCCTCAATTTTCTTAATGGTTGCCTGTAATTCGTTAATATTTACAGGTTTCAGAAGATAATCAAGGGCAGAACATCTAATGGCTTTGAGGGCAAAGCGATCATAAGCAGTTACGAAAACAACCCGGAAAAATGGATTTGAAAATTTGCTCAATAGGTCAAAACCATCTTCGATAGGCATTTCAACATCTAAAAAAAGAACGTCCACTTCCTCTTGTTTAGCGATAATAAGATTGTAGGCATCTTTGGCATTTTGAGCCTCTCCGATAACCTGAACAGGGGTATGGCATTGTTCCAGCAATGTTTTTAGGGTGGAAATGCTTTTCGCTTCGTCGTCAATGATAATGCTTTTTATCATAAGCTTAAAGTTTCAGAAGAATGAAATTTGAAACCATACAAAACTAATAAAGACGAAGTTCTTTGAAAATTTGGAAAG
>CAZHZT010000238.1:0-2877 GCA_964537285.1 uncultured Saprospiraceae bacterium | reverse complement strand
TGCCGCCCTTCGGTTGCCTCCTCATTTTTAGTGGGCAAAAGACTACGTTCCGCTGCGCTCCACTCCGCTATTTACCCACTAAAAATCGAGGTCAATTTTTTTCTTTCATCTGAACCCTTCAATTGAAATCTTTCAGTTGAAAGAAAAAAGGGTGTATCTTTAGGAGTGAAGCTGGGCGAAAAGTCGTGCAGAGGTTTACGGGTGTGGATCCGTTGGCAGGTGATATGCCAAGCTGGTCGCCGTATAATTTTGTGTTCAACAATCCAATTCGTTTTGTAGATCCTGACGGGAGAGCCCCTGATGATTTTGTAAAGCGTTCAGATGGAAGTATATACTGGGATAATAATGCAAATGACCAAGCATCTACCAAAGCAGGAGAAACCTATTTAGGAAAGTCTTTGTCATTTACCTTTAATAGTTACATTGATGCTGACTTGTGGGATGGACCTGGTGGCAGTGCTCCTGCAGGAGACAAACTTACATCAACAGTAACTCTTACTGGAAGCGAAAATAGTTCAGGTGAATTAACTGGAATTTCTGCAACTAAAAGTGTAGCTATCGGACCTACACCAGTTGGTACAGGTCGAGATTATTTTCCTGGTTTAGGTAATGATCAGAATAAAGCGTCTGCAACTTCATCAACAAATGCAGATGGAACTTTAGGTTCTTATAGTCTTAATTTTGAGCAACATGCAAGTGTTTCACCTATTGAACATCTTGGGTTAAATCTTATGGGGTACGATATAGTTAATGTTGCACAAAGTTTAAAGTTGAATTTTTCTGGAGGTAATTTATCTGTTTCGGCGGGAACGGATGTATTCCCATCCGCAACATTATCTGTAAATGGAAATCAACTATTTAAATATAATCAGCCTTCATTCACAGGGACTCATGGAAGGAATACAAGTAGTTTTAGTGATAATGGTCGAGGTGGTGTAGATGTAACTACTACACCTCGTAGACCAGCACCATCCTTTTATTTAAGATATAACAATTGATTATGCTAAGACCATCTATAGTAAATATTATTTTGTTTTGGTTTGTAAAGTATATTTTGTTCTATCTACTACAAATGTTTAAGAGTGGCAATTATGCTTTGATAGAATTTAATGAACTCAATACCAACGAGGATTGGTATTATTATCTTTGGCTATTTCTATTTATGCCAGTAGTTTGCACGCTAATATTCTCGGCACCAGTTTATCTGTCATTTAAATCTAAAAAGCCAAATATTCAATGGTTGGTATTAGCTATTGTGATAGTTGCCGAATATTTTATCTATACATATTTAGCGTCTCCATCGAATTTTTGGAATGGTGCTTACAATGCAATAATAGGAATAGTAGTGTTTATGTTTTTATTTAATAAACACTTACAAACTTATATTGGGAAATAAATGAAAGTCATCCTTCGGGATGGCTTTTTCATTTTACAGAGTAGCGATATTTTTCTGAAAGAAATCCTTAAACTTCTTTTTGGTAAGGAAGGTATCGATTCTGTACCTTTATGATGACCTCTGAAAGCAGCGGTTCTTGTCGGTGGATCCGCTGGCGGATGCTCCGCTCAATGTCGGATGGAGTCCATATCACTATGTATGGAACAGCCCATTGATTTTTATAGATCCTGATGGGCGACACGGGGAATGGATAGACAATGGCGATGGAACTTGGACAGCAGAAGCAGGAGATCATGCAGGAACATTGGCAGAAGATGCAGGAATTACTTATGACCAGGCAAATGCAATAATACAGGCTCAGTATGGAGATAATAGAACAGAAAATGGGGTTGAGTATTCTAACGTTGATCCTGGAGATGTAGTTGATGTAGATGGACAGTTTGATGCGTGGCATGCTGATTTTGTAGCCAATCATGCTACTACCATTTTAGACCAACCAAACTCCAATGCAGCCGAGGCCATGATGGAAATATTTAGTCCAGATATTGTTGGGACTATTTTGATGATGGCTCAAGGAACTGGCGGAACGAAAAGTCCTAAAGGGTTTAATCCTAAATTTTTAGACAAATCAGTAAGAAGTAATTTTAATCGTTTTGTTAAGAAAGTGCCAGCCAATTCTAAATCAAGTGCAAACTATAGGCAATTAGATGATGGGAACTATATGTTTGAAGCAACATCACCAGGAAAAGTTCCTGGCTCAAAAGCGGTGTATCAAAAATGGGTTAATCCTGCGGGTGAAACGTTTAAAATGACAAAAACCACTTATGATCCTGCAGGTAAAATTATTCATGTAAAACCTAAATTTTAGGCATGAGAACAAGAAAAGAAATATTAGAAGATATTGTTTCAATGAACGGAAATTTGTGTTGTCTGGAAAATGAAATATCCTCATTCCCTTGGGACAGTGAAGAAGAATTGATTGAAATAAATTCATCACACCTATCAAGTGTAATCAAAGGGTATCTTGAAGATAAAGTTGAGTTAGAAACACTTGTGAAGTGGGCTAATATGATTGAATGTAGAGATGACATCGGTTTTGGAAACGAGTATCATCAAGAAGTAATATTTGAATTGGCTAATCCAGAAATTAACGGAGAGACTACAAAAGATTCATTAAAAGAAACATTGGCAAAATTGGAAAATCAAGCCTCAGTTTAACTGAGGCTTTTTCACTCTGGCACAAGCTGCAGCAATTCTTCGAGTTCTTTGTCGGTCAAATTATCTTTATCTGATTTGTCGTAAATGGTGAGCAAGTAAACGGTTGTTTCCGATATTACGATATTGGTTACAACTCTGGCACCACCCCCGTTCGGCGTAGGTTATACCTGCGTCGGTATGTCCGCCAAATTCTGTTTGGCGGAAATAGAACTAGTGCTTTAAATTATAAATAGTTCTATAATTTTCCGTTCTTTGACATAAAA
>CAZHZT010000237.1:0-2928 GCA_964537285.1 uncultured Saprospiraceae bacterium | reverse complement strand
TTGCCATCATCAAACCATTCCACACCGCTATTGACCTCATAGCTGGCCATGACCCAAGCTGAATCTGATTCTTCAAAAATGGGCTGTACTTTTCCGTTCTCAGGGTTTGCCAGTAAAATTTTCCGATGATCTCTAAAGCGACTTAAATATTCAATAGTTAATTCATCATTGGACCATTCAACCTGACCCAGATAAAAACCCTCTTCGGGACTGTCCAGCTGAGCCCATTTTAAATCCTTAGAATTTACGTGAGCGATACCAACACGATATTTCGAGATTTTTCCACCAACGCGGGGAAAATATTGCTTTTTTAAGCTTGGGTAGGAGGGTTCATCACCGAGAAGATATGTACGTACGCGGACTTCAGCCTTGTCCTGCTCTACAAATGCCAGATATTGACCATCCGGACTCCAGGAGAATCCCCAGTGATTAACTTCATCAGGCCGTCCATTATTCGTGATTTGGTGCTCATCACCTCCGGACGCAGGCTTCACAAATAAATTCCCATCGCGATACTCATATTCCATTGTTTGATCGGGCGACAGTTTTCTGTTTTTCTCGAGCGCTTTAATTTCTTCTTCACTCATCTTTGTTTCGTCACCCGAAATGATGTCTATTTTAAATTGATCTTCACCCTCGGTTTTAATATAGCCTGAACCATCAGGATGCCACCTTACATTGGCATATTTAGGCCAGTAAATCCCTTTCTCATGAACATCATGTAGTCGAGCTTCAATGCTGTCGAGTAGTGTTTGGGATTCCTGAGCCATCAGTGGCAGACTAAGTCCCCAAACGACAATAGCGACAGTGATAAGTCGGAGCCAAACGGTTCGAAACATAGAGGTGCTAAAGTTGCTGAACTGTTGTTTTGATTCATGCAAATTTGGCGCATTTTGTTTAGGTAAAATTCTTAGCGTGTTCATATCAGGCTGCTTTTTATTAAAACGCATTCTTCAAATGTATTTACTTTAGTTTTATTGGTTGAGGAATATTTAATCGTTGAATACCTGTTTTACAACTATCGGCACATAACCCACTTCCATACCTTTGGGTGGTGTTACAAGTAGATTTTCATCTATACTCACTAATTGGCCAAATGTTGGCACAGGCATATAATCTCTATCAATAGGCCATTCTGCATGAATTTTTTCAATTAATGATTGTAAGGCTGATTTTTTTTCTTCCGACCAATTGAATTGGCCAAAAACAGGCTGGTCAATAAATTTGTACCAATAATAAGTCACTTGCGAACCATCATTTAGCGTTGCTTCGTAAGGGCCACTTGCGGGTCCGGGATTTTTCCAACTGCCTTTCTCGGGAGAGAAATAAGTATTAGCATTTTCCTGAATAGGAAATTCAGCCTCTATTAATCCCAAGTTTTTAGGGACTTTCGATTCTTCAATAGGAATAAAAGCATCGCCTTCCCTTTTGTAGTATTCAGGAAAAGTTCCTTTCTGAAAAACAGTGCCACCCCAATCGTAGCCAAAGCTTATATTGTCTGCAAAGGGTTTAAAAATAGCTTCTACACCTTTTAGTTCCATACCATATATATCGAGCGATGAAAAGGTGGAATCCATTTTGGGTTGAGACATACCGTCATTATTAAATGTACCATCTGAGGGCACTCCTTTTTTTCTCCAATTCAAAATTTCATTATACAATGCATTTTTATTGTAGTATCTTAAGTCCTGAACAAGAGAAGCCTTTCCTGTAGAGTCAATAGGAAAATTCAATTTTGGTATTTTTAAATACAAGGCGCTGTCAGAATCATATTGCCTGAAACTTGGGACGGTATTAATTTCCATAGCCCCACCATGGACGATTCCAGGGCGGACATCTAGTCCTCTTCCTTCTATTTCAGGATATATTTCTGAAAATTTAGTCCAGGTTTCCGGTAAATAATAAGCAATGGGCCCTTTGAAGTTTTCCGTATTGATAAAACAAGTCCAATTTTGGTTTCCAATATTTACTTTTGAATTATTATAAGCGTCTGTAAAAGGCAATGCCATATAAGCATATCCCATGAATTCGCCATTTGGGTTACCATCGAAGGTAAGGGCATCAGGAGGAATCAACAATCTGTTACTCAGTTGGGCTACACCCAGCAGACTATCAGGAAGCGACTGGTCATCATAAAAAAAAGACCAGCCTGGCGTGGCAACTTCGTAATCATAGCACTGAGGTGTAGAATTCATACTAAATTTTGGCGGACCATAACGGTATTTGTTTCTTGCCCAATACCCAAGCCCTCCCTCCAATGTTTGAAATACTTTCTGATATGTTGGCGCAAAGGCGGTTACGCTGTGTATGGTGGTGCCTTCTGGACAAAACTCGATTGTTTTGTTATCCCTATTATTTGGCATAATCCAAGTTCCCGGCAAACCAATCTGAAGACCCCGTAAAGGATTATCTATAAGAGGCCATGCTGCGGTGTAAAACGAAACGCCCATACCATAAGCGGTGTCTGGTGTAGAATGATAACCTATGTAACCATGAAAACCGTGACCAATAAATTCTGCCTTTTTAAACTTCGTTTTTTCGTTATTGTCACAACTTAAAAAAAGTGAAAAAAGAAAGAAAAAGGTTACATAATATGTCAATCTGGCGTAAGAGTACTTGATACTTATTGTTGGATTTTCTATTTTCATAGTTTAATCAATTGCGTATTCAGCTTCAAACAAATTCTTTTGATCTTTGTAATAACCTTCTTCATTGACACTGTACCAATTCGCTTTAGTATCTTTCTGGTAAGCTGGCGTAAATACATCTATCATTTGGGTAAATTCATTTGGCATAATCGAATGGATGTTGCCTTCTTCAGCTGTGAGTATACCAACATCGCCAGCTCTTAAGATTTCACTTTCTACCTCCTTAATCACGCATTTTTGAAGCTTTGCCTGGTAGCCGGTTTCGTAGGTGACTTCTCTT
>CAZHZT010000236.1:0-2948 GCA_964537285.1 uncultured Saprospiraceae bacterium | reverse complement strand
AACACTACACCTGGCGCTAAAGCGCCAGGCAAAGAAAAAGCATAAGTTGACGACAGTAGCGGAAGCCCACAATACTAGTGCTTCAGGAACTAAATCCTTGATAGCTTTAGAGGTGATTTTTTTGGTGGCAAACGAGGCGCGAAGAGGGAGCATAGCCAAACAGACTGGCCGGGAATGCAAATTTCTATCGATTTCTCAATTCAAGCAATTGATTATCAGTAGTCAAAAAAAGAGTAAAGGCCACTATTTAGCTCTTCCCGGCCAGCCTGCAAAGCTACGTGACCGATGAGCAACGAAGTAGGCCGCCAAAAGAAGCCGTCAAAAGTGTCAAGGATTTAGTTCCTGAAGCACTAGTTCTAGTTCGTTAACATTGAAACGAAAGAAGATTATATGATAATTCTTGTTTTATTGGTTATTGCTGGATTTATATCCTTGATATTTGGAGCAAGTTGGCTTATTGACGGAGCTTCCGCATTAGCAAAAAGATACAAGGTATCGGATTTAGTAATTGGATTAACGATTATAGCTTTTGGAACTTCTGCCCCTGAATTAGTCGTCAACACTATTGCTTCTGCAAAAGGCTACTCTGACATCGTTCTTGGAAATGTTATTGGAAGCAACAATTTCAATTTATTTATTATTCTTGGATTATCAGGGCTAATTTTACCGATCAAAATCCAAAATTCGACTGCATGGAGAGAAATACCCATTTCTCTGTTTGTCTCAGTATTGTTATTGTTCCTGCTTAATGATTTCGTATTTACCGGAGCTACTTATTTGAGTCGCTTTGACGGCTTGATTATGTTGTTATTGTTTTGTCTTTTCTTGTATTATATTTTTGGTAGTGGGTAGAATCCGTTGATGGATTTATCTAATAAGCTTTACAACTTAAGGTTAACACTTCTCATCAACCGGTTTTACCCACTACCATATTTTTAATCAAATGAAAAATGCCCCCCAAGCTAATACAACAGAAAATCAGAAATCAATTATAAAGATTTGGGGGCAAATAATTGTTGGTTTTGGCAGTTTGATATTAGGTGGACAACTAGTAGTTGCTAGTAGCGTTGGTATCGCTACTGCAATGGGTTTTAGTGAAAAAATAATCGGCTTGACTGTTGTTGCCACAGGAACTTCACTACCCGAATTAGTAACTTCGATAGTTGCCGCAACAAGAAAGAATAGTGATATAGCCATTGGGAATGTTATTGGTTCAAATGTTTTCAATATTCTCTTGATTTTGTCAATGAGTAGTATTATCAACCCAATTGAGTATAATACTAAGTTTAATCTGGACATGTATATTTTAATTGGAGGAACAATTTTTCTGCTTACTTCAATGCTGACCGGACAAAAGAAAAAGTTAGACCGTTGGGAAGCAGGGGTTTTACTCGGATTTTACCTTGTCTATACAATATACTTGCTCTGTAGCTCCTGATAGGGTGCATTTCAGAAAATTGTCCCATTTTACCGCCACTGCAATAAATGAAAAAGCGATAAAAGATATTTCATTCTGCTCGAAGGGTAACTTTTATTGGGCTCATTTCATTTTGTCGCTGCCGGCAAGAGAAGAGATTATTTGTAAAGAGAGGCACGCGGCCGCCTGCCTCTCTCTAAGGAAAACACCTTCTAAAGAACAGCGACAAAATGAAATGCACCCACTTAATTTGTGGTAAGTTTTTGAAATTAACATAAAAGACTTGAAGATCAGAAAAACTGAGTATGAACCTGAAATTAGATGACTTCTCCTACGAACTACCCGAATCACGGATCGCCAAGCATCCACCTAAGGAACGGGGTACATCAAAGTTACTAGTGTACCGAAAAGGAGATATCCAACATCATCCTTTTAGTGCAATTGTAGATCAGCTCCCTAAAGAGGCAACATTAGTCTTTAATGACACCAAGGTGATTCCAGCCAGGATCATCTTACACAAGGATACAGGAGCTCGAATAGAGATCTTTTTACTTGAACCACTAGCCCCCTCTAAAACGCATGAGGAAGTAATGATCAGCCAGAAATCCTGTACCTGGAAGTGCATGATCGGTAATGCAAAAAAATGGAAGCAAGGCACCGCTCTGGCCAATAAATCCATTAAATTTACAGCAACCCGAACCGGGGAGGATGCGGTAACTTTTGAATGGGAGGGAATGACCTTTAGCCAAATACTAACGGAGATCGGAAAGATTCCCCTGCCTCCTTATATCCAGCGTGAAGCAGAGGAAGAGGATAAGGATCGCTACCAGACGGTTTATTCTAAAATGGACGGAGCCGTGGCGGCTCCCACCGCAGGCTTACACTTTACAGATCAACTCATAAATCAACTGGAAGCTAAAGGTATTCATACAAAGTACGTGACCCTTCACGTTTCTGCAGGTACTTTTCAGCCTATCAAAACAGATGACATCTCCCAGCACCCAATGCACAACGAGCAGCTGTGGATTCAAAGACACGTCATTGAATCATTGCTTTCAACCACTCAGACCATTGCCGTGGGTACCACCTCCATGCGAACCCTGGAAAGTCTCTACTGGTTTGGAGTACGGCTTCACCATGGGAAGGAAGACTTTTACATCCGAAAGGAAGATCCTTATCAAATAGAAGCTATAAACAAGCACATTGCTTTGAAAAATGTGCTGCACTACATGGATCAACACCAACTCAATCACCTGGGAGGTCAAACAGAAATCTTTCTCTACCCAGGCTATACTTTCAGGATGTGTGACGGGCTTGTCACCAACTACCATCTGCCAAACTCCACTTTAATTCTCTTAGTCGCTGCCTTTATCGGGGATGATTGGCGGAAGGTATATCAGGAAGCACTGGATAACGGCTACCGCTTTTTAAGTTACGGAGACAGTTCATTGCTAATACCTTGAACCAGACTCTAAGTTTTTTAGTTCTTTGACATAAATTGTGAAAAAATGGAACTTCAAAATGATAACCC
>CAZHZT010000235.1:0-2960 GCA_964537285.1 uncultured Saprospiraceae bacterium | reverse complement strand
CGCACCTGCTTTGGGAGCAGGGGGCCGCAGGTTCGAATCCTGCCGCCCCGACTTTTTAAATGAAAGAGTTATGACAGTTAGTTGTAACTCTTTTTTTGTTTGGGGGGTGAACAAGCGGAGTGTTTCGCTCCTATTACTGTCTTAACCTAATCCCATATCAGTTTATTTAGAACTTTTCTGCTCCTATTATTAGCTTAATCAATTACTAAATACCTCAAAATCCAATACTTACCAATTCGTTCGAAAACAAAGTCTTTTTTGAGGAATAGGTCTTCTCCAAAATAAAATATTTTCAATCTCCATTGGAAATCAAAAAAAGATTTTCTAGATTACCTGCTAAACCTTTTTAGGTAAAAAAAGGTAGAATTAAGGGAAGAAGATCCGTTTTATATAAGCGCTTCTTTTGTTCCCTTAAATTGCAGGATGGAAAAAGAAAGTAATCTTAAATACAGTTTTGCCTTTACTGGTGCGTCTATGAAGTTTCACGACTTTATACGACTAGCTAACTATGTGAAAGAAAATCAGCTTGATGTAGAGTTGGAAGTGCCTGATCCAAATGTAATCATGAGGCGATCCAACTCCAGAACCAACAAAAGAGTATTTAGGGAATTATTCAAAAGATATAAGCTCCTTACTCCCTCCCAAAGAAGGATGCTGCTTGATTTGGATATTAATGGACAAAAGCAATTAGCAATGTTAGGCATCTGCAAATTGTACGCCTTCATTCGAGACTTTATCATCGAAGTAGTTCGGGAAAAATTTATTGCCTTGGATTTCAATATGACCGATGGTGACTTTCAATCTTTTTTTAACCGGAAAATGGAACTGCATCCGGAGCTTGAAGAATTCTCAGAATCTACGACGAAAAAAGCTCGGCAGGTAACCTGGAGAATATTGGAGCAGGGGGGATTAATCGATAATACCAAAGACAGGACCATCATGCCCCAATTTGTTAATCAACGGGTCGTGAATGAGATCAGGAAGGACAACCCTGCATTGCTTAAAATATTTCTCATATCTGATCAAGATATCAAAGAAATGAAATCATGATGCACAAAGATGATATTGCACAAAAATTTAAACACCTTCTGACGGTCATACAGATGAAGAAGTTTCTGAAAATGGAAGCCTTGGGAGGGGAAATCCCTTTCTTCATTTCTACGTATAACCCCATACAGGAGTTAGAGGTTGCAAAAGCGATTCGTGGACTCAAGAACAAATTGGAGACGAAGGGAATCAAAATTCTTGAGCTAAATCTTTATGATATCGCCATCAATATCCTCGATGAACAGTTAGGCATAGGGGAAATTTTCGAATTAGAGAAACAGATGGATAAAGAGCAGTTTAAAAATGCACTGCAGTCCGTTCTGGATATCAAAGAGGTCATGATGCCAAAAGTCAAAAACATTATTGATGCTTCCAATGCACAAGTATACTTTGTCACTGGTGTGGGGAATGTCTACCCTTTTATCCGATCGCATAACATTTTAAACAACCTTCAGAACGTGGCAAAGGAAGCCCCCACCGTCATGTTCTTTCCAGGGAAGTATACCGGACAATCTCTGGAGCTATTTGGTAAACTCAAGGACGATAACTATTACCGTGCCTTTAATCTGGACAATTATAAGATATGAAACTGAATGAACTATTCCTCAAGGATGTAAACAGACCAATCGAAACAGTTATCAAGGCCGATGATCAGGATCATGTGCTCACTGAAGTAGACGAGTATGTAGTTACTAAAGAGATCTCAAAGAAAATCGTTGATTTCTTTGGCTCTTACAATGATTACCAAGGCGTTAACGGGGTGTGGATATCGGGCTTCTTTGGATCTGGTAAATCTCATCTTTTAAAGATCCTTTCCTACGTTCTGGAAAACAAAGAATACAATGGTTCTCGCTTAGGAGAAGTATTTGCTGCTAAGATCGAAGAAGATGAGTTGCTCAAAGGTGATGTATTGCGATCGACCAAGATCTCTTCGGAATCCATCCTCTTTAATATCGATCAGCAAGCACAGATCACCTCGAAGACTGATGAGGATGCCATCTTAAATGTTTTTTACAAGGTGTTTAATGACCACCTCGGATATTTTGGATCCCAGCGTCATGTAGCAGAATTCGAACGATGGCTAGACAATGACGGTGTGTATTCTGAGTTCATGGAGCTTTACGAGGAATTTGCTGGAGAGCACTGGACCGTCGGGCGACGAAAATATTTTGCACCCAAAACTAAAGGGTAGTGGGTAGAATCCGTTGATGGATTTATCTAATAAGCTTTACAACTTAAGGTTAACACTCCTCATCAACCGGTTTTACCCACTACCAACTAAAGAAGCTGTTGCCAAAGCGCTGGGAAAAATTCACAATGATGATCCTGAAAAGTATAAAGATATCCTGGATACCCTTAGAAAAGACAATCGGATCTCCGTAGAGGACTTCTGCGAAAAGGTAGCTGCTTATATCGAGCAAAAAGGGCATGGCTTTCGATTGAACTTCTACGTTGACGAAGTAGGGCAGTTTATCAGTGATAATACCAAACTGATGCTCAACCTGCAGACCATCGCTGAAACACTGGCAACTAAATGTAAAGGGAAATCATGGATTTTCGCAACCGCCCAGGAAGCCCTTGAGAAAATAGTTGGTGATGAATCAAAAGTTTCTTCTGATGACTTTTCGAAAATCCAGGGAAGATTCAAGCTTCGAATTCCTTTGACCTCCGCAAATGTGGATGAAGTAATTGAAAAAAGATTGTTGGCAAAGCAAAAGCTGGCAGTAGATATATTAGCCAAACATTGGTTCGAGCAACGGGCCAACCTTGATACCATCCTCTCCTTTTCTGAAGTAGGTGTCCAGTTCAGGAAGTTTCAGGGAGAACGGGATTTCGTTAGCAAGTTTCCCTTTATTCCTTTTGAAACCATACAAAACTAATAAAGACGAAGTTCTTTGAAAATTTGGAAAGGA
>CAZHZT010000234.1:0-3002 GCA_964537285.1 uncultured Saprospiraceae bacterium | reverse complement strand
CATTTTTTAACGGCTGCCAGCCTTTCAAAAAGCTAAATTGAATAAGGCCGGTCCTCAAATTGTTGATTTACAGCATCTATTATTAATTATGGTGACAACATGAGATTCCTTAAAATTCAGGATGACTCATGCTTGAAGTTCCATTTTCCACAATTTGTCAAAGAACTATAGAAATGTGAAGGATGATAGAAACAGTAAATAAAACAGATATCCGAAAACATGACCTGCAAACCCTGACGGATTGGGTGGTCGGCATTGGAGATAAAAAATTTCGTGCCAAGCAAATTCAGCAATGGCTTTGGCAAAAAGGGGCATACGATTTCGACGATATGACCAATTTGTCGAAGGGGCTGCGGGCAAAACTGCAGGAACAGTTCGTAATTAATGGAATCCAGGAAGATAAGCGGCAATACAGCTCAGATGGAACCATTAAGTTCCGCTTCAAACTACATGATGGCCATCTCATCGAATCCGTGTTGATACCGGTACCTGAAGATAATCGATATACCGTTTGTGTTTCTTCTCAGGTAGGTTGCAGCTTGACCTGTAGCTTTTGCGCGACTGGTCGCATGAAGCGCATTCGCAATCTCGATGGAGCCGAGATTTTTGATCAATATGTGCTGGTGAACCGGGTGTGCGAAGAAGAATATGGTCACCCGCTGACGAATGTGGTTTACATGGGTATGGGCGAACCTTTATTGGCTTATAAAAATGTAATGGATAGCGTAGAGTACTTAACTTCTCCGGAGGGTTTGGATATTTCTCCTCGCCGGATTACTATAAGTACGGCGGGCATCGCCAAGATGATCCGTAAACTAGCGGATGATCAGGTGAAGTTTAATCTGGCTCTTTCTTTACATGCAGCTGATGATGAAAAACGCAATGAGATCATGCCGATCAATGAACAGAACAATCTGGCTATTCTCATGGATGCGCTCACCTACTTTTACGATAATACTAAGAATCGGATCAGCTACGAATATATTGCTTTCCAGGATTTTAATGATTCAATTGATGATGCCCGAAACTTGTCAAAGCTTTGTCGCCACTTTCCGGTACGCATCAACATCATTGAATACAATCCTATTGACGGGGCCTCTTTTACTAAATCTTCGGTAGATCGGATTGATCGCTTTGCACAGTACCTTCGAGATAAAAATGTCATGGTAACGGTGCGCCGTAGCCGTGGGAAGGATATTGATGCGGCATGTGGGCAATTGGCAAATAAATGATCGCTGATTACGCGGATTGACATGGATTTTTTGGCCTTCGGCCAATTAAGGAGAGGTTTTCAACGCAGTTGAAGGGAAAAATCCCTTCAACTGCGTTGAAAATGCTCGCCATCGCTAAGGCTCAATGTCGTCAACTTAAGCTTTTTCTTTGCCTGGCGCTTTAGCCTGTCAATAACAAAAGGGCTAAAGCCCAACCTGACAATTATTCTCCCGGCACTGAAGTGCCGGGCTATAAAGGCATAAAGAGCCTAAGTCACACTTTACTAGTTCTTGAAGCACTAGGGCAAAGAACATTTTTCAATGTAATCCATTGTCATTTAAGTGCATAATTATGCAACAAAGTTGCATTAATTAATGATTGAGTTTATATTTGCAAAAAAAGAGCACTAATTTTAAATTCGAACACATATAGAATACTTTCCGCCTTTGGCTTACTCTTGCTGCTTGTTAGCGCAATAGTAACAAAATCTTTTCATCATCATGGTGAAGAAAAGGAGGATTCCTGTTGTGAACATCACATCGAAACAGAGGGTGTTTTTATTGATGGATTGCACGATGGGCATGAACACGACTGTTTTGCTTGTGACTTTCAATTTTCCCCTGTTCTTTATATCGATTCAGATTATGCTCTGCTTTCCCCTTCTGTAATATTTTCTAATCCTATTCTCTGGCAAGAATGCTGGGTTCCTCAACCCACTTCACTTTATCTTTCATTAAGAGGACCTCCTGCTCTTTAAGCTTTCCAATTCTCTATTTTAGATTACAAAGATTAATCCACATTAATCAAAAAAAGGGGTAACTCTCTTTAGTTCTTGACTTGTATTAAGCCGAAGGCTTAACCTACAATCTGTATTCATCTGCGTAATCTGCGATCCGGAAATAAGCCCGCGAAGCACGAAAGTGTGGGCTTTCTTATAATTATATTATTACTAAATCTTTTTACGATGAAATTATTTAAATTATTCTACTTGATCCCTCTTGTATTGGGGGTTTTAATGGTAACTTCTTGTGACGATGACGAGGATGAAGAACCAACACCTACACCAAAAGGTAATGAGATCACCATTACTATCCTTGAGCCTACAGCCGATGAGGTCTTTGCTGATTGCTCTGATGTGCACGTTCACATAGAAATTGAAGCTACCGACGAGAACCATGAGGTAGAGATTGTACTGCATCCAGAAGGCGATGTAAATGACAAGATTATCGATTATGATGAGCATAATCACGATCAAAAGATTGAATTTGAGCAAGACTTTGACTTATGCTCATATCCTTCCGGCACATGTTTCCACCTGGAAGTAGAAGCTTGTACCGATCACGATTGTGAAGGAAAGGAGACGGCTGATGTAGAATTCTGCCTTCAGTAATTTACAGAATTACTTAAGTAGTGTTAACAACAAGGTGCTATTTTTCATTTTAAGTTCCCGTCCCACAATTCATTGTGGGATCGCGGAACATTTTGATTTTTTATTGTGAAAAACCAGCAGCTTGAGATTGGTCATACCTACCCAAAAGGGAGCATTTGCCTACAATATTTTGTATAACTGATTGATAGTTAGAAAATGGTTTCGTTTAGAAACATAAGTCATCCCTTAACTTTAAGGAACTTCATGTTGTTACGGTGATTAAAACAGGTGCTGTAAATCAATACTTCAGGACCGGCCTTATTCAATTTAGCTTTTTGACAGGCTGGCAGCCGTTAAAAGAATAAAAACATCTGAGCCCCGGCGAGTTTATTCATTTTAGGCTGTCCCGAATCAAGTTCGG
>CAZHZT010000233.1:0-3194 GCA_964537285.1 uncultured Saprospiraceae bacterium | reverse complement strand
TAAACTTTTTTTCTTAATTTTTATAATCTTTTTCAGCTATTGCTGAATAGTTACAAATAAATTTTTTAAATTTGTAGTGTTATAATTTATTATAATAACGAACTTAAGGAATTCTAATTCCCATGAAAATTTAATTGATATGAGAAGAACACTACTACTAACAGTTCTTATTTTCAGCTGCTTATGCTTTTTAAATGCACAAGAAGTACGCTCTTATGACGGATACGGGAACAATCCACAACACCCAGAATGGGGGACGGCCCATTCCCGTATGCTAAATATCGTATCCAATGGATATACTGATGGTATTTCTGCCCCAGCCGGAATGGATCGCCCTAACCCAAGACAAATAAGTAATGAATTATTTGCTCAGAATGGAGTTTTTAGCAATCCATTCGAGTTAAGTGATTTTATCTGGGTTTTTGGCCAGTTTCTTGATCATGACGTTACTTTAACCTCAAACGGATCAGAATTTTTCCCAATTCTAGTTCCACAAGGGGATCCTTGGTTTGATCCTTTTAATACGGGGCAAGTGATCATTCCTATGTCGCGTGCGCTTTTTGATCCTGCCACTGGTACCAGCCCTTCCAACCCACGGGCACATATGAATGAAATTACAGCCTTTATTGACGGCTCGGCTGTTTATGGATCAGATGAGGCGCGTGCCAGCTGGCTGCGTACCTTCCAGGATGGTAAAATGAAACTGTCTGCAGGAGGCTTATTGCCTTATAACACAATAGACGGAGAAAGGGATAGCCCAATCGATCCAAATGCACCTCACATGGGGGATGATGTGGGAATGGCTGATAAATTATTTGTGGCTGGTGATGAGAGAGCCAATGAGAATTCCTTACTTCTTTCCTATCATACCTTATTCGTAAGAGAACACAATCGCTTGTGTGATGAGTTAAAAGACAAGCATCCTGACTGGAACGATGAAGAGCTTTTCCAGCATGCTCGCAGAATGGTTAGTGGCATCATTCAGGCAATTGTTTATGAAGAGTGGTTACCTTCAATGGGGCTGCACCTTCCTCCTTATATGGGCTTCAACCCATATGTGAATCCAACAATCGCCAATGTCTTTTCTACTGCTGCTTTTCGTATGGGGCATACCATGTTGAATGATCTGATCCTTCGCATGGATATGGAAGGAAATGTAATTCCGGAAGGACATATCTCTTTGAAGGATGCCTTCTTCAATCCTCCTACCATGGAGGTGGGCCTCGAACCTTATTTCAAAGGAATGGCGGTCCAAATTGCTCAAGAACTGGACTGTAAAGTTGTGGATGGCGTAAGAAACTTCCTTTTTGGCCCTCCTGGTTCCGGAGGATTAGATTTGGTTTCCCTAAACATTAATCGTGGCCGCGAAAGAGGTCTGCCAGACTTTAATACCGTTCGTAAAGACTATGGCTTGAGCAAGTTTACTAGTTTTGATCAGATTACCTCTAATCCGGATGAATGTACGGCGCTTGAAAACCTATATGGCGACATTGATAAAATTGATCCATGGGTAGGTTTTCTGTCAGAAGAACCTATGACTGGTTCTATTTTTGGTCAAACGCTTACTACTGTCTTAGTAGATCAGTTTACTCGCCTAAGAGATGGCGATCGTTTTTACTATAAAATTGATCCGGCTTTTAAAACGGATGAGATCATCGAGATTTCTAATACTCGCATGGTAGATGTCATTCGCAGAAATATCGCTACACCAATCATGCAGGATGAGGTATTTGTAGCTATGCTTCACGAAGATGTTCCCGTTTGTCAAAGTAATCAACCCACTGCTGATTTACATGGTCTTTTGGCAATGGAAAGCGGTGAAAAACTAGAAGGAACTTCTGTAGAGTTATTCAATGGAACTAAGATGATGCCGAAGGCCATTACTGACAATGGGGAGTACTTTTTCTCTTCCTTGGCTACCTGTGATGATTATACAATCTCTCCATTCAATAATGATAAAGCGGATAATGGTGTTACTACTTACGACCTTATCAAAATTCAGCAACATATTCTCGGGCTGGAAAAGTTAAGTTCTCCTTATAAAGTAATTGCAGCTGATGTTAATAATAACTTGATTGTTAGTACCACAGATTTAATCGCTATTCGATCGGTAATTCTTCACAACACAGAGGAGTTCCCTAATAATACTTCCTGGCGCTTTATTGACGGAAGCTATCAATTCGATAATCCTGCCAACCCATTGGTTAAAGAACTTCCGGAGAGTGTGATGGTTGATATGCTAGGCGCTGAAACAACAGTAGATTTCATGGCCATCAAAACCGGAGATATCGATGATTCCGCTAACCCTGTAATGGGACTACATCAGGTTGAGGTGGATGATCGCAATTTCAAGGAAACCTTCTATTTTACCGTCGATAATGTTCAAATGGAAGCTGGAGAGGTTTATGAAATTCCTTTCTATGCCAATCAAATTGATCAGTTACTTGGCTTCCAGTTTACTTTGGACTTTGATCAGGAAAAAATGGATGTAGAAGCAGTTAAAGGAGGGCGTTTACCGGAATTGACAACGTCTAACTTTGGTTTTCTTCTTGATAAAGGTGCAATTACAGCTAGCTGGAATCACCTGAAAGATTTTGAATTCGCCAGCGAAACGCCTGTGTTTACTTTAGTTGTAAAAGCTAAAGAAAATACTGCTTTAAGCAAAGTTATTACCCTTGACTCACGTATCACCAAAGCAGAAGCCTATGATAAAGGCTTAGATTTGCTAGCTGTTGATCTACGTTTTGATCAAGATGAAACAGCTTTGACTGCAAAAGGTGCTTTCATTTTACATCAAAACCAACCAAACCCATTCAAGGATCAAACGATCATAAGCTTCACTTTGCCGGCTACCGGAGAAGGACAACTAACCATTTTTGACGGAATGGGGCGTGTTCTTAAAATAATTGAAGGTGACTTCATTGAGGGGTATAATCAAGTAATTTTAGACCGACAAAACCTTGATATTTCTTCTGGAATCCTTTTCTATCAGTTACAAGCTAATAATCAAATAGCAACACGTAAAATGTTGATCATAGAATAATACCGTTTTAATAACTTAAGACATAAACATGAGTCATCCCGAATTTTCGGGATGACTCATGTTTGTAAAAAAATAGACATAACTCTGTTAATCAATGCTTTACCTACTTTTTCCTTGATGAAAAAGTAGCAAAAAATCAAGGCTGTATTCA
>CAZHZT010000232.1:0-3308 GCA_964537285.1 uncultured Saprospiraceae bacterium | reverse complement strand
TCAAAGAACTTCTTGCACTCAAAGCAAAGGCTCAGAGTGCGTAACATCAGTTAGTAAAACAATTACTCAACATGAAAATCATGAAATTTTTAATTGCAACGGCTTTACTAGTTTCCGGAATGATTCATTCTGCTACTGCTCAAAGCATTTTATCCGAAGAGCAACAAGAACAAGTCGTTGAAAACGTTAAAGAGTTTATTTACGATCTAAATTTATCCGAAAGAGACAAACCAGCCTTCAGGGCTATTATCGAAGATTTTTTTATTGGGTTAATTGCCCTTAGAGCGACTGACTTTTCAATGAAAACCAATAAAAAAATAATGAAAGCACTCATTCAAGGCAGAGACCGCCGGGTGAAGGATTTACTAAGCACCGATCAATACAAGGTATATAAAGCGAGAAAGGAGGAGCGAAAGGCAAATGTCAAAGAAT
The DNA here is from genome assembly GCA_964537285.1 of uncultured Saprospiraceae bacterium. Classification (GTDB taxonomy): domain Bacteria; phylum Bacteroidota; class Bacteroidia; order Chitinophagales; family Saprospiraceae; genus CAZHZT01. The sequence goes on along the minus strand of CAZHZT010000232.1, from coordinate 2,876 downwards.
TCATGAAACAAAACCAGTAGTTATTATTCTTAATTATTTTAAAAAAAACAAACCAATTCATTATGAAAAAACTAGCATTCACGTGCTGCATTCTTTTTTTAGCCATCAGCATGCAGGCACAAACTTCATTAGAAGGTATTTGGAACACAGGAGAGGACAACACCAAAATTGAGATCACCGAAGAAAATGAGGTCTATGGAGGTAAAATTGTCTCTTCTGATAATGCAAAAGCCAAAATAGGCAATCAATTGCTCAAAGACGTTAAATTTGTGGATGGAGAATGGAAAGGGAAATTGTATGGCGTCAAAAAGGGTAAATGGTTTGATGCCGTACTAAAAGAAGAAGGCGAACAACTTTTGATTACCGTCAAAGGAGGAATTGCGAGTAAGACACTAGAGTGGAAGAAAGAGTAACTGATAGGAGTTGAAGACTGTTAAATGAGATTGGCTCATAAGTAAATGAGCCAATCTTACAGTGATTCTCCTTTTGGGAAATACCTAATTCCCGGCTGATGGCTTTCTTTTATTTACCTTGACGGTAATAACCCAAAATAATGCTTTGTTTGTCTATCATCGTGATCATTTTTCCAATATCGATTTTCATCAACATTGGCTGTTAAAATCCTGTGACAGTATTTGGATTGCTATCCGAGGGGGGGATTTTTGGATGGCGCTAGGGGGGTACTTTTCAGTGGCTATCTACGTGCCCACCAAAAAGCCAAAATTCGCTTCATTGATGTGTTCAATATTATAAATCTTCTCAGCATATTAAATTTTTTGGGCCTGCTTATTGGTTAACAGTGCTTTCAGATCCGATAATTGGCTATGAATTTCCTGGATCTCCCCGCCCATATTGAGGATTAATTTCCCTGCTACCGGGTCAATATGCTGTAATACGGCGGGTGCTTTACCCATAGAATTGGTTTCTTTGGACATAATCAATAAAAGTTGTTAGGGGTTTCCATAAATGATTTTTGATAAATAGGAGGATTTTACTTCAATCAAATATGGAAAAATTATTTAAAAAATTTTAGAAACCTTTTAAAAATTATATCAGGAGGGCATTTTTTTAGCTATTGCTTGAAGTAGCACCTACAGACCTAATTGTGGATGGCGCAAAAAAAGAACGTTCTTTGACAAATTGTGTGGAACTTCAAAATGATAAGCCTTTCAGCCCAAAGGGCATTCAAGGCTTATCATTTTGAAGTTCCATTTTCCACAATTTATGTCAAAGAACTAAAAAGAAAAAGCCCCGAAAAAAGCTCGGATCCTTTCAAAAATAAACATATTTCTTTAAAAAACGACTCCCGGAACGACTCCCGTTGATAATATTTAAAGTGTAAAACTATGAATATAAGTCGCTTATTAAAATTACTTGTGGTCCCACCAGGAATCGAACCTGGATCTTAGGCTCCGGAAACCTACATACTATCCGTTGTACTATGGGACCTGCTAAAGCTAAAAGCTCCTCTTACCATAGATTTGCAAAAGTACGACTTTTTGCCTTATTATGCCAGCTTTTCCCCGATTCTTCCCTTCCGTCAACCTATAAAAATTAATCCTCTTCCGGGAAAAAATAAAATTTTTTCTTTTCTTACTCTTCTAAACCATTATTAGCCTTTACAACCTCTTTAAAAAACATCTTACAAATCCAGCAAAACTGCTGAAAATTATTTTCATTATGCTTCACAACAGTGCTAAAATTATCGGAACAGGCGCCTTTATTCCGGAATGGACAATTACCTCTGAAGACTTCCTGCAAACGGATTTTCTCAACAATGCAGGGGAAGCTATGACCAAGCCCAATGAAGAAATACTGGCTAAATTCGAAGCCATTACGGGCATAACTGAACGCCGATATGCTGAAAAGGAAAAAAATACTTCCGATATGGCTTTCTTAGCAGCTCAAAAGGCAGTAGAAGAAGCCCAAATAGATCCGAATACACTGGACTATGTCATTTTTTCCCATAATTTCGGGAATGTCGATAGGGATAAAAATCACTACGATCTACTCCCAAATTTAGGCGCTCGCTTAAAACATGACCTGAATATCAAAAACTCTAACTGTGTCGCTTATGATATCCTCTTTGGCTGCCCGGGATGGGTACAAGCAGCGATACAAGCCAATTGTTTCATAAAAATAGGTGAGGCAAAACGAGTATTAGTAGTTGGCGCTGACACGGTTTCTCGCGTTGTGGATCCTCATGACCGCGATAGCATGCTGTTTTCCGACGGTGCAGGTGCTGTTATTCTTGAAGCTGTTTCCTCTGATCAGCCTGTGGGCATTCTTCAACACAAGGCGATTTCTGATTGCCTCGAAGAAGCAGACTATCTTAAAATGGGTTATTCCTTCAATCCTGATAAAAAGGAAGAAGGCTATTATGTAAAAATGCAGGGAAGGCACGTTTTTCGCTATGGCCTTGAAAAAGTACCGCAAATCGTGGCTGAATGCATTAAAGATGCCAACCTGCAATTGAAGGATATTAAAATGATGCTCTTCCACCAGGCCAATCGCAAAATGATTGAACAGATGGCTAAAAAATTATACGGCGCAGAGGGCATTGATCATATCCCGGAGGATGCGCTGCCTATTAATGTCGATTCTATGGGCAACAATTCCGTGGCAACTATCCCTATTTTGTTGGATAGCATCCGCAAAAATCAATTTGAGGGTTACCAAATCAGAGAAGGTGATCATGTGGTATTTGCTTCTGTAGGCTCCGGTATGCATGCCAATTGCATGATCTATAGGTTTTAAGGTTGATTCACAAAATATGATTCGTTCCGAATTTTCGGGATGACTCATGTTTCTAAAAATGTACCCTAGTGCTTTAAATTATAAATAGTTCTATAATTTTCCGTTCTTTGACATAAAAA
>CAZHZT010000231.1:0-3445 GCA_964537285.1 uncultured Saprospiraceae bacterium | reverse complement strand
TAAAGGTCATTCAACTTTAGGGTATTTGCAAGATGCGGTTGCTCGGACGTTTACGTATTTAGCCCGAATGTTCTTAAGCCATTCTCGGATAAGGCTTGTTGAATTTCTCCGGCAGGATCTGAAAATTGATAGCGTGTATTCCAAAATTGCCCGCCCATTTGCCAGAGGAAGCTGTTGCGACTGATAACCGGAATATTGGCATCTATGCGTAACCCTGAGGTTTGACGTACCTCCGAACCTCCTCCACTTTCAAATTGATCATCTGGTTGGAAGAACCCTCTTGGAGAACTCGTCATATCATAGGGTAGCTGTGCATCCCAACCAATAGAAACAAGGCGATTAGGGCTAAGGCCAAGGATCTTTGGGTTGACAAATTGCCTGGCCGAAGCATCTACGAACTCTACATTATCGTATTGGCTATAGTCTTCTTCTTCTACAGGCGGGATGGTATCCTGAGCCGAGAGCAGGGAAAAGCAACCCAATAATAAGGCAAAAGCAAATAAGGATTTCATAGTACTGGGCTTATTTCTTCAACTGGATCCGGCTCCACACATCTGTACGGCCCAAGGCTTTTAACCCTATATACACCCCCGTATATCGAGGGTATTGTCATTCTTGAGTTTGATAATGCAATCATAGGTACTCCCGTTCTCTGGATCGTAGATGGTTCCTTTTGTCCACTCCTTCTTACCAGTGTATTCGAAATCCTTCAAAATACGATAACCGCGTAAGGGCGTATCGCGGAGTGATTCATCCGGGTTATTTTTATCGGTTTTAGGCTGTCCGCTATCCGGATCGTTGGGTTCGCGTAACCATACGATCTTACCGTAATATTTGGAACCGATCTTTTCAATTTTAATACGCGCTTTACCATTACTTGGTTGCCAAAGGCCCAAAAGTTTATCCGCATTACTATCCTGAGCGGTCAGGCAAAGTGTGGTAAGACTTAAAAGTAGGGTAAGAAGAGTTTTCATCATTTTATGTTTTTACTTTGAAACAATTATGGAAAAGGCAAGATCTACTGTTAATTCCAGGTCGTTCTCGCTGTCATCAACAAGGCCAGAATCGAGCACCACCGTAAATTCAGGTTGTTTCAACCATGCATCCATTTGTTCCTGTGTTTCAGCTACGCTCACTTGTAGCGATGATTGATCGGCAGGTACAGGGTTTAGAACGCCCAGGGTTTGCATATCCAGCTTTTCCCCGGCGAATAGCAGTGAAAGCGTTTCCAGGGATGCATTGAAGCCAGTATCAGGCAAATGTACGGTAGCGCTGATTAGTTGAGCTGTACGAATTTGATTCGACTCAAGCCCTTCCTTTTTCATCCAGCCATTTAAGTCAGGTGTGCAATTCCCTTGGGCTGTATTAGAACCTGAAAAAAGCGGGCCGGAGGCCACTACAGAAATACCATCCATTTTAAATGTTTTTTGGACGGTTTCTTCAGGGGCGCATTGATATAGGCCAAGCAGGCATATTGATGCCAAGGATGCAAAGAAGAAATTCAATTTGTGGTTCATAGTTTCCCGAATTTGCAGAAGAAATTCACGGAAATAGACTAAATAAATAATCTTTGCCCTCTGTAGAAGCATTTTTTGAGTTGGAGATCGACACTTTTTTGGGATTTTTCTTCGAAAAATTCCAAAAAAGTGTCGATCTCCAACTCAAAAACCTTCCTGCCAAGGGCATCGATAGTTTATACAGTTTAATTCCGTGAACTACTTAAGTGTCACAATATATAAACTATTATTTAAAATAGCAAAGCCATAATTTGGGCATTAGACGAAATAGAATTTTGAATTAGGGCAAAGTACTCCCATTAATTGATAGACCACTTTACAAGGAATAACTCAACCCTAATTGCAAGCCGAATGAAATGGGATAAAAATTAATATTGGCTTGATCACTCCAATTCATAAGGCTTTAGTCAAACTATTCAGCGCTCTGGCCTATCTGAACGGGAGTTCGAACGTCGAACGGCGGACGATCCGCAAAACTTGGAGCTTGTTGATGATGCGGGATCGATTCCCTATGAAAAACCATTCGTTTCTACGGGGAAGATGCAATGGTAATTATCCAGAAAATTATACCAACAAGGTGAAGGAATGGGCAGTTGCCGCTGCCAACAAGGTCTATATTCCATGCCGGGAACACACAACATGCAGAACATCCACCCCACCCTATATGAGTACAATGTCTGCACTCCCGTTTTATGCCATTTGAAGAAACCTTATCGTTCCAAATAAGCCCATGTAAAATTGGGATGATGACTATTTGCCCGAACCATTTTTACCCAAAGCAAAGTCATATGCTCTAAATGAAGTGATTGAGATAAATTACCAACATCTAGAGTCTCGAAACCTAAATCTGAATTAAGGAGTCGTACTTGTTCTTTTGCGCCAGAATCATTTCCTGCAATTAACATAACAGGATTGACCTCATAATTTGGAAATACTGGATTGTCCAAATTTTCGAAACCATAGATAGTGTATGACTTAACGACTTTGGCATTTTTTGCCCACTCTTGTACTTTTTCGGCTCCCGAAATCTCACTTTTCAAACCATGGGAAATACCTGCTCCAACAGGGTTGGTACAGTCAATCAAAATTTTATCTTCAAAATCCAATGGCCTCAAAATTTCTTCGTTCAATTTGAATGGAGTAGCTAAAAACACAATTTCTGATTGGTCTATAGCTTTTTGAAGGGGAAGTACTGAAAAAGCTGCGTTTTTACCTTGTGCTTTTATAACACTTTCACTTTTCATATCATTATGAGCGATGATTATTTCATGCCCTTTTTTCTGTAAGTTATTGGCTAATGCAAATCCCACATTACCAATACCTATAAATGCTAACTTCATATTTTTCTATTTGATGCTCTGGCACCTAAGTTAATGAATATATTGAACGAAGGGACTTTTTTCTTCAACAAGGCAAAAAACATATGGTGTGTATCCCAAATTGCACAAAATTATAACATATTTCACCGTGCAAAAAGTCAGTAACCATTATGAAGGGCTTTTAATTCCTTCTTTCAAAATATTCATTAACTTAGGTTACAGAGTACTAGGTTACTATTTTGTGCAATTTGGGATACACACAAACATATGAATAACTTGTCCCGAATGCCTTCGGGAGCCTCAATGGTGTCAACTTAAGCTCTTTATACCTTTATAGCCCGGCACTTCAGTGCCGGGAGAATAATTGTCAGGTTGGGCTTTAGCCCTTTTGTTGTTGATAGGCTAAAGCCCCGACATATCTTAACACTACACCTGGCGCTAAAGCGCCAGGCAAAGAAAAAGCTTTAGTTGAAGACATTGAGCCTCACCGATGGCCTACATCGCCTACGTTTTTTGCCTTGTTGAAGAAAAAAAGAGCCCTTCAAAATGGTTATTAACTGATGTTACGCACTCTGAGCCTTTGCTTTGAGTGCAAGAAGTTCTTTGAAA
>CAZHZT010000230.1:0-3503 GCA_964537285.1 uncultured Saprospiraceae bacterium | reverse complement strand
CTAGAGCAATGGCCTATGATGTGCTTCCGCTACGCGGAAGTTGGTCTCTATATCTAATAACCCTGGGAGAACCCAGGAGGGCTACGATCAGGCAGGCCTAACGGCCTGCTTTAAGGGCTTCCTAAATTAATTTGGACCAAATGAAATCATCTAGAACCGTTTCTTTCCTCAATGATAGTATCAGATAGGTAGAAGTTATATTTTCGAAGCCTTTTTCTTGTCTTTTGAAAAGAAAAATCTTTTAAAGAAAGGGCTGGAGAATCTTCATTGTCATCTTCTAAGAAGGTGACAATGACCTTTACAGGTTTGTTAGTTTCATCTTCTATCTTCTCTTAACTAAACTTCTCATCAAACCTATCCTTCACCTCCCCCGTAATCTTCTTTACTTCCTGCTCTTTGGATTTAGGGTAGATCAACAAAACATCCTCCTCATCCACAACGATATAATCTTTCAGTCCCTTTACTACCACCAATTTGTTTTTTGGTGCGCGGATTAAGGTATTCTGAACATCATTAGCCAGGACATGTCCCGATGTAAAGACATTCTGCTGCTCATCTTTTTCCAGTTCCGCAAAAAGGGAGGCCCAGGTACCCAGGTCTGACCAGCCAAAAGAAGAAGGAATGGTGTAAACATTCGCTGCCCGCTCCATGATAGCGTAATCGATGGAAATGCTAGGCGTTTTGGGATAATTTTCATCAATGAAAGCTTGCTCCACAGGGGTATTGTACACACCCTCAGCTTCCAGGATATCAATGATTTCCGGCTCATTTGAACGAAAAGCATTAAGCACGTTCTCTACGGTCCAGATAAAAATACCCGCATTCCAGACGTAGTCGCCACTGGCCAGGTATTCTTGAGCTTTTTCCAGAGGGGGTTTTTCCGTGAACTGCACGACTTTATAGACTTTCCTTGAGCCCTCCGAATCCGTTTCTTTTTGATAACGAATATAACCGTAGCCGGTGTCGGGGCGGGTTGGCTGAATGCCTAGCGTAAGCAGGGCATCATTATTGGCTGTGAAAGAAAGCCCTTTTTCTATAGTCGCCAAAAACTCCTGTTCATCGAGAATGATGTGATCCGACGGAGCCACGATCATATTGGCGGCAGGGTTGATGTTTTGAAGTTTGAGTGCTGTATAGGCAATGCAGGGAGCGGTATTGTTCCGGGAAGGCTCGCCCAGGATTTGGTGGTCTTCCAACTCGGGTAAATGTTCCTTTACCAGGTCTGTATAAATTTTATTGGTGACGATGAAGATGTTCTCCTTGGGAATGAGCTTTAGAAATCGCTCAAATGTCATGCGGATAAGGGATTTTCCTGTACCCAGTATATCGAGAAATTGTTTGGGACGAGCGGTGCGGCTGGCAGGCCAAAAGCGGCTTCCGATGCCTCCCGCCATGATAGCGACGTAGTTATTGTTCATAATAATTTAGCAGTTGGCTATTTACTTGTAGCCTTTTATTTTTGAAAGTTTTTATATAAGGGATTAGGCAATTAATAAGCTACCCAAATTTTGCGAAGTAATTTTTTTCTCAGGCTAGGCGGAAAACGTAGGCATAACTTGTCCCGAATGCCTTCGGGACCCAAAGGTACGGCGAGGCTTTCCAACACAGCCTGAGGAAAAAAGGACAAGTAAAATGGGTAGGTTATTATTTTCCTTGATCCCTAAATAACATCCAAAAACTTTTTTCGTTCTTTGACAAATTGTGTGGAACTTCCAAATGATAACCCCTGGATGCCCTTGTGGCTGAAAGGGTTATCATTTGGAAGTTCCATTTTTCACAATTTCTGTCAAAGGACTACTTTTTTTTGGATGTTACTAAATGATGTTTGTTTGGACTCTTTTTGTCATTGACATGCATAGCCTTGCTTCTTTAGGCATTTGACCAACTTTTCATGTCCATTCCCTAAGTTACAAACTATTGAGCACATTCAAATTCTCTTCCGGATAAAAAGCTGCTTTTACAGGGATGTTGAATCTCTGGATAGCCTCGCATTGAATGGAATCATGAATATTATGCGCCTTCACCAATTGAAAACCTGAGGCGGCATTGACATATTGCTCGATGATTTCCGTCTGTGGATCAATTATCCAGCATTCCTCCACGCCATGCGCTTGATAGTCTTCAAATTTCATGCCCCTGTCTCTGTGCTCCGTGCTTGGAAAAAGGATTTCAACAATAAGGTTTGGGATAGGGAAAAGGGTTTGATCATCGGTAAATTTTTTGGTTTTTTCCTTATCAAAAAACACAAATCCGGTTCGAAGTCATTTCTGGGGAAAGGGATCATCGCTTTTTCAACGAAAACAACCCCAAGGTCTTTTTTAAGGACGAAAAGATTTAAAAGCGTAAATAAATTGCTCGTAATTTCAAGATGCTTCTTCTGGGCAGGCGAGTGAACAATGATCTCTCCCTCAATGAACTCTGCTTTTACATCTGGACTAACCCAATTGTAAAAATCAGCTCTTTTTTGTTGTTCTCTTTCCCAAAATGCCAGCAATTGATCGATCAACTCTGGAAGTTGCGGCGATTTAAGAATAGGTTTGAGTATGGGATAGATCGCAGCCATAGAAATTAGGTCTTTGTTATATTTTTACATTATCGAAATTGAGAATGTCCAAATAATTCCATTCTCTGTAGGCGAGCAAGTAAATATTTTCTTTACTGGCAAATTCAATTAAGTCTTCCTCAAAGCGAAGGGCGGCCAAGATCGGGACCAGTTTCAGGGAATCGTATTCCGGGAAAAGCTGGCGGAAGCGCTGAGTGGTTTCTTCCTTTAAAGCAAGGATCTTTTCTTTGTTGGGCGTGGCTTTAGCTTCGACCAAGTAAATGGTGGTTTCACTGAGCAAGACTAAGTCGAACTCTCCCCGTAGTCCCTGAGCTTTAATAAATTTTTTTAGATGAGGAGCTATCATATAGGGCTCATCATTAAAATACTTTTTTATGACTGGATTCACGCCGGGGATGATAATATCTTCTACAAGGGTACCTAATTTGTTGGCTAGCTCCCCCCAGGCTTTCTTCATGTCTTTGATGGTTTGCCTGGATTCCTCTTTGTATTCTCTCATTTCCTCTTTGAAGTCCTTCATCTCCTCTTTGAAGTCCTTCATCTCATCTTTAAAGTCCTTCATTTCATCTTTGAAGTCCTTCATTTCATCTTTAAAGTCTTTCATTTCATCTTTGAAGTCCTTCATCTCATCTTTGAAGTCCTTCATTTCATCTTTGAAGTCTTTCACTTCATCTTTAAAGTCTTTCATTTCATCTTTGAAGTCCTTCATCTCCTCTTTGAACTCTCGCATCTCTTGGCGAGAACGATGAAATTCAATATTTGATTGCCTAATGAATTCTTCCAAGGCAATTTCCACCCTTGTCAACCTTTCTTTCATTTCTGTAGCCATAAATGATATAATTTTGTTTTCATAAAGAATGTATTGGAGCTTGGAGTTAAATTTTGGGTTCTAGATGATTTCATTTGGTAAATATTTTAAGAACAAAAGGCAGGCCTAATT
>CAZHZT010000229.1:0-3506 GCA_964537285.1 uncultured Saprospiraceae bacterium | reverse complement strand
CGATGAAGGATTCGAACCTACGACCCTCCCGATTGAACTCGGGATGCTCAAAACGAACGGAGCTAATCATTTAGTTGCTTGATAAGTGAAATAATAAATAGTCTAGACTTTTTTTTCTTAATAAAGAATTCAAACTGAACAGCTTGGGCACGAGTTTCGAAGTATTTAGTGTAGACGATTTTCCAATGAGGAGCTCCAAATTTAGTAGCTTTGCTCCTGCCTTGATTATGTCTATTGACACGTTCGTCTAAATTAGCAGTGCTCCCCACGTAATAGCGATCCAAAAATGGTTGAAATAAGATGTAAACACAAAAGTTCATAGCTAACAAAACAAAAAAGGGAATAGCAACCTAATGGTTGTTATTCCCTGTGAAACAATTTTTGTGGGCGATGAAGGATTCGAACCTACGACCCCCTGCTTGTAAGGCAGGTGCTCTAAACCAACTGAGCTAATCGCCCTTTTTGTAATAGCGAGTGCAAAGATAATTGCTCCATCTGAAAAGTCCAAGCCTTTGATGAAAAAAAAAGTGTAAAAAATTACGTTCTTTGACAAATTGTATGGAACTTCAAAATGATAACCCTTGAATGCCCTTGTGGCTGAAAGGGTTATCATTTTGAAGTTCCATTTTTTCACAATTTAAGTCAAAGAACTAAAAATTATGAAAGCACTATCTTATCGAATACTTTTTCTGTAACTTTAAGCAAAACGTACCAATAACCGTTAACTTTAAAAAGAATCTGATTCTATACCATGAAAAAATTCCTAAAACGGCTGGCAATCTGGACGAGTATCGTCATTGCAGCCTTGCTTATCCTGGCTGTCGTCATAGCAAGTGTGTTCAAAAAACCAATCGGCAACCGGCTGATTAAAGAAATTAATAAACAACTGAAGTCGGAATTGGTCACAGAAGATTTTGACCTTTCCTTAATCTCTGGATTTCCTAATGTATCCGCAGAATTTGCTAATGTGGAACTGGGAGATGCCTTTGGTGGCACCTTGCTGAAAGCCGAGAAGCTTGCCTTTCGCTTCGGCTTGTTTAGCTTGTTTAGCTCAAGTATTAAGGTGAAAACCATTGTCGTGGAAGGCGGCGAGATAAATATTATTAATGCCGACCGTAAAGGCCAGCCAAATTACCTTATTCTGAAAGAACCTGAAGAAGAAACGCCAAAAGAAACAGAGGAAGAGCCAGGAGAATTTGGTTTGGAAATCGAGAACGCTATCCTGCAAAATGTCTGGCTGGTATATACCGATAAAAAGGCAGGGCAGCTGTTCGATGTCTTTGTCGAAGATGGAGAGGTTTCTGGTAATTTGGGGAGTACCGGCATTGCTATTAAAAGTGAAGCACGGATAAAAACGAAAACCGTGGAAGTGGAAGGGACGCGCTACCTCCGTAATAAAAACCTGTATTACGACGCTGATGTCATTATTGACTTGGCAAAAGGTGCTTATAAATTTAACGATCTAATCTTCGGGGTGGGAACGAATATTTTCCGGGCGTCTGGCTCTGTCGAACAGCTTCCTGCTTACACGGACATTGATCTGCGCATAAAGAATAAAGATGGAAACCTCGGCGCTGTTATCGATCTTCTGCCTGCCCAATACACCAAACAATTGGAAGGCTTTAGAAGTACCGGGCAGTTTCATTTTGATGCCACTGTGAAAGGGCGCCTGGATAGCCGGAAAATGCCTGCTATTAATGCTAACTTCGGACTTAAGAACGGCCGAATTACAGCGGATCTACTGGGAACTCCCTTGCGAGATGTTTCTTTTGAAGTGGATTATACCAACGGTAAGGAACTTTCTTCACGAACTTCTTTATTTGAAATTAAAAACTTCAAAGCTTATTTTGATAATGAATTGTTCGAAATGGGCTTGCTGGTAAATAATTTCGATGATCCGCGCATTGATTTCCGACTCGACGGTGCTATACCTCTGGCCACTGTCTATGACTTGCTTGGAAACCCACGCATAAGCGAAGGAGATGGTGAAGTGGAGCTCAGAAATATCCGGGTGAAAGGTAAATACAATGATATGATCAATATGAATCGGATCTCCAACGTGGAAGCCAATGGAGCCATTGAATTCGACGACGCCACTCTCGTTATTAATGATCAGAAGGTTTTAATTGACCGGGGAAAGGTACAAGTCCAAAACAATAATCTTGCTATTGATGATCTTAAGTTTGAAGCTCCTGGTACTGAAATCACCTTTAATGGAGATTGTTCGAACTTGATTCCGGTATTGTTTGCGGGTGAAAAACGCAGAGATAAAGTGGAACTTCGATTTAATGCTACTCTTAACGCGCCCCAATTGGATATTGATAATTTGTTGGCTTTGAGTGAAATTCCGGTTAATGGAGGCCAGACCTCTGAAGCTGTTGTGGATTCCTTGAAAGTTAAACGTACACAAACGCGCGAAAAAGTAACCAAATTCCTTAAAGGGACTTTTAAAGCAGATATCGCTAATTACAATTACAATCTCATTGAAGGTAAGGACTTTAAAGGTTCTCTGACCTTTAATAACAACACCCTGAGTATTGAAGGAAATACCAAGGCGATGGGAGGTAATATCAACCTGGACGGCCAGGCGCATTTCACTGATCGACCTTATTTGAAAACCAAGATTTATTGCGAATCGCTTGATATTACAGAATTATTCCGCCAAACGGAGAACTTTGGGCAATCGGTTCTTGTCGAGAATAACCTGAATGGGAAGTTGGCCTCTAATACCATCATATATGCATTCTGGGATAATGAGGGCAACTTCCTTATGGACGACCTGAATATCCTTTCTGATGTACGCGTAGATAACGGCGAGCTCCGTGATTTCGAAATGCTCTACAACTTTGCAAGTGTTATTAAGTTAAAAGATCTTGAAAAAATCAAATTTGTCACTTTGCAAAATTGGTTGGAAATCAAGGACGGATCACTATACATTCCCGTAATGTTTATCCAGTCCAATGCGCTAAATCTTACCATAAACGGATCACACACCTTTGAAAATAATATCGATTATAATCTTAAGGTTAATGCCGGGCAAGTTATTGCCAATAAGCTAAAATCACACGATCCGACGCTTGAACCACTAGCTGCTAAACGAAATGGATGGTTCAATCTTTACTACAATATTTCCGGAGATTTGGAAAACTATGAAGTGAAATCAGCTCGTAAAGAAATAAAACAAGCTTTCGCCAATAGCGGGCGGAGAAAGGAGCAGATCAAAGAAATCCTTTTCAATGAATTTGGCCCTTCCGTCAACCTTGAAGAACCTGTTGGCTGGAAAGATGAGATCCCTGAATTTGAGGGCGAAGGTGATATTGAAGAAATCGAATACATCGAAGGATTTGAGGAAGATGAATAATTAACTCATCTTTGCGCCTCATTTTCATTCAAGAAACGTGAGTTATCCCGAATTTTCGGAATGGCTCATATTTTGTAAAATCTTGACAAGTTTATGTTAATCAGTGGATTATCTACTTTTTTCTTGATAAAAAAGTAGCAAAAAA
>CAZHZT010000228.1:0-3538 GCA_964537285.1 uncultured Saprospiraceae bacterium | reverse complement strand
ACTTCCTTATCTTGCAAATATGAAAAAACTACCCATCGGCATACAGGATTTTAGAGTACTTCGTGAAGGAGGTTATCTCTACATAGATAAAACAGAATTGATCTATCAATTGGCAAAAACTGGGAAGTATTATTTCCTTTCCCGTCCCCGACGTTTTGGTAAATCCCTTCTGGTATCCACCCTGAAATCCCTTTTTAGTGGAGAAAAAGAGCTGTTTAAAGGGCTTTGGATTGAAGATAAGTGGGATTGGGAAAAGAAAAATCCCATTATTCATCTTTCTTTTTCTCGGTTGGATTACAAAAAAGACAGCCTTGAAAATGCCTTGCTGGCTTGGCTCGACAGCGAAGCCTCAAGACATGGGCTATCGCTATCAGGCAAAACCGTAAAACAGAAATTTACGGAATTTATACCTCTACTAGCAGAGAAGGGAAAAGTAGTCTTCCTGGTGGATGAATACGATAAACCAATTATTGATTTCATCGAATCGCTCGAAGGAGTGAATGAAAACAGAGAAGTACTTAGAAGTTTATATTCAGGGATAAAAGATCTGGATCCTTATTTCAGATTTGTATTTCTTACAGGCGTTTCCAAATTCAGTAAAGTTTCCGTTTTCTCTGATCTTAATAATCTTGGCGATATCACTCTGGATGCTACTTTCAATGCACTATGTGGCTATACGCAGCAAGAGTTAGAAGCCTCTTTTAATGACCATTTAGAGGCGATAAGTAAAAAAATGGAAGTTCCCCTAATAAACTTGCTCGAAAAAGTTAGGGAATGGTATAATGGTTATAACTGGACAGGAGAGGAGCGGCTCTACAATCCATTTTCTATTTTAAACTTTGTAAGAAAAGGTCAATTTCAAAATTTCTGGTTTTCAACGGGTACCCCTACCTTTTTAGTTAAGTCATTGCAAAAAAATTATCACTACAGCCTGGAGGATCAGGAAGTGGGTAGTGTCCAATTGGATTTTTTTAACATCGAAAACCCGGATTACAGAAGCCTTCTCTTTCAAACCGGTTACCTAACCATAAAGGAACAACCTTTCCCTGAGCTTTTCGTCTTAGCTTATCCCAATAGAGAAGTAAAAGTGTCTTTGCTCCAATATCTGGTAGCAGCCTACAGTTTTCGCACCGAAGGGGATTCCTTCCCAATGGCCTTAAAGCTACGAAAAGCGCTCCTGGAAGGAAATACCGCATCTTTCGTTTCTATTCTCAATAGCTTATTCGCCTCCATCCCGGAAAAGATCTTCCGGCAACGAAACGAAGCAGCCTACCACGCTGTCGTGTATACTTCCCTCAAACTCATGGGCTTTTACATAGATTGTGAAGTATCAGTGGGAGATGGAATTGTGGATGCCATTATTAAAACCGATTCTCGCATTTATATCGTCGAATTCAAATACGATAAAACGCCTGAAGAGGCTATTCAACAAATTCATGAAAAAAACTACGCCGAGCCTTTCCGCCATGATGGGCGCGATATCGTATTGCTAGGAGTGGCCTTTGGTAAGGAAGAAAAAGGCGTGAGTGGCTGGGTAGAAGAGCAATTTAGTTTGTAACCACATTCGTTTTACTCATTTTTACCTAAATATGCGCCCAGGGTGCGAAATTCCTTTGAGAGGGAGTCCGAAAGGGCTATTTTGCGAAGCAAAATAGCCCTTTCGGACTCCCTCCTCGGGTCTTATCTATTTATCACATTTTTAAATCTAGGCCTTCTTGGCGTAACATCACCCAGTTCCTCTTTTTTCTTCTTCTCGTATTGAGAGTAATTTCCTTCAAAAAACACGACATTCCCTTCGTCTTCATAAGACAAAATATGGGTAGCCAAGCGATCAATGAACCAACGGTCGTGCGAAATGATCAACACACATCCTGCGAAATCATCAATCGCATCTTCCAATGCACGAAGAGTGTTCACGTCAATATCGTTGGTAGGCTCATCCAACAGGAGTACATTGCCTCCTTCTTTTAAAGTGATGGCCAGGTGCACACGATTGCGCTCTCCACCTGACAGCACTCCCAGCTTTTTCTGCTGGTCCCCGCCACTAAAATTGAATCGACTAATGTAGGCTCTTGAATTGACGGTAGTTTTTCCGATTTCTAACAAATCGTTCCCTTCAGATATAGCCTCGTAAAGGGTTTTATTTTCGTCTTGCAGGTCTTCATGGCTTTGATCCACGTAAGCCAAATGCACGGTTTCTCCAACTTTTACTTCTCCGCTATCCGGTTGTTCCTGACCCATCAGGATACGGAAAAGCGTACTTTTTCCAACACCATTAGGACCAATTATTCCGACAACGGCATTCTTTGGAATTGAGAAATTCAGGTTTTCAAATAATACGCGTTCCCCATAAGACTTAGTAAGGTCTTTTACTTCAATAACCACATCTCCTAATCTGGGCCCGGGAGGGATGTACAATTCGAGCTTCTTTTCTTTTTCTTTGCCTTCTGCATCAGCTAATTTATCGTAAGCGTTCAGACGGGCTTTACCTTTGGCTTGTTTGGCCTTGGGAGCCATTCGAATCCATTCCAGTTCTCTTTTCAACGTTTTCTGACGTTTGGATTCTGCTTTTTCTTCTTGTTCTAGGCGCTTAGCCTTTTGCTCTAACCAAGAAGAATAGTTGCCTTGCCATGGAATGCCTTCACCGCGGTCAAGCTCAAGAATCCAACCGGCTACATTGTCAAGGAAGTAACGATCGTGGGTAACGGCGATGACCGTGCCCGGAAAGTTTTGCAAATATTGCTCCAACCAATCCACAGATTCAGCGTCCAGGTGGTTGGTAGGCTCATCAAGCAGCAAAATGTCCGGATTGCTCAGAAGCAATCGTGCCAACGCAACACGACGGCGCTCTCCTCCGGAAAGTACTTTTACCTCCGCATCATCCGGCGGGCAACGAAGCGCTTCCAACGCCGTATTCAAACGATTATCCAGCTCCCAGGCATTGTGGTGATCAAGCATTTCCATTAACTCTCCCTGGCGCTCAATGGCTTTCATCATTGCATCATCATCCATTGGCTCGGCCAATTTCATATTAATATCCTCGTATTCTTTGAGTAGGTCAACGATTTCCTGCACGCCTTCTTCCACAACCTGACGAACGGTTTTGCTTTCGTCCAATTCAGGCTCTTGCTCGAGGTAGCCAATTTTATAATCCCCGTCAAAGTAAATTTTACCCTGGTAATTGGAGTCCAAGCCTGCGATAAGCTTGAGTAAAGTGGATTTACCGGAGCCATTTAGGCCCAAAACGCCAATTTTGGCGCCATAAAAGAAACTGAGCCAAATATTTTTCAATACTTGTTTGCTTGGTGGGAAGGTTTTGGATACCCCTTCCATAGAAAAGATTACTTTATTATCAGACATATTTTGGTTTTGTTAATACTTTTCAAATATTAAAGCAATTCTACGACTTTTTTGGAAGTTTTTAAACTATAAGAACAGCTAAATTTAGGCTCTGGATGATTTCATTTGGTCGAAATTTACTAGGGAAGCCCTTAAAGCAGGCCGTTAGGCCTGTCTGATCGTAGCCCTGGGTTCTCCC
>CAZHZT010000227.1:0-3552 GCA_964537285.1 uncultured Saprospiraceae bacterium | reverse complement strand
GGCTACTTGCTAAGCGGAAGAAATTAGATAGAATAATCTTTTCCTCAGGAGGATTCGGAGAAAAGATCAGGCAGGCCTAACGGCTTGCTTGTGTTCTTAAAACGTTTACCAAATGAAATCATCTAGAACCCATTTATGTCCTCTTCATCTACCGAACACTAAATGTTAATAATCTGTTAAAAAAAGCTCAAACCACCAATGCCTAATTTACTTAGGTATATTTGCGTTGACAAAATAAAGCATTTACGCTTAACTAAAAACGCAAACGCTTAATAATGTTTACAAAAAGGCTCTTATTCTGCTTTATCTTCAACAGCATTATGCTTCTGCTGATTCCTGCTTTCGCCTACGGCCAGCAAAAGGATTCACTCCTTACAGAAAAAGGTATTTCAACAGAAACCTTTCAAAAAGTCCTGGTAGACGGCCATGTGGCTTACCACAATAAGCAAACGAATGAATTCTTAAGTCAACTTGAGTATACGGCCCTTTTTGATTCTATGACTACAGAAAAAAAGAACCCGGACACCAACTATGTTGCCCCTATACTCCCTGATCCGTATTGGGACAATGACAAGGTTAACCCCTATATGGATGTGTCCCTGCCTGTCCCCTTTAAGGTCGAGTTTGATCAATCGACCTTCACCTATCCAATAGATGGCGATATCGTAGTGACCTCCCGCTATGGAAGGCGGCGCAGAGGTCCGCATAGGGGTATAGACCTTGATCTCGTTACTGGAGATTCCGTGCGCGCTGTGTTACCGGGAAAGGTTCGTTTTGCCAAATACAGCCGGGGGCACGGCAAAACCGTGGTGGTGCGGCATGCCAACGATGTAGAAACGGTATATGCCCATTTGTCGGCTTATCTGGTAGAAGCGAATGATTCCATTGCTGAAGGTCAGGTGCTTGGCCTCGGAGGCAATACCGGAAATAGTCGGGGAAGCCATCTGCATTTAGAAGTGCGTTATAAGGGCGTCTGCATTCATCCGGAATACGTATTCAGTTTTGATGGCAGCTCTTCGATCCGGGGCAGCGAGCTATGGGTGTCGAATGCCTGGCAATCGCCCAAATTACACAGTTCTTACCGCAAAAGTGAAGTGGCGCCCCTATTTACTGAACAAGAGGCCATAGCTGCACAAAATGCGGAGCCAAGGTACCACAGGGTGCAAAGCGGAGATACCCTTTCTCATATCGCTCAAAGGTATCATCTGGGGTTAAGTGAACTGTGCAGGCTCAATGCCCTTTCCAGAACCGCCATTCTCCGCATCGGACAAACCATAAAAGTCAGATAATGGATTCAAATAAGAAATTTCTCAACGGAACGCTCAAGACCATCTTATTGGCTCTTTTGAAAGAAAATGGCAAAATGTACGGATATGAAATCTGTCAACTAACTAAAGAAAAGACCAATAATAAGATCCTCCTGACGGAGGGTGCCATTTATCCGGCTTTGCATCGATTAGAAAAAGAAGGACTGCTCATTTCATCAAAAGAGACCATTAACGGTCGCGTTAGGAAATACTATGCGATAAATATGAGCTCCATTCAAGAAATCAATTCTCAGATTGACCTACTCTCTCAATTTACCGTACATCTTCGGGCTTTATTAAATCTTACCACATGATTCATTCTGCTGAAACCATCAAGCGCATTAGAACATTGTTAACGAATGCAGGTGTGCCCAAGGGCGAAGTCTTGGAGGAAATGCTGGATCACTATTTATCGGATATTGAATATCAGGTCGAACGCCAGACCAGCTCTCCTCAGGCCATCGAAATGGTTGCTGAAAAAATTCAACAAACAGATTTCAGACACTTGAAGCAAAGGAAAAGGTTAAGTCTACCCCTGATCCTGGCCGCGCTATTGCTTTTACCGCTCGCTTTCTATCCCTATCAATGCCAGATTACTCAGAAAGAACCAGAAATAGTTAAAAAAGAGGAAGCCCTAGCGCCGCAAAAAAGCCTGTTACCGGAAGACGAAGCGCCAAATGGCTGGCCCTTAGAGGGAACGGTAACACCCGTCACCTCTAATTTTGGCATGCGCATGCATCCTACACTCAAAACGCTTAAGCTGCACAAAGGTATTGATATAAGAGCAAAATCCGGTACCCCTGTCCTGGCTACCGGAAACGCGGTGGTGCAAGAGGTCGGCTTTGCAGAAAAAACTGGAAAATACATTATCCTGAAGCATAACAACACGTTTTCTTCCCGCTATTGCCACCTTTCGGCCATCCATGTGAAGGAAAATGAAAAGGTTACCAAAGGAAGTGTTATTGGCGCCGTTGGCAATACAGGGGCCGGCATGGCCCCCCATCTCCACTATGAAATCATGGATAGTGGTGACCATATTGATCCGTTGGAGTATATTAGAACCTAGTTCTTTAGGAACTAAATCCTTGACACTTTAGACGGCTTCTTTTGGCGGCCTACTTCGTTGCTCATCGGTCACGTAACTTTAGCTATGCTCCCTCTTCGCGACTCGTTTGCAACCAAAATAATCGCTTCTAAAGCTATCAAGGATTTAGTTCCTGAAGCACTAGTGCTTTAGGAACTAGTTTAGATATCAAAGAACGATAATTTTCAAATGGTTGGTAATGCTGAATTACGAACAGCTTTTGTTAACTTTGCTTCTGCGTAATTTAAAAAACTCCCTCAACTATCGGATATAGTAAAGCAATCCGATACATCAAGTTATAGTTTTTTGACATAAATTGTGGAAAATGGAACTTCAAAATGATAACCCCTTCAGCCATAAGGGCATTCAAGGGTTATCATTTTGAAGTTCCACACAATTTGTCAAAGAACGCAAGTTATTATTTAGACCGCTATAAAAATTATCATTTTATGAATCTTAGAGAACGAAGAGCGTTAAAAAGCTTCCAGGAGGAAGTTTATCCTACTTGGTTGGAAAAGATCACAGGAGCTGCAAAATTCAGTGTTGAAGTAGAACTGGAATGGGAAAAAATGTCCAAGAATCAGGCTGATGAAGACCAAGACTGGTCTCATATGTATGCGGAGGCCTGGCCGAAAGTTTATTTTGAGCCTATAGTGCTGGCTTTCAATGATATTACTTCAGATGATATGGGGCAAGAAGCCTTGAAGGCTACTGTCAAAAAAGTAAGCATCACTAATTCAGGACAAAACTTTAGTGGTCAAGCGGGCTACAGTATTCAGGGTGATACGTTGGCTATTGACCTGCAGCCTTTTGCTAACCAGGCTGATGTAGGTCTTCGCCACGAGGCTTTACGAGACCTGCTAGAGTCTTCCTTGTAAGCCAGGGGCAGAAAAGAAAATGGAAACCACCACGGTGCTAGAGATGGTGCGCTTCTTAAAGCGGAAGAAAATATGCTTAACTCTTTAGGGGGCTTTAGATATTAGGCTCTAGATGATTTCATTTGGTCGAAGTTAATTTAGAAAGCCCCTAAAGCAGGCCGTTAGGCCTGCCTGATCGTAGCCCTGGATCCTCCCAGGGTTATAAGATATTAAAAATCAACTTCCGCATAGCGGAAGCACATCATAAGCTATAGCTCTTGTGTTTTGGGCTACCGCTCAATGT
>CAZHZT010000226.1:0-3617 GCA_964537285.1 uncultured Saprospiraceae bacterium | reverse complement strand
TGAATACAGCCTTGATTTTTTGCTACTTTTTTATCAAGAAAAAAGTAGATAGATGATTGATTAACAGAACTATGTAAAGAATTTTATAAAACATGAGTCATCCCGAAAATCCGGGATGACTCATGTTTCAACTAACTTCCTTATCTTGCAAATATGAAAAAACTACCCATCGGCATACAGGATTTTAGAAAGCTGCGAGAAAACAATTACCTCTATGTAGATAAAACAGAATTGATTTATCAATTGGCGAAGACAGGAGGCTATTATTTCCTTTCCCGCCCACGGCGCTTCGGAAAATCCCTTCTGGTATCTACTATGAAGGCGCTTTTTAGTGGAGAAAAAGAGTTGTTTAAAGGCCTTTGGATAGAAGATAAATGGAATTGGGAAAAGAAAAATCCGGTTATTCATCTTTCTTTTTCTCGGTTGGATTATAAAAAAGACAGCCTTGAAAATGCGCTTTTAGCTTGGCTTGATAAGGAGGCCGAAAGGCATGGGATAAAGCTATCAGGCAAAACCGTAAAACAGAAATTCACTGAATTTATACCGCTACTGGCACAGCAGGGAAAAGTAGTCTTCTTGGTGGATGAATACGATAAACCAATTATTGATTTCATCGAATCGCTCGAAGGAGTGAATGAAAACAGAGAGGTGCTCAGAAGTTTATATTCAGGGATTAAAGATCTGGACCCTTATTTCAAACTTGTATTTCTTACAGGCGTTTCCAAATTTAGTAAAGTTTCTCTTTTTTCTGATCTCAATAATTTAGAAGATATTACCCTGGATGCTCATTTCAATGCCCTTTGTGGCTATACCCAAGCCGAATTAGTGCATTATTTTAAAGACCGGATTGCAGGGCATAGTGAAGTGTCTGGTTTGCCAGTGGAGAAACTTCTTGAGCAAATAAAAAGTTGGTATAATGGCTATAATTGGACTGGTAAAGAACGCCTTTATAATCCTTTCTCTATTTTGAACTATATTAAAAAAGGGCAATTTCACAACTTTTGGTTCTCTACCGGTACGCCCACTTTTTTAATTACACTGCTGCAAAAAAATTACTACTTCCAACTAGATGATGAGATGGTAGGATCTACACTGCTTGATTTTTTCGATATCGAAGCGCCTGATTATCGAAGTCTTTTGTTTCAAACAGGGTATCTAACCATAAAAGAACAAGTCGAATATAATGTTTTTTTGCTTGGCTACCCAAATAAAGAAGTAAAGGATTCTTTAATGCAATATCTTCTTGGGGCTTACATTTACAAGAGTAGAGGAGATGCGGCTCCGGCTGTCTTAAAGTTGAGAAGGGCACTTGAAAAAGGGGATACAAGCTTATTCATTTCTATTCTAAATGGGTTATTTGCTTCCATCCCCGAAAAAATATTCCGGCAACGGAACGAAGCGGCTTATCATGCTATTGTATTTATTTCTTTGAGCCTCTTAGGCTTTTACATCGATTCGGAAGTCTCAGTAGGCGATGGAATTGTGGATGCCGTTATTAAAACCGATTCCCGCATCTACGTCGTCGAATTCAAATACGATAAAACGCCTGAAGAGGCTATTCAACAAATTCGTGAAAAAAACTACGCCGAGCCTTTTCGGCATGATGGGCGCGAAATCGTATTGTTAGGAGTGGCCTTTGGGAAAGAAGAAAAAGGCGTGAGTGGCTGGAAAGAGGAGAAACTTAGTTGAAAGTGAAAAGTATAAACATAAGTCATCCCGAATTTTCGGAAACTTCATGTTATCATTGTAATTAAAAACAATGCAGTAGATCAACATTTTAGGCTGAAAGCCTGTCAAAAAGCGTTAAGAATTGAATACAGCCTTGATTTTTTGCTACTTTTTTATCAAGAAAAAAGTAGAGAATACATTGATTAGCAGAACTATGTAAAGAATTTTATAAAACATAAGTCATCCCGAAAATCCGGGATGACTCATGTTTCAACTAACTTCCTTATCTTGCAAATATGCAAAAACTACCCATCGGCATACAGGATTTTGGAGCGCTTCGTGAAGGAGGTTATCTCTATATAGATAAAACGGAGTTGATTTTTCAGTTGGTTGAGGCGGCGAAGTATTATTTCCTTTCCCGGCCCAGGCGCTTTGGTAAATCTCTTTTGGTATCCACCTTAAAAGAGCTCTTCCTTGGTCAGCGGGAACTTTTTAAAGGGCTTTGGATTGAGGATAAATGGGATTGGAGCAAGTCTCATCCAGTAATTCATCTCTCCTTTTCAAGCCTGGACTACAAAAAGAACAGCCTTGAAAAGGCGCTATTGAATTGGCTGGATAAAGAGGCTCAAAAGCATGAGTTGAAGCTGTCTGGTAAAACGGTTAAAGATAAATTTGTAGAATTTATTCCTCTTTTAGCTGAAAAAGAGAAAGTCGTTTTTTTAATTGATGAATACGATAAACCGATAATAGATTTTATAGAAGACCTTGAGCAAGTAGAAGAAAACCGTGAAGTACTCAGAAGTATATATTCAGGGATTAAAGATCTGGACCCTTATTTCAGATTTGTATTTCTTACAGGCGTTTCCAAATTTAGTAAAGTTTCTCTTTTTTCTGATCTCAATAACCTTAGTGATATTTCTTTAAGTAGAAAATACAATAATATTGCCGGGTATACACATGCGGAATTGACTCACTATTTTAATGAACGTGTAGAACTCCTGGCCAGGGAAACGGATATGGACATTGACGCTCTAACTCAATTGATTAAAAAGTGGTATAATGGTTATTCCTGGACGGGCAGGGATCGTCTGTACAATCCCTTCTCGATCTTAAAGTTTTTTGAAAGCGGTCAATTCCAGAACTTCTGGTTTTCTACCGGAACACCTACTTTTTTGGTAAATCTATTAAAAAAAGGCAATCATTACAAACTGGAGGAAGAACCGGTTGGTTCCATCCTCCTTGATTTTTTTGATATCGAAGATCCTGATTATCGGAGTATACTATTTCAAACAGGTTACTTAACGATTAAGGAACAAATTGAATACAATATTTATTTACTGGACTATCCGAATAAAGAAGTCAGAGATTCCTTGTTGCAGTACCTCTTAGGAGCCTACATGCACAGAAGCAGGGGAGATATTGCCCCTACTGTACTGAAGTTAAAATCTGCTTTGCAAAACGGCCAAACTGACCAGTTCATTTCAATTATCAACAGCTTGTTTGCATCTATTCCGGAAAAGATTTTCCGCCAGCGAAATGAGGCTATGTATCATTCTATCATTTACATTGCATTAAGCCTTTTAGGCTTTTACATCGATTCGGAAGTCTCGGTAGGCGATGGAATTGTGGATGCCGTTATTAAAACCGATTCCCGCATTTACGTCATCGAATTCAAATACGATAAAACCCCCGAAGAGGCCATCCAACAAATTCGTGAAAAGAATTATGCCGAGCCTTATCGGCATGATGGGCGCGAGATTATATTGTTAGGAGTGGCCTTTGGTAAGGAGGAAAAAGGTGTGAGCGGCTGGGTAGAAGAGCAATTTAGTTGAAAGTTAGAAACATGAAATGTCCCTAATTTTAAGGAATTTCATTTTATCGATGTAATTAAAAACAGTGCAGTAAATCAACATTTTAGGACCGGCCTTATTCAATTTAGCTTTTTGAAA
>CAZHZT010000225.1:0-3638 GCA_964537285.1 uncultured Saprospiraceae bacterium | reverse complement strand
AACTAATAGATTTGCAATATAAAGGCTACTTTTTTATCAAGAAAAAAGTAGATAGGTCATTGATCAACAATTATTTGTAAATATTTTTGCAAAGCATGAGTCATCCCGAAAATTCGGGATGACTCATATTTATCTCTAATAAACCTCGAATCGCACCGTCTTTCTCCTTCCTTCTTCCTCAATGCTCAAATAATAAAGCCCAGGCTTCAGATTTAAATCCAGTGTTTTATTGAACACAGGACCATTTAAAGTCAATTTCTCCTCATACACTCTACGCCCCATTATATCAATAACAGAAAGCTGAGCTTCATTAAAATCTACATCTTTCAACTCTAAATTAAATCTACCCTTATTAGGATTAGGAATGACCTTAGCTTCAATGTTATAAACATTAACGTCCTCTACACTTAGGATCGGTTCCTCAATCAGGTCATTTGACCAAATACCGCGACCATAAGTAGCAATGAATATTTTGTTAGAAGCAGTATCCAGTTCAATGTCGGTAATACGCACATTAGGCAGACCATCTGTGTACGGAATCCATTCATCAGTGCCATCATGGGTGTAATATACCCCAAAATCAGTTCCAATATATACCAAATTAGCTTGAGAGCCTTGCTGATGTGCCATGCAAAGTACAGGTATATTAGGAAGATTTTTAGTAATATTCTCCCATGTATAATCCTCGTCTACGGTGCGATAAATTTTTTGGCCATCCACATATCCAGCGTAAGCAACATACAAGTCAATAGAATCATTTCCAAATGCCACATCAGATAAAAATACGCCCTCCTGAGGCAGGTCGTTCGTTACTTCTATCCATACATCTCCAACATCATAAGTAACATAAACATTCGAAGGTGTTTGGTTATCAATTTGCGAGCTTTTAATAAGAGCAAGATGATCCGGATTGGAAGGAGAAAGAACAAGCTGACGGGAAATCGTAGTAAAAAGATTAGAGAAATTAGAAATACTTTCCCAATTGTTACCACCATTTTCTGACTTCCACACATTGCCATAGGCTCCATAAATAATATCCGGATTCTCAGGATTCAATTCAAATGGAGTTACCCAGCCACCAAAATCTGTTATATAATCGTTTAGGTAATACTCTACATTTTGTCCTCCATCGAGGCTTCGCCCCAAATTTCCTTGCTGAGAACTGGCCCAAAGGATCTGAGGATCTGAAGGGTGAATCATTCCATCCATACCATCGAACTGGAAACACAAAAACCAACCATCCTGATTGCGATAAAATTGGGCATTATCCTGCGACCCTGCCAACATATAAGTATTATCGGCTTCGTGAACATCCAGTTTGTAAAACTCAGTAATCTGCATATCCCCGGTAATCAATTCCCATTCTGTAGGGAAAGAAAAACAGGCTTCATTATTATCCCAGTAAGGCAGGAAATTACTCGCTGGAAAGCCACCACAATCTTTTACAGCATCTACAGGGGGAACGATAATATCATCTGTAGTTGAAACCCCTCCATCAGTACACAGGTACTTTTTATTATTTAAAGGATTATACTCCAGCTGGTGGTGATCAGCATGTGGAGAAATTCCGTAAATGGTAGTCCAATGTGTTACCAATGACCAACTTTCCCCTCCATCTTCGGATCCCCAGGAGTTAATTCCTCCTGTGTATACTTTATCAGCATCCTCAGGGTCAACCAAAAGCACCATATCATAATAAGACTGCCCAAAAAAGTCTTCCATTGTATCTCCATCTCTGGAACCAAATAAATTAAGGGTATCACCGAGCGTTGTAAGCTCCCAATTAGCCCCTGCATCTTTTGAACGATAAAAGCCATAAAAAGCCCCAAATGTACGGCTACCAACAGCTGCGTAAACGGTATTAGGATCTGAAGGCGCTACATCAAGCTCAACTCTTCCTGCATCTCCGCTTGCATTTATCGTAAAAGCCACCTGCCAATTCGCTCCAAAATCGGTTGATTTTAAAATATCCGGATCTTCTCCTCCACCATAAAAAGATAGGACACCTTGAGCTGCATATAAGGTCTGAGAATTAGAAGGATCCCTTTCTAAATCCACGATGGCTTCTTCATAAACTTGGATCCAGTTATCTCCGGCATCCTGAGAAGTCCAAATACCAGAAATACCTGCAGCTACCAGCTGATTAGAATTATCAGGATTAACGTAAACCCGGCGAAGTAGAGAATAGTCAAAATCGGCAATTTCAAAGCTTAAACCGGTAGGATCCCAGGTTTGCCCGCCATCTTCAGTTTTTAGAATTCCTATACCGAAAACCACGCCATTGCCGCCAAAACCATAGGAAGGGCCATCACCAATAAAAGCCCAATCAAAATCACCTGTCACTAAGTACATTACGTCCGGATCATTTGGATCGATTTCGATATGGCTAACGCTCAAAACAGGCAAATTATCTCCAAGAGGCGTCCAGGAGTCTCCGTGGTTAGTGGTTTTCCAAATTCCTCCACCAGGCGTCCCTACAAAAAGAGTATTCTCATCCGTTGGATGAAAAGCGATGCAATTGATCCGGCCAATACCCTGCTGATAGGTCTCGGTAATTTGTTCGGGCAAATAATTAGGTCCTTCGGGCAACCAACTTCCGGAGCTACGGGAAGAAGTTTCCATTCTATCCTGCATGACGGCTCTAAGGGAATTTACAAAAGTGGTTTTATCTACATTTTTGCCTTCAGGCCCGGTGCGAAAAGCTTCGCTCCACAACCATCGGCGCACATATTTCCAGCCTTTCAACTTGTCCAGGTCTTTCCCGTCGGCCCAATCATTAAAGGCTTTTTGTAAATCATAGATGGTAGGCTCTTCAGGTACATGGTCATTCATGTAATCTAAAACCGATTGGTTTTGAGCATTGGAGGTAAGAAAAAGGCATAAAAACCCTAGTAGGAGTAAGAAATCTTTCATTTAAAAAATGTTTGTTGTAAAAAAATAAATCTCAAACGGTCAAGCAATAACGAGCTTCTGTTTCCCATTTCTCGTTCCCTGTTAACCGTTTCCCATTATCTGCAATTACGCCTTTTTCCAGCTCTGGGTAGAAATTAATTCGATCAACTTAGCCTCTAATTCCCTTAATTGCGGATTTACCTTCATACGATATTGTACAGATTTCTCACCGTCTTTTTTCCGAAAAGTGAGCACGCGCACATCTGCTCCTACCGCCATTGGCGGGTAGGAATCAGGAAATGCTTCGACGTCCATTTTTCCAACCAGGTTCCAGATATTTTTCAAGGATTCCTTATCGGCTTTGCCTTTGTATTCTCCATCGAGATAGCTTCTTTTTAAGCCATTAAAGGTCATTTTGCCGTTATTTTGGAGGCTTAGGGTGAATTCTTCGTTGGTGCCGGAGCCTGGCCAGGAGTGGTATTGGAGGGTTACCTGGAGGATGGCCGGTGAACCGGAGGAATCAGGTTTTGATTTTGGTGAACAAGCAATAAAAAAAAGGCTAAAAAGCATTGAACAAAAGATTGTTTTTTTCATACTGTTTGGATTTTTCATGCAATTTATTTATTAATTTTGGATGGTACAAAAAACTTTTTCCAATGAAAAGCATGCCTTTTTTTCAACATCCTTAAAATAGTATCCCCTCAAAACGTAGTGGCAGCGGATACACAAATTATTAAAAAAAAAAT
>CAZHZT010000224.1:0-3677 GCA_964537285.1 uncultured Saprospiraceae bacterium | reverse complement strand
ATTGGTTCATCTTTTTTTCGCAAATATACTAAATCAACGGGTTTAACCCATTACCGAATTTTTTTAGATAAAAAGGAAAGCCTAGAATTTTTTTAGGAATAAATGAGTGTATTCTTTAATAAGAAATGGGTAAAGAAGGGCTTTTTCAAAAAAATAGAGCAGAGGGCCATTACATAAAAAAGGAAAAGCATGGTCCACTATCATGTCTCAACATCAATATCATTTTCCAAGCAATTTTACTTCTTCGCCCCTTTGAAGCCTGTTTTTACAGTGTTTCCAAAAGGTCTTGCCTTCAGTTACATTTCCACCTACCTAAATTGCTTATTGATATGGCTTGGAGTGCCTATTGGTTGTTTCACTTTGTGCTTATATGCTCAGCACCGTTCCCTCGTTTCCCGTTCTCTGTTCCTTGTTCCCCGAATAGAAGAGAGATCACTTCCCAATACAAAAAGTAATTAATGTTGACTAACAAGCACTTAAGCTTCCTAAGGTACAAATAAGGTACAAAAAGCACTTATTTACTATGAATAAAGGAATGAATGGCTAAGGATATAGCCCAATCTCTTGAAGGAGTTTTCGAATGATAACTCTTTCGGGATCGTTTAGTCGTAGCAACTTTACAGTAGCTTCGCCAATCTTCGTTTTGGGAATAACCTCTCCTTTTTCAGCCTTGAAATGGACAAACCAATCTTCTTCCCTGGGATTAAAGAGAGGAACGATGTTACGATAAGAGCCTAGAAAAGTAGTAAGATCAGATCCTTTATATTGATTACACTGAGGACAGGCATAAGCTAAATTTTCTAATTCACTTCCTCCTCCATGTTTTTGGCTAACGATGTGGTCAACATGAAAGTCTAAAAAGGCATCTTCCTCTCTTAATCTACAATATTCACATTTATAATTGGCTCGTTCCGCTACATTTGCCCTTATTGAAAGAGAAATCTTTTTGCTCATGCGGCAAGTATTCTTTTAGCACGAGCTTTGGCCAGGGTAATCAACAAATCTAAAGACAGATAGCGCTCTAACTCTGTAGCTTCATCTTCGCTGAGTTTTTCCTCTTTCTTCTTGTTAATCAATTCTTCTACACGTCTAGACATTGCTTTCGAAGCTCGTAACTCCACAATCTTGGAGGGGGCCATTTCCGCTAATACTTCTGCTATGTCGCCAAAGGCTTCTATTACACTCATGCGTTAATTTTCTTCAAAATACTACAATTAATCATTTTTTTCAATGAAAAAACAACAAAGCGCGCAATTAAGTTATCTGAATGCTTGGTTGTGCCAGAAAGCTATGCTTACAAAAATATTAATCATTAATCGGATTCCGGTAACTGTTCAAATTGAAGCCCTAACAAATCATTTCGGAGGTTTTCAAAATCAAAACCCTCCGGCAAATCCATCACTTCCATCGCCACAATCAACCCTCTAAGCATCAATTGAAAGAATTGGGCCTCATTCACCTCTATTGCTTGCTGAGGGTCCAAAAGGTATTGAACTTCCAGCGTTTTTTCAAAAGGCTTATATTCACTTATGGGCGAGAATACTTCTCCAATCAAAGGAGAAAAGAAATGTGCTGAACAGCCTTACCATATTTCGCAAGGTCGATGTTTTCCTCCATTAGAATCTTTAGGCGATAGCTCATATTGAACTTACTGCCAATGGTTTTTAGATCAATTTGTTTTATGAATGTGAAATCTGAAAACTGCTTCATTTCCCGTTCCCCGTTTCCCGTTTTCCGTTTTCCCCGAATAGAAGAGAGGTCACTTCCCAATACAAAACTTCCCAAATATATTCCCCAGCAACTCATCCGTAGAAACCTGCCCCGTAATTTCTCCCAGAAAATAGAGACACTGCCGGATATCCATCGCTACTAAGTCGGAGCTGATGCCCTCGGCAAGGCCCCGGAGCACATCCTCCAGACTCTTCGAAGCCCGGCTGAGCGCTTCAAAATGCCGCGCATTTGCTACAATCGTTTGGTCGAAGCCCGCCTCAGAGCCTACGGCGGCTTCATAAAGTTTGTCCTTTAAGAGGCCCAAATTCATCTTGTTGATGGCCGAAAGCGGTACAAATGTTTCTGGCGGAACGAAGCTGTAGTCCTTCGATTTTGCGGTAGGGTACAGATCCATTTTATTGGCCACCAGCAAAAGCTGTACGTCGGCATGTTGCAGCTTCTCAATGTCCTTTTGGACTTCCTCCTTGGGCGTTCGAGCCACGTCGAAGACATATACTAATATGGACGATTGCCGGATTTTCTCCATCGTTTTTTCTACACCGATGGCCTCAATCGTGTCTTGGGCTTCGCGTATGCCGGCAGTGTCTATCAGGCGAAACTGTATGCCGTGAATATTAAGGGCTTCCTCGATCGTATCGCGGGTAGTGCCGGCGATATCGCTGACAATTGCGCGCTCTTCGTTCAGTAAGGCATTGAGTAAAGTCGATTTCCCCGCGTTTGGCCGGCCGGCAATTACCGTGCTTACTCCTTGCTTAATGGCATTCCCAAGTTGGAAGGACTGTAGTAAGGCTCCAATAAACGATTGAATTTTCAAGACAAGTCGTTTCAGTTCGTCGCGATTGGCAAATTCAACATCTTCCTCCCCGAAATCGAGTTCGAGTTCTATCAAGCTGGCAAAATCGATTAGTTCCGTACGGAGGCGTTGAATCTCATCCCGGAAACCTCCGCGCATTTGCTGAAGTGCCAGTCGGTGAGATGCTTCTGAATTGGAGGCAATCAAATCGGCTACGGCTTCCGCCTGGCTCAAATCCATGCGGCCATTTAAAAAAGCTCTTAGGGTGAATTCGCCGGCTTGTGCCAGGCGGGCGCCCTTTCGGATGAATAGCTGGATGAGTTGTTGTATGATGAAAGGCGAACCATGACAGGAGACTTCAACTACGTGCTCGCGCGTGTAGGATCGAGGGGCTAAAAAAAGCCCAACGACCACTTCATCAACTATCTTTTCGCCGTCGAGTATGCGGCCAAAGTGAAGCGTGTGGCTTTCTGCCTTTTCGAGATCTTTACCTTTAAAAACTTTATTGGTAATTGAAACAGCCTGGCCTCCGGAAAGTCGAATAACACCTAAGGCTCCTACTCCGGGAGGGGTAGATAAGGCAACAATAGTATCCGCTAGATTATGTGTATTGTAGGTCATGCGTTTGTTTAAGCGTATTTATTTAATTAACTTAAACAAGTATTGACAAAAGAGGTTAACGAATCCAGAATTTTACCTATTGACATAGGAAAATCCTGGATTCAATAAGCTAAAAAAGTTCTTTGACATAAATTGTGGAAAATGGAACTTCAAAATGATAAGCATTTCAGCCAAAAGGGCATTCAAAGGTTATCATTTTGGAGTTCCACACAATTTGTCAAAGAACGACTAAAAATTGGAGGTTAGCATTCCTGTTTTCCCGTGGTTGAAGGTTACCAAACGGGATTGTTTTCAATTAATATATTTGCAATTACACAGGTGAAAGACGGTGTTACCCGAGATCGTTTCCATTCAATTACATGAAATTAGACAGGGTGTGTTGGTTTTGTAGGCTGTTTATTTTTGATTTTCTAAAATAACCTTTGTAAAATTGCAGGAATATCCGCCATTCTTCAAATATGAATTTGTAGAATTTCCCTTTAAAACCATACAAAAAAAATTAAGAGCAGTTCTTTGAAAATTGGAAGGAAAA
>CAZHZT010000223.1:0-3760 GCA_964537285.1 uncultured Saprospiraceae bacterium | reverse complement strand
GCACCAACTTTTTGAAAGAATCCCGGGGCAAGAGTTGAACGACTTGGGCTAAAAGAGTAATTTGGCACATGGAGCGAGTGGTTTTGATCGTCTGACAACTATCAAAATACGGCCTTTACGGCATCGCTCCTTTTTTTATACCCGATTTTTGGCGTTTTGGACGGATGTGTCTTTCATTAGTATTTCCGTCAGATATCCGCCATATCCGCCATTTAACCGCCATTGTGCAGTTCGTAATAAGTACCTTTTTTTTCTCCTTTCTTTTGCAGAATACCTTTGGCACTTAATTCGTCTAAATCCCGCAAAGCAGTACGTTCAGAAACTTCACAGAGCTTTTGATAATCAGAATTGGTGATTTTTCGGTTCTTTTTTACGTATTCAACAGCTTTAATCTGCCTTTCATTCAGTCCGGTCTTTTTCAATTGCTCTTCGGTGAACCTGTCTTTAAATATCTTACTCAGGAAACCGCCTTGTTCTTCCTTTAAAACGGGTTCAGGTAATTCCGCTTCTTCACAGGCTTCAATAATTTTGATCGTTCCCCGTCCCCAAGAGTCAATATAACCGGCTTTGAAACAAACATCTGCAAGCAATGGATTTCTCGGTTTGGAGCGATGCACTTTCTTTAAATCTTCTTCGGAAATTCCTTCTGGCAAACCGCCATCATTCCAAACACCGAAATTTTCCTCATACAAACGAATTTGTGTTGGTGCTCCCATATAGTTCCGGTGCACCAACGCATTAAGGATCATCTCACGAAGAGCAGCAACCGGATATTCATACAGTTCTACTCGTTGCATTCCCATAAAATCAATCGGGTGAATGAAGAACTTGGCGTTAAGCATTTCACCAATCCCATCTTTGAGTTGCATCAGGTTTCCTTCTACCACTTCATGAAATTTCAGATCGGCATCCGATTCTCCGAATTTACCAATTTTGACCGCCATATTCGGGTAGAATTTTCCTGGGTCTTTACCGAACAAGACAATGGCAGCTCTTTTCAAATATCCGTCTTCGAGCAAACGTAATTTTTCGAGCAAATCCGAAATGCTGATATTGTCTTCAACATTGATCCGTTTCGCTATTCGTGCATCTTTCAGAAATTGTTTAACGCTAGATTCGTCAATGTCATTGATGGAAGCCCTTTGTTCAGGAATATCATCCCATGTTTTTCCGGTTCTTTTCAGAATGAATTCATTCAGTGCCAATCAGGTTATTTCCTGCAAAGTACTTCCGGTTCGCACATAATATCTACCTCTTACGGAAATAGGCACATCATAACGGGGAACAATGATTTCAAGGTAATGTTTTCCGTCTTCGCTTTGTAGATTTACTTCTGCATATACTCCCAGAATGTCCCGGAACTTGTTTGGCAAATCTTCCAGGAACTTTTTGTGATTGTCAATGCCCGTTACCTTGCCTTTGTCATCAATACCGATATACAGTTTGCCTCCACTGGCATTGGCAAAGCCACATATCCATTTCAGGTATTCGTCTCGCCAGTTGGCTTTGTATTCTATGTTTTGGGATTCGGGCATTTTATTTTACTAGAGTTTTTGTTTTCAACCTTTTTTCTTTTTGTACTTCGTCTCCGGTTCTGCGGCCATTGCTAATTCTGGTTCTTCTGCTTCTCCCATTAGATAGGATCCAATTATGGCTTCTTTGCGTTTGGCTATTCCGGCAATGATGTCTTGTGAGACTTTGATTTTCTTTTCCCGTTTCTCAACTTCTTTATTGAGCCTGGACCTAATTTCCTTTGATGGACCTTTTATACAAAGACCTCTTATGCTCTCCATAGAAGCACGGTTGGTTCTTGAAAACCTCACACGTTCTCCCTCTTTTTTAAGTACCCAGGCTAAATATTTAGGATGAATCTTATCATTTTTCATAAGTAATACCACAGCTGTCGAAAACGTTTTTTAGTAAACCGTGTCTTTGAGGGCCAGTCACTTAGCTCTCTAAATTAGCTTTTTTCAAAATCACGTGCACGGTAGAGGTTTACCGAGGAGGAGAGAATAGTCTTGTTTGGGAGGGTTACAAAAGTAGTACAGGAAGCTGGATTCATTTTCTCACTTCGTTCCAAAATGGGCCAGAAGGGGAAGCCTGTGCAAAGAAAACCAGCTAAAAGGGCTGCTTCGCATCCTACTTTTTACTTTCTGCCCATCCTTCCCTGAAGCAAGCTTCGTTCAGCTGGTCATAAAGTAAAAAAGCACCCGTTTGGGTGCTTTTTAGCTGATTTTCTTTGTGGCGGGAGCTGGACTCGAACCAGCGACCTTCGGGTTATGAGTTCAACAATGAAGCCTATTTTCCCGGGAAACCCGCATTATTCTGCTTAAATCGTGTACGGTGTCGTGTGCGTTATTTATTCGAAAATAACCTAATTTGTGCAAACACAACTTTAGCTCATTTATGGGCCACTTACAGGCAAATATTAATATACTAGATCGTTTTTTGGTCTAGGTTTTGGGGAGCATTACAGTTAATATAGGATTAGGAACAAATCTTTAATTGAGATTATTGTTAATTAATTTGATATCACACTTCTTTTTCGGAGAATTCTAAACGTTTTTGTTGTAATTTGAAATAAACTTCAGTTCATGTTGATTAGGCATTCGTTATTGTTATTGTTAATCTTTTTTGTTGAGAATATTGAATCTCAGGTGTTGGATAGTAAACCAATAACCAAAATAGTCTATGATTATGATTATAGACTTTTCAAGGAGACAGATACTCTTTTTAAGGAAAATATGATCTTAAAGGTAGGTGATAATAGAAGTAGTTTTATGCCTTTGAGTCAGTCAAAATTGGACTCCATGTATTTCCTCACTAAATCAAGATATCCAACGATTGAATTAGAATCAGCTTGGATGTTAGATATGCAGAAATCAAAGAATCCGTATAGAATATATTTCAAAGATTCGGAAGTTACATATAGAAGAACGTTAAATCCTTCTCTCGCCATTGAGTATAAAGAGAAGATTAGATTTGATTGGATACTATTGAGTGGCTCTAAGGAAGTATTGGGTTATACGTGCAATCGGGCCTCGCTAAAATATAGCGGCAGAGAGTGGATTGCGTGGTATTCCCCTGAAATACCCACCAATTCAGGTCCGTATATTTTCAAAGATCTACCAGGAACGATATTGTTACTCCATGACACGCATCGTAACTTTATTTTTGAAGCGAAGTCCCTGGAAATCGATGAGTACACTGACTATGACCCTTTAACCCCTATAAAAAATTACGAGATTATCGAAAGACTTGACAAAGAGGTGTTTTGGAAGCAAGTTGTAGCATTCGATAAGCTGTCATTAAAAGAAAGGCTAAGCTTCGGTGCTTCTGGGGATATCAAATTTTTATATCCTAATAGGGATGTACGGAGAACAACCAATCAGCGACCAGTAGAAGAACGCATCTATATTCAACAATGATAAGGCTATTAAAGGGCTTAATATTTATTTTCAAAAATTATTAAGAACCTTTCTAATTTGATTATCCAAATTAAAATTTATGGAATATAAATATGACTTCGCTTTTATTAGTCTTTTCTTTTTAATAACCATATTCGACAACATTATTTGGCTATGGTTAAGTATTGGTGTGTTGTTTGTACTAGCTTCAATTCTGCAATATATCCTGAATAAAATAAAAGTAAAGAGCATAAAAAATATAGTAAATGTCTTATATTTTCCGATCTTCATATTTACAGGTGGTCACCCCAATTCTTTGGACAGTTTTAATGTGACTTATAGTTGTTTATTCC
>CAZHZT010000222.1:0-4015 GCA_964537285.1 uncultured Saprospiraceae bacterium | reverse complement strand
CCGAACGGCTTGTAGGCCGGGTTGCCCGTGCGGCTCTTCGTGCCCAGGTCCAGCAAAACACCGTGCTCCACGCACGCCCGGATCAGCCCCTCGTCCTTGCGCTTGCCGTGGTGGAACTGCCCGGAGTTATAACCCACCTCGGTCTTGGTGTAGTCCAGACAGCGCCTGGCCAGGTATTCTTTGGCAGGCTTGCTATTGTGCACCCCGTTTTTAAAGTAGGTGAACACCTGCTCCAGCAAGGCCGTGCGCTCGGCTCCCTTCTCCCGGCCTGGTTTCCCGGCCCCATTTTGTGGTGTTGCCACCGCTGTTCCCTCCACCATCGCCTTTGCCTTCAAGATCGCCTCGTGCTTTGTGCAGCCTTCCTTGTGCAGGATGAAGTCAATCACATCCATCGCCCGCCCGTGTGTCTTGCAGTTCGTGGAGAAGCAGTAGCAGGTGTGGGTTTTGTAGTACACTTGCAAGCTCGGCGTGCGGTCGTCGTGGAAGGGGCAGCGCAGGCGCAGGTTCTTGTCCGGCTTCAGGCCGTAGTGCCTGAGCACTTGCGAGAGCGTCAGGCGGGTTTTGATCTCGGCGATTTCCATGGCAGAATGTTAAAGTTTGAAAAAGCTAAACTGTGCATATCTGCTACAAATGTACACCTTAGTAAATGACAAGCGAAGACTTTATGGTTTTAATTTTGCATAAAATCGCGCTATCTTTGGGTCAATAGCTATTTACAGCTGTTTTAGTAGCTTAAAGCGTACATTAATTATGATTTCTTTCGGTAAAAAACTACGGGAACGCAGAGAAGCCAAAGGCTACTCGCAGTCTAAACTCGCCCAAGAAGCCGGGCTGCACCATTCTATTATTGGCAGATACGAAAGGGATGAGGCTAAGCCCACCATTGATATTGTAAAAAGAATGGCTAAGGTGTTGGATACTACGGTCGGCTACTTGCTGGGTGAGACCGAAGACAACGATTTGTTCAAAGACCCTACCATGCTGGAACGGCTAAAACAGTTGAGCCGCTTGCCTGAACATGACAAGGCTTGTATTCTTTATACACTTGACGGGCTGCTGCAAAATGTGCAGGCTAAACAGGCGTTCGCTAAATGAAAAAAGCCACCCCGTAGGATGGCTTTCTGTTAATTTTCTATACATGTCCTAACTGCCTTTTCAAGGCTTATTTGATATTCATCATTCAATTCCCGCTTGTTGTACTCTTCATAAAATACTGTTGCAGGGTTAATAAGAGTTTTTCCGCCAACCAAAATTACGGGTGCTCTCTCTTGCTGAGGATTAGGAATATTGATATACTTCCATTCTGCACCTTCAACGTTTGATACAATAAATTCTCCAAGTAGAGCAATCAAAGACAGTCTATACTTCTTAATTTGCTGGTTGTCAAGCTGGTTCAACAAGTTGCTAACTTTTTCTAATGTCCTCTCGTCTGTCAAGTCAAACTCAATTCCAAATTCTCCCGCTAAAAGGACGATATACATCTCTCTTTTTTCTATAAATGAAGTATCCTTTATAGGATGACTATATGTGTAAAGCAAATTTCCTTCTTCCTGTGGGTTATTTATAGCCTGTAAATAGCCTTCAAAAACATCAGTCGCTTCGAAAAGGTAGTTGAACACTCCTTTCATTTCAAATATGACCTTTCCGTCTGGCAGCTTATAAATGAAATCGCCTTTTAACTCCTCTTTTGTAAAATCCGTAGCTTTCACAAGAATACTATCTTTCTCCTTATCAGAAAGTTCAAAATATTTGAAATTTAAAAATGTCTTCTCTTTCATAACAATTTGAGAATGAAGTACTGTACAGAAGCAAGTCAATATGCCCCCAAGTAATATTTTTTTCAACATATCAATTATCATCAATTTCCGCAGGGTCTGGGTCACCAGGTCCTGGGTTGTTACCATTCAAATATAATGATGGGTCAACTCCTTTAAATTCATCATAACGACCATTTAGCTTTTGAAGCTGGTCAATTATTGTAGAAGGAAGATTACCATTTAGCAAGGTCTTTTCAGATAAAATAAACTCTCCAGTTTCATCATCTATAGCTGCAACTGATTGAAAAACCACAACATTTCTACTCGTAGCGTACTCTAAAATATCTGAAGATATCTTTGTGTTGGAAGTAGTAACGAGTGTTAATGATGCTAATTCATTTGGTCTTCTATCCATGTTTGCCAATGCATCAATCATCCCTGTAATTTGTCCCTTTCTGTATCGTTTTGAAATAGTCGCACCAGTTGCTTTAGCTTCATAGAAGGAGGGTGAAATAAAAACTTCTCCATTACTACTTGCACCAACATAGGTCGAAATTCCGTCGGGTCTAACCGATGCAGGCAAACCACCATTCATAGCTCGTCTTGCCGGGGAAAAGAAATCTTGTCTCGTATTATGGATTACTGGACGAGTTGTTTGCAGCGACGCAATAGCTAACCTTTCAAAGTAAGCTCCAATTTGCTGGTTACCTCATAGCCCTAAACCTTGGGCATATCGTCTAAAGGCTGCTGAGGATATTGGAACTGGCTTTTGCCCGTCAGGGTCTATGAATAGTATTGGGCTGTTGAAGCTGTAAGAGTACGAAGACCACGCTGGCATTTCACTTGCTAAGGGATCGACACTTAAAAACTTCTGCTTTCAGAGATCTTCATAAAGGTAGTAAAAAAGCCCTGCATCGCTGCAAGGCTTTCTTTTATGATTTTTCTTTCAAGTCTTTAATCTTACAATAAAGGTTAAAGATTTTATTGTCTTCTCTCTTTTCAATTACATCATAAGTCGATATCCTAAATAATTCCCAGATTGATTTTAAGCCTTTCATTAAATACTCGTCCTCGGCTGTACTAAGTTCCAAATACGAGTAAAGCTTTGATTCCTTATATCTTACATTAAGATCCTTCAAATCAACCCACTCTCTATCTATCAAGACTTTCAACTTATCATCGTTGATTGCTACGGTTTTAAATAATAGTGATTTCATCTACTTGAATTTATCGAACTCTTGGCTCGTCTTCCATAAATTATCAAAAG
This sequence comes from uncultured Saprospiraceae bacterium, assembly GCA_964537285.1. Taxonomy (GTDB): domain Bacteria; phylum Bacteroidota; class Bacteroidia; order Chitinophagales; family Saprospiraceae; genus CAZHZT01. Next base: position 991 of record CAZHZT010000222.1, on the reverse strand, counting down.
CTCCTTTCCAATCAACTTTACCGTCTTTTGTAAAATTCTTTATTACATCATTAACTGAAGGTCCAAGCTTGTCACCATACTTAAAGTAATTCCTAATCTCGGCAACACCTTTGTTTAATCCATCATCAGCTAACCTAACAAGCCCCTTTAAATTATTTCTTGCAGGAACCATTTGCCTAACTACATCTTCATATGAATAACCATTAGAAAGCATTTCATCTGCTGTTTGTTTCAACGCTCCTAATCCTTCGTGATAATTATTTCGAGTGACAGAACCCAATTTTAACATTCTGTCGGCTTTGGAGTAAGCTCCTGCTCCTCCTGTGATAAGACCTATCGAAACATCAGCAATCATAGCTTGATTTTCAGACAAGCCTATTGCCATTAATCCTTGTTGTGTCATTGACATCTCAGATCTACCCGTCCACATTTGACGTAGACCGGTTGACATCATATCTGAACTATGAACTACCAAACCCCATCCACCAACTTTTGTTGCCATTGTCGGTTCAGGTGTAGCTAATAAAGCAACTCCTCCTGCACCTTCAACGACTCCACCTATAAATTGCACACCTCCCCAAAATCTTTTCCAACAAGAGGGACAATCTACTGGCATTCTTCCATCAGGGTCTATATATCGTACAGGATTATTGAAAGTATAACTGTAAGGACTCCAAGCTGGCATTTTGTGTGCCAACGGATCCACCCCCAAAAACCTCTGTACGCTTTTTCACTCCAACTCGACTTTTTCCTTACACCCCTTTCCCAACTCAAAGAACAACCAAGATGCCTTTACATCTCACTACAAAGATAACGATTTTGCCAGCCTTTTTTATTTTCAATTGAAGATTTCAATTGAAAGAGGTTTCAGTTGTTTTCAGTTGAAAGAAAAAAATTTGACCTCGATTTTTAGTGGGTAAATAGCGGAGTGGAGCACAGCGGAACGTAGTCTTTTGCCCACTAAAAATGAGGAGGCAACCGAAGGGCGGCA
>CAZHZT010000221.1:0-4086 GCA_964537285.1 uncultured Saprospiraceae bacterium | reverse complement strand
ATTAGGCCTGCCTTTTGTTCTTAAAATATTTACCAAATGAAATCATCTAGAACCTAAAAAAAGCCTCTCTCTTCGATAAAAAATATTCGTGTCAGGAGCAACGCACCACTTTTGGGCTCCCGCTATGTTTTTGTAGTAATTTAGCACAAAAGAGCTATCATCTGTTTGGTAACCCAATTCTGTGAACTATTTATTAAGTGGCCGGACAATCGGCTTTATCCTGAAATCGTTTTTCACAAATTCCTTCACATTTACCCTCATTCATCGCTATTGGGGGTAATTTGTAAAATTATCTTTTACCTTTGTGATGGTCGTATTTCTACTATAAAATACCATAAAGTTCAAATGAAAGATCTTCAAAGGCAGTTGATGATTCAATTAGTTAGAGCCAATTTAAATACTCTTTCTTACTTTTCAAAAAATAAAGCAGGGAGCAAAGCGCTGGAAATTTTTAGCACCCCCAGGCGAGGGCGGTATAAAGGTCTTTTAAAAGAGCTCAAGGAATCAGAAGAGTTTTACGTGACCTGGAATGGCTATAAAATGCGCGGCTATCATTGGCCGGGAGGGGATCATAAGGTTTTGTTGGCCCACGGATGGGAAAGCAATTCCGGCCGTTGGGCACCCTGGATTGAACCCTTAAAATCTATCGGGTTTGAGATTCTGGCCTTAGATGCCCCGGCTCATGGACTATCTGAAAGCCCTTACTTTACAGCTATTTACTATGCGGAAGCTCTGGAAGAAGCCCTTAAGACGTTCGATGCGGATGTTATTATCGGCCATTCTGCAGGAGGAATGGCTGCTGCTTATTTGTTGGCAGAGTTGGAAGTGAGCGGTCCAAAAGAACTGGTTTTATTAGGGACTCCTTCCGAGTTAATGGATTTTTTAAATGGCTACCAAAAAACGGTTGGTTTTAATGATAAAGTCAGAAAAGCGCTTATCGATGAGATCGTTAAAAGGTTCGATCGCCACCCCAATGAGTTCTCCATCAAGGATTTCTTGAAAAAACTCGATATTGCAGGGCTGATCGTACATGATAAAAAAGACCTTGTGGCTCCCTATGAACAAGCTTTGGCCATGCATGAAAACTGGGAGCAATCCAACCTCCTCCCTACGGAGGGCAAAGGCCATAGCCTCAGAGGAAACGAAGTTATTGAAGGAGTAATAGATTACCTTAGAGACTTGTAAGTAAGCACCTGAAGCACTAGATAATTTCATTTGGTCGAAATTAATTTAGGAAGCTCTTAAAGCTGGCCGGTAGGCCTGCTTTAAGAGTTCAATATTAAATGGTTTTAAGGTAATCTAATTACTCTCTCAATAACCTAAAAGAATTTCCGTACCTTTATACCTGAGTAAAGCCCTGTAAACATGAAATTTAAACTCTCTACAGCCCTGGTTTTGGGCTTGTTGATTCCCTTTTTTGTTGATGCTCAGTCCTTTACGCGACAAGATACTCTTCGGGGTTCGATCACTCCGGAACGTGCATGGTGGGATTTGACTTTTTATCATCTCGATATCAGCGTTTCTCCCCAGGATAGTTCTATTGCCGGGACCAATACCATAAAATACAAAGTATTGAAGCCCGAACAGGTGATGCAAATAGACTTGCAGCCTCCAATGGAAATTGATCGGGTGGAACAAAACGGCCTGCCTGTTGATTTTGAAAGAGATGGCAATGTTTATTATCTTACTTTAAAAGAAAAACAAGTTGAAGCTTCTGTTCAACAAGTGGAAGTCCATTTTAGCGGCCGGCCAAAAATAAGCCAACGCCCTCCTTGGGACGGTGGTTTTACATGGGTGCGAAGCCAATCAGGAAAGCCATTTATTGCCACTTCCTGTCAGGGAGACGGGGCAAGCCTCTGGTGGCCCTGCAAAGATCATATGTATGATGAAGCCGATAGTGTCCATATTTCAGTGACGGTACCCGAGGATCTTTGGGATGTTTCCAATGGTCGTCTTATAGGTATCGATGAAAATGCGGATGGTACCCGCACTTATAACTGGTTCGTTAGTAACCCGATCAGTAATTATGTTATCAATGTGAATGTCGGGGATTATGCGCATTTTTCGGAGGTATATGAGGGGGAAAAAGGAGCTTTGAATTGTGATTACTACGTATTAAAAGAAAATTTGGCAAAAGCTAAGGAACACTTTAGGGAAGTGCCTATGATGCTGGAAGCATTTGAGCACTGGTTTGGACCCTATCCATTTTATGAAGATGGATATAAACTGGTAGAAGTTCCTTACCTGGGTATGGAACACCAGAGTTCGGTAACTTATGGTAATGGATATAAAAAAGGATATAATGGCTGGGATTTGAGTGGAACGGGCTGGGGGAAAAAATTTGACTTCATCATCATTCATGAATCTGGTCATGAATGGTTTGCCAACAATATCACTTACAAGGACATTGCCGACATGTGGATTCATGAAGGATTCACAGCTTATTCTGAAAACTTATATCTCGACTATCATTACGGCAAGGAGGCCAGTGCTGAGTATGTCATTGGTACACGTGCCCGAATTATGAATGACCGGCCTATTATCGGGCAATATAATGTAAATCATGAGGGATCAAGCGATATGTATTATAAAGGAGCTAATATGCTCCATACCCTGCGCCAAATGGTAGATGATGATGATAAATGGCGAAATATACTTCGGGGAATCAACCAGACATTTTATCATCAAACCGTTACTACTCAACAAATCGAGCAGTTTTTAATTGATCAGACCGGGCTAAACCTTCAACCTTTCTTTGATCAATATTTAAGAACAACCAAAGTGCCGACTCTCGAATATAAATTATTTGGAAAAAAACTCCAATATCGCTGGACGCAGTGCGTCGAAAACTTCGATATGCCCTTGACTGTTAGGGCGGGCAATGAAGAAATACCCCTTTCCCCAACAACTAAATGGCAAACTTATAATGGATGGAAAAAAGGAGAAAAACTTGAGCCAGATCCCGATTTTTATGTGAAAAGTATACGAATAGACTAATGTGGGGAACGGTTAACGGTTAACGGGAAACGAATAGGGGGGAACGGTTAAGGGGGAATGAATTTTAATTTTGGTCTCTCGTATTAAATTAGTAACTAAATCAATATTATGTCTTACGATCTTTTATTTATTGATATTGATGGTACCCTGTTGGACGATAACCATCAAATTCCTCAAGGTAATATTGAGGCCATTCAAAAAGTAAGCGCAAAAGGCATTCCGGTCATTTTGGCTACGGGGCGTCCGCCGCTTGGAGCTTACTATATACAAGATAAGGTTGGAGTAGACACCCCTTTGATTTGTTGCAATGGTAGCTTAATTGTTGATAGAAAAAAAGAGCCTAAGTATGTCCGGAACGTAACTCTATCGCCTCAGGAAGTCGAGATTATCCTTTTCAATGCTCAGTATTTTGATGTGTGCGTAACTTTCTACGACTTTGAGCGCTGGTATGCTGAAAAAGTAGATGAATGGATTGAAAGAGAATCTAATATCATAGGCCTGAATGTGGAGCTTATTGATTTTGATCAGCAAATGGATAATTGGTATGAGGATAAAACGGGCCCTAACAAAGCCTTAGTCATGGGTAGGGAGGTAGCCATCGATGCTTTTCAGGAAGCAGTTAAAATAGCGCTTTTCAATGCTCCCATCAACACGTATAAAACCAAACCGAATTATTCAGAGATTACACACGTGCGTGCTTCAAAAATGGAAGCCATAAAACAAATTCACACTGAATTAGGGATTGATAAAGAGCGTGTCATGGCTATCGGGGATAATCACAACGATGTGGAAATGCTGGAATATGTAGGTTGCGGAGTCGCTATGGCAAATGCTAAAGAGGAAGTAAAACAGAAGGCGAATGAGGTTGCTCCTTCAAATGAAGAGGAAGGTGTTAGGCAAGTTTTGGAAAAATACTTTCTGTAATTCTGTTTTCTCAATGCTAGAATCCCCGGGAATAAACATGAGTTATCCCGAATCTTCAGGATAACTCATGTTTGCAAAAAAAAACTCTATCCATGGTGCTGTTAACCAAGGCCTTATCTACTTTTTTCTTGATAAAAAAGTAGCAAAAAATCAAGGCTGTATTCA
>CAZHZT010000220.1:0-4120 GCA_964537285.1 uncultured Saprospiraceae bacterium | reverse complement strand
TCATTTTTTAACGGCTGCCAGCCTTTCAAAAAGCTAAATTGAATAAGGCCGGTTCTAACATATTGATTCACAGCCTCTCTTTTCAATTCTTGTGACAACATGAAGTTTCTTAAATTCGGGATGGCTCATGTTTCTAAGCATCTTATGGAGCTAAGCGCTCAATTCGCCAGTTAGCCTCTTCCAACTTTGTGTAAAGTATTCGATCATGCAAACGATTAGGCCTTCCTTGCCAAAATTCGAGTAAAGTTGGCTTGACAATATATCCTCCCCAATGTGGAGGACAAGGAAGCACTTCCTGATCCTGATATTTTTCCAGCAAATCAGCTACTTTCTGCTCAATTACTTGCCGGCTGCCTATTACCTGGCTCTGAGGAGATGCCCATGCTCCAATCTGGCTACCTCTGGGCCGACTTTGAAAATAAGCTTCTGATTCTTCAAAAGGTATTTTTTCAGCAATTCCTTCAATACGTACCTGTCGCTCCAGTTCCGACCAGTCAAACAACAAACATACTTTGGGGTTGGCTGCCATATTTTTCGCTTTGCTGCTGCCATAGTTTGTAAAGAACACCAGCCCTTTTTCATCGTACCCCTTGAGTAAAACTACCCTAGCCGCAGGTTGCTCATTTCCGGAAACAGTGGATAGAACCATAGCATTCGGTTCCAGTAATTCCGAATTCAAAGCTTCGTCAAACCATTTCTTGAATTGATCAAATGGATTGGAAGCCACATCGGATACATCAAGCGTTTCGAGTTTATATTCTCTTCTGAGATCAGCTATATTATTTTTTGCCATGATTATATTTTTTAATTGTAAAATACGAACTTTAAGCCATAAAAGAAATATCCATGTTGGGAATCCAGAAGCTCGTTCTATCTTTCCTCCGATACTTTTTATCATTATGGATGATCGTTAACTGCTACTCGGTGTCCAATGCACAGAATTTCAGTGTCGATATACAACACCTTTCTATTGATGACGGACTTTCAAATCGATTTGTTCGTTCTTGTTTGAAAGACTCCAGGGGGTTTATGTGGTTTGGGACTGATTACGGGTTAAATCGTTATGATGGCCATAGCTTTAAGAACTATACCAACTACTCACACAAGATTAACAGATCTTCAATTTGGGGTATATTCGAAGACAACAACGGGTACCTGTGGTTGGTTTTCTATCAGAATACAAGAGACTACCTCATTCAATTATTTGACCCTATCATGGAACAACCTATAGAGATAGACAGCATCTATCCCGAATTAAGTTCTAGTTATTTTGATGAAAACCCTTTAATCGCCTTTGATCAGACAGATCAGGAAATGTTCTTTTTAACCCAAAAAGGCACTGTTTACAGAATTTCCAAAGGGGAAATTGATAAATTTAATCTTGGAGATTTTAACTATAATGAGATCATCGGCTTGCCTAGCGGCGGGTTTGTACTCAAGAGGTGGAAGAATATTGAGGTCTTTGATTCAAACGGGATACATCAGTCTTATTACAAGCGCGACTTTAAAACGTGCAAGTGTTTGTTGCTTGAAAAAAACTTTGGAGTATGTGACGTTGCGGTAAATTATAGTCATGGGCTTGACCACTTCAGTACCCGAAGAACCCTGGATAGTATTTTTGTGAAGCTAAACATAGAAACACCAACATTTAAACACCTTCCAGAGTATATATTTAAATGGGATAGAAGCCAAATCAAATCTTTTGAAATCCGACCTAATGAAGACAGCACGAAATGGTTCATCGTCAACAAACGGCTTGCTTTTTTGATTTCTTCCGACGGCAAGAACCTGCTTGACAGCTATTTGGCTCTAAATTCACTAAAGCAAATTCCTGCATCAAATTTTGCCTATTTACCACATCCAGGCCTACTATGGAGACTGACAGATAACGGCCTGCATAAAATAACCCTCAAACCCAATCTATTTAAGACCTACTTGTCAGTAGATCTCGATGTAGGGAATAATACTTTCAGCACAAGAGGAATTCTTCCGCTTGAAAAAGGAAAAATATTAGTAAACACATACAAAGGCAGCTATTTAGTAACCGAAGATAGCATACTTCATACTTCACAATCAATCTCTAAGATCATCCGCCTAGGTTTGCACAAAACACCATACGGAATATTCTCAGGGATTCACGGAACCGGAATATATAAAATCAGCAATGACCTTAAAAAGGTAAAATTATACCGAAAATCCTCGGGCGCGATCAAGCATAAATTTGGTACTTTCCCTTTAATGCAAGTAGATTCAACAATTTGGATGGGCACGATTAATCAAGGTTTATTTAAGTTTAGTCTTCGGGATACATGCATTCGAAAGTATCATGTGCCCCCTCCATATTCAGAACTTGAAAAGGCACAGATCCACCATTTCTGGCGCTCCACTCCTTTCTCAGATTCGGTTTGGATATTCTCCTCTCAAGGACTGTTTATTATGGATATTCCTAAAGACCGGGTTGTTGATCACTTTTCAGAAAAAAATGGAAAACTGCCCTTCAATAACATTTATCACGCCGCCAAAGCAAAGCAAGGACAATTCTGGCTAGCTACCCGTGGAGAAGGGCTCCTTCTTTGGGATCCTGTGAAATATACACACAAACAATACACTACAGAAAACGGGTTATCCAACAACGTTATTTATGCTGTTTACAAAGACAGTTTCGATAACCTTTGGCTACCCAGTAACTTTGGATTAATGCAATTCCACATTCCTACTAATAAAATCCGGGTTTTTACCACCAGAGATGGACTGCCGCACAATGAGTTCAACTATATATCTCATTTCAGGGACAGCTCGGGGAACTTCTATTTTGGCGGCCTAAATGGATTTATTTCATTTAACCCTAAAGATATCATGGCGCAAAAAACGGTTCGTTCTAAGGAACCGCTCTTCCAACTCACTTCAATTCGTGTATTTAATCCCACTGCAGGAAACTTCGATGAATATATCAAAGCATTTTGGAAAAAAAATGCTTTAATTCTCCAAGCTAGTAACCCAAAAGCCATAAACATCAAGTTCGCCTTACTTGATTACCTTGATTCTGGCTATTCTGTGTCTTATAGATTAGATAATACAGCCTGGATACCATGTCAGGAAAACCAAATACAGCTAAACAGCCTGCCGTATGGTAAGTCCAGTTTATACATTAAAGTACAAAAGGTCCCCCCTGCTCTTTTTGAAAAAATTATTCATATCCCAATAAAAGTCCGTCCTCCCTTCTACCTTCGTCTACCATTTTTATTTGTATGCCTGAGCTTTTTCACCCTCGGAGTAATTGGAGCTGTAAAATACCGTACCCTTAGACTGAAAAAAGCCAAGCTTGATCTTGAAAAAAAAATCTATGAACGAACACAAACGATACAAACTCAAAAACAGGAACTAGAAGCCCTAAACCAAACTAAGGACCAATTATTAGCCATCATTGCCCATGACACTAAAGGTCCTGCACTCGCATTTACCCAATTATCTGACAAAATAAGGTACTTACTCAATAGAAAGGAGTATAATAGAATTGATCAACTTGGAATATACTTGTCAGAATCAGCTCATTCCCTTCAAAACGTACTGGATAACCTGTTGTATTGGGCATTACATCAAAGAAAAAAGCTCCCTTACCATCCAAGAAATATCAATCTAAAAAAAATTATCGATGAAGCGCTGTCTCTTTACTCACCAACTATTCACCAAAAGCAACTAAAGGTCAAAACTTCAGTACCTGAAGATATCTTTTTAACCGTCGATTTTAATGCTATCCAAATTATTATCCGCAACATTATTTCCAATGCCATCAAATTCAGCCCACACAATGAAGTTATTAGTATTGACGTCACAAATAGTGCCGAACAAACGATTCTCGCGGTAAAAGACAATGGGATAGGCATTCCACTCCAAAAGCAAAAAGAAGTTTTTGATCAAACTCATTTAAACCCTCAACGAGGCACTTACGGAGAAAAAGGCACGGGTATTGGCTTGGCAGTCTGCAAAGCGCTTGCCGATAAAAACCGTATTCAACTTGACTTAAAAAGTGAACTTGGACAGGGAACGACATTTTTCCTTATTTTCAAATTTGAAACCATACAAAACTAATAAAGACGAAGTTCTTTGAAAATTTGGAAAG
>CAZHZT010000219.1:0-4162 GCA_964537285.1 uncultured Saprospiraceae bacterium | reverse complement strand
TGAATACAGCCTTGATTTTTTGCTACTTTTTTATCAAGAAAAAAGTAGATAACCTGCTGATTAACATAAACTTGCAAAGGCTTTACAAAAAAATGAGCCATTCCGAAAGTTCGGGATGACTTTTGCTTAAGGATTTCTCAAATTAATTTCGACCAAATGAAATCATCTAGAATCCATAATTCAGTTTAAGTAAAAAACACAGCGGTTCTCGCTTTATAAATAAACTAAAATGATCAAAACAGATATTATCATCATTGGAGCTGGCCCGGTGGGGTTATTCACTGTATTTGAAGCGGGCCTTCTAAACCTGCACTGTCACATCATTGATGCATTACCTCAACCTGGTGGACAGCTTACAGAAATTTATCCCCAAAAACCGATTTATGACATTCCGGGTTTTCCAAGTGTACTGGCAGGTGATTTAGTAGATAACTTAATGGAACAAATCAAGCCATTCAGGCCTGGTTTTACGCTGGGTGAAACGGCTGAAAAGTTAGAAAAACAAGCAGACGGTAGCTTTATCGTCACGACAAATAAAGGTACACAACACCACGCTACGACCATTGCTATAGCGGCTGGCTTAGGGGCTTTCGAACCCCGCAAACCACCTATTGCCAATATTACGCACTTCGAGGATAAAGGCGTGGAGTACATGATTAAAGATCCCGAAATCTATCGCGATAAACGCGTCGTTATTGCCGGAGGAGGTGACAGCGCCTTAGATTGGACCATTTATCTTGCTGAAATTGCCTCGGAATTAACAATCGTTCACCGCCGGGTTGGATTTCGCGGAGCTCCCGACAGCGTGGAAAAGGTTAAAAAACTTAGTGATGAAAGTCGCATTGAATTGCTCACAGAAGCTCAGGTGGTCGGTCTAAATGGCAACGAACAACTCAGTGAAGTCATCATCAAACACAAAAACCTTGGCCAATTTTCTAAAGAAACTGATCACTTTATCCCTCTTTTCGGCTTAACCCCCAAGCTCGGAGCCATAGCTAACTGGGAACTTGAACTCGATGGCAACGCCATTAAAGTAGATACTTTTGACTACAGCACCAATATCCCTGGTGTTTATGCTATTGGAGATATCAATACCTACCCGGGTAAACTAAAACTTATTTTATGTGGCTTCCACGAGGCTACCCTAATGTGCCAATCGGCATTCAAAAGGATCAATCCAGCAAAAAAATTAAGCTTTAAGTATACTACCGTCAATGGCGTGCAAGGGTTTGCTTAAGTGCTGAGGAATTATTGTTTGGAGGGATGCTCGTTTATTTTTCTTCGAAAAATAAACGAGCATCCCTCCAAACAATAATTCTTAAATAACTTCAGCTAAACCAACTTAAAACAAGTTATGCCTCCTGTTGATTTTTTAAAAATAATTATTTATTTTTGAAAAAACGTGAGGTAATGGAATATCAAGATGTTAAGCTTTACTCCCGAGAAGAGTATTTAATTCTGGAAGAACAAGCTGAATACAAAAGCGAATACGAATATGGCAAGATTAAGGCCATGAGCGGGGGGACAATTAATCATGGCATTATTGGAGCCAATATCAGCTTGGCAATGGGAAATTCAGAAAACATTAGAACAGGAGATTGTATTCTCATAAATAGCGAGGTAAAAGTTTTTGTTGAAAAAGCCGATGCTTATGTTTACCCAGATGCTATGGTAATCTGCGGAAACATTCAAAGTCACGACCTGGACGAACAGGCCGTAGTTAATCCAACCTTAGTTGTAGAAGTGCTCTCCAAATCCACGGAAGGCTATGATAGAGGTCGTAAATTTCAAAAATACCAATCCCTTTCCTCTTTTAAAGAATATATGCTCATTGATCAATACATACCTTTAGTTGATGTCATTTATCGAAAGGATGCTCAATCCTGGAAAATGGTTACTACGATTGGACTGGACAAAAGTGTCTACCTAAATACTTTGGATTGTTATATCCCTATGAAAGATATTTATCGCAATGTGAAAGGATTACTGAATAAAACAGATTTATTCTTCCCACAATAGCTTTATTTTAAAAACCTTAAACAATTTAAAATTGGAAGAACAAAATATAGAGTTTTACTCTAAGGAAGAGTATCTGGTTTTGGAAGAACAAGCTGAATACAAAAGCGAATACGAACATGGCAAGATTAAAGCCATGAGTGGGGGGACGATCAATCACAGTTTAATAGGTGGAAATATTGTTTATTTACTTAACAAATCCGTGGCTGAAAAAAACAAGGATTGTTATGTATTTAATAGTGAGGCCAGAATTTTCATCCAGAATGCTGATTCTTATGTCTATCCAGATGCTATGTTGACCTGCAATGAGATTAAAAATCATGTAACCGCCCAACATGCCGTTACTAACCCTATCCTAGTTGTAGAAGTGCTTTCAGATTCAACAGAACAATATGATAGGGGGGCTAAACTTCAAAAATATCGCTCTCTTTCTTCTTTCAGAGAATATGTTCTGATCGATCAATATCAGCCTTTGGTTGACGTACTGTTTCGTGAAAATAGCTACTCCTGGAATATGATTTCTACTATTGGACTGGACAAAAGTATTTACCTAAATACTTTAGATTGCTACATCCCTATGAAAGATATTTATCGCAATGTGAAAGGATTAAAAGTTTTTCCGCCAACCTCGCTTGGCTAAACCAATCACTAGTGCTTGAAGCACTAGATTGTTAGCAAGCAGGGGTTGCTCAAAGCAACCTCTAATTGCTAACAGACTTAATACTTTGTAACTTAATCTCTGTAAGGGTCATATACATCCTCTCCCGCCATGGCTACTCCAATAGGCTCCAGACGGTAAAGCACTTCAATCGTATCCCCCATATACTCCAATACTTCATCGAGCTTTTTGTAGCATTCCGGGCTTTCATCGGCCCCCGCTCCACGTAGTTCAATGCCCAGTTCCTTTGCTTTTTGTTGTGTATTGCTAAAGTCCACTTCTCCGGGCCTTACAATCGTCGGGCGTTTTTTCCCGTCTTCTCCGCGCATCCATTTCACTTTTCCTTTAGCTTTTCTGCGAGACATTACCCTTCCTGCCCCATGTACTGTAGAATAAAGAGCCCTTTGCGCCGTTTCATTTTCTTTACCTCTGACAATTACAGAAGTATCAAACATAGTAGCTCCAATAAAGCTTTCCTGGTTTGGGAAAGCAGGTGTACAGCCTTTTCGCACTACCCAGTAATCTTCACCAAAATGCTTTTCTTTCCATGCATAGTTATGATGATTATGCACATGGTAGGTCATTTCTGCCCCCAGAATTTCCAAAACTTTATCGACTACAAAATCTCGGCCGGCATAGGCATAATCACCTGCTACATGAATAGCCCGGATGTAATCTTTACCAACTTCAGATTTAATATCGAACAGAATAGGCGGTGAATCCATACCTCCCTCTTTAACCCGATCTCCAAATTCCTTGCCTTGAGATAATGCAATGAAGCCCGTTGTAAGGTTATGACCAAACCCGCGGGAACCAAAATGCACTCCAACCCATAAGTAGCCCTTATCATCCTTGAAAAGGTCAACAAAGTGGTTTCCACTGCCAACAGTTCCAAGCTGCGCGCGGGCTTTTTGAAAAAGTGAACCTTTTACTCTTTTGGGCATCCGAATATCCAGGCGATAAATATCTTCAAAAACAGGGTGATCAACAGGCTTTGGATTCGGCCTTCCGATACCAAACCCGATTTGAGTAACAATTTCATCCATAACCTTGGCAATATCGACATCATCGGCCATAATATTGGTCCGTACAGCTTTATTCCCACATGCAATATCAAACCCCACACCCGACAAAGAGATTTTATCTTTGTAGGCCACTGCGCCGCCGATTGGATGCCCATACCCATAATGGGCATCGGCTGTCAATACACCAAAACCATCTTCATCAATACAGTTTTTGATCTGTCTGATTGAAGGCTCATCAATGATTTCTTCTCCAAAAATGATGAGGTTTTCCATAATAATAAAATAAGTTTAAATACCAGACTTTTTCTTTAGCGGCTCATAAGCCGCTAAAGAAAAAGTCTGCTATATTACATATGCCTAAATACTCTGGAAGATTCTAGATGATTTCATTTGGTAAACGTTTTAAAGAATCGAGTAGGGAGAGGTGAGTCATAGCTCACCCCAGCCCTCTCACACCACCGTA
>CAZHZT010000218.1:0-4163 GCA_964537285.1 uncultured Saprospiraceae bacterium | reverse complement strand
TCAAAGGTCTACTCTATCCTGCATTTATGCAAGATGGGGTGGGCTTGATGGATACTTCGCGGCGGCTGGAGCTGGCCTGCAAACGCAACGTAGAGCTTTGGTGGCTGTTGGAATATCAGCGGCCCGGTTACAAGACTATCGCCAACTTTCGCAAGGACAATCGCAAGGCTTTGGTGAAAGTGTTCAAACAGCTGAACAAGCTCCTGGACAATTGCGGCTTGTTTGGCAAAACCCTTGTGGCCATAGATGGCTCAAAATTCCGTGCTCAAAACTCAAAGAAAAACAACTTTTCGCCGGATAAGGTGGAGCGCCAAATCGCCTACATAGATGAAAAGCTGGAGCGCTTATTTGATCAAATGGACGAGCTGGATGCCCGGGAGGCCCTGGAAGAAGAGGAAGTAAAGGCTTATAACACAGTAGTGGAGAAAGTCGAAAAGCATCTGGAGCAAAGAGACAAGTACGAAAAGCTAGGCCGGGAGATGGAGCAAAAGGGTGAAACCCAAATCTCGACCACGGATCCGGATGCCCGGGCGATGCCGCTCCACATGGGCATCGTGGAGGTGGGTTACAATGTTCAAAGTGTGGTAGATGACAAGCACAAGTTGGTGGCGGAGTTTGAAGCAACGAATGAGAAGGACGATTATGCCCTCCATCCGATGGCTAAAAAAGCAAAGGAGACCTTGGGTATTGAAAAAGTAGAAGCCCTGGCAGACAAGGGTTTCCATACCGGATCAGAGCTAAAAGCCTGTGAGGAGGATCAGATAACGGCATTGGTCTCACCGAGAGTTTACGCCAACGCCAAAAAGGATAAGGCCTTTCAAAAAGCAGCCTTTGTGTATGATAAGCAAGAGGACGTCTATACTTGTCCGGCAGGAGAGCGGATGCATACCAATGGCAGCTGGTACAAGAAAAATACAGGAGGCAGGAATCGAAAGTCGTACATGATAAAACGCTACACCTTGCCATTTCAGACATGTTCTGAATGCCCATTCAAAGAAAGATGCTTGAGTGCCGGTGCACAAAAACATCGGCACGGGCGTGCAATCGAACGCTCGGAATATGCGGATTACATTGAAGCGAATGCGGAAAGAGTTGCCTCCCAAAAAGAAAAGTACCGCCGAAGGCAGGCAATCGTGGAGCATCCCTTCGGCACGATAAAACGAAGCTGGGGATACACCTACACTTTACTTCGCGGCCTGGAAAAAGTGAATGGGGAGTTTGCCTTGATCTTCACAGCATACAACCTAAGGCGAGCTGTGTCCATATTGGGCGTAAACGCCTTACTGGAAGCCATCGAAAGGTGGTTTTGGTCGATTTTGGTGTTGTGGGGCATTATTATGCAGGAGAGCCGAGGTGGTGTTGTGAAAATTAGTGGTGTAAGAGCAAACCAATTGGCAGCTTAAAAGCGTTTTGAATAATTTGGAGGGTAGTTTTTTCACAAACTGCCGTTCTACGGCATAGAAAATAAAAGTAAAAATGATAACAGGATATTATAGTGGTTGGAATGTATTGACAATAGAGGATTCTTTCAAGATTACAGCTTGGGAGTCAATTTATTCTGCATTTGCTGATGATCCTTTGTTCTTATCGATAAGTAACTTTGTCAAAATCTGCAAACAAAATAATATTAAAGTTGATTATCCTTCTAAACATAGTTTAAGCAATCTTGACTCATTCTCGGTCGATGAAATTCCTTTATTAATTATCGTATCAGGTTATTCTGAAGAAAAGGAAGTTTTGGTAGAAATGATGGAAAAAGGGGCAAATTTAGTATATATTAAGCCCGAATTTGGAATAGTAATTAATCAAGACCAGCAGTTAAAATTTGAAGAATTTGAAAAATGGTTATTTGAAAGGCTTGAATTAAGCTTAGAAGAAAAGTCATTTAGAAATGTAATTCAAAAAGGAAATTTTTTTTATCTAAAGGCAAATCAAATTAACGATTATCAAATTGAGGATGGTCCATTTGGAAGTGTGGAGAAAACGGTTGTCGAGAACAAATTGAAAAACATTAGAAGCATTGTTAAAGAAATAAGCAATTTTAACATTCCGTATGTTGATGTAAATATTGAGTCAATACCTTCTGTTTTTCCATTAAATGAACCTATTCTTATTAACTTTTCTGTTAAGAATGTATCGAATATTGACGTCGACTCCCTCCTTATAGAGATTAAAATGCCTAAGACGCTTGAACCAATAACAAGTACATATTGGGAAATGAATGAGGTGAAAGCTTTTGCTTTAGAAAATATACCGATTTATTGCAGACCTAAAAAAAAGGGGATAATAAATGAGTTTCTCACAGTAAGAGCAGAGATTAACAAAGAAAAGGATATAATAATCAAAGTTCCATTTGAGCTTGAAATTATTGACAACTTTAAATTTATTCTCCGAAAATCTCTCCCGCATAATATTGACACAAAAAGACTAATCGATAAATATCATATTCATTTCAAAGATATTATCGACCAGGACTCATTTTTAAAACTCATAGAAATTGATCCTGAAGGAGTAATTGCAAAAACAAGAAAGATATCTGAAGATTTAACAAAGAAGATTGCACGAGACAAGTTGGAGAACTTCAATTCAAGATGGAGCTTTTCAGATTTGATTAAGAAGCTATTTACTCAAAAAATTATTAACAACAAAATCAGAAGCTACCTTGAAACAATAAGACTTTTTGGAAATATAGCAGCACATAGTGATATTGAGGATCCAATTAATTTTAGTAATGAGGACTCAATCGTGATTTCTAACGCTCTTTTAATGTTCATTGAAGAATGTTTAAATAAAGGACTTATTGAATAAAGGAATACGCCGTAGAACAATGAGTATACGATCATGGCTTCGATTCCTCAGCCACGCCGCATACTCCGACGTTGGCAGCAACCAAAAAAAAAATGACAAAATGAAAAAAGACCATTTATTAATTGGAGGAGGAGTGATTTTTATAATTTTATTGATATGGCTTTCAATGGAACTTGATGAAAAAAAGCGACTGAAAGAAGAAAACGAAGCCTTAAAAAAAGACAGACTAAAACTAATTCGAGAATACCTTAAAATCGCAAAGGAAATACCAACAGAAATTAAAGCTCAATTAGAAAAATTAGTCCTTGAATATGAAGATTTAGATAATAAAGTTGCAAAAGAACTTTTAGATGTTTTGAACTTGATAGAACAAAAAATGGAGACAAAAGCAATTGCCTCATTAGCAAAAATAATCGAGAATTTACTTAAAGATAAATTTGCCCCAGAAATGTTAAAAGGAAAATTTACAGATAAAACTGAATTTGAGGTTAAAAAGAAGCGTATAAAATTTTTCAAAATAGTTGAGTTCGCAAAATCTGAAAATTTCCTGTCTGAACACGAATATAATTTAACTAACTTGTTGAGAGATTTTAGAAATAAAGAAAGCCATGAACTAAGCATCGAATTAGGAAAAAATTGGAGAACAATAGCTTTCTTGTCGGGAATTGAAATTGTTTTTAAAATTAAAGGTAAAAAAGCAGCCTAATGACTATCGAACAAGAAATTAAAAATCAATATGCCAAACTATTCAAAGAAAAAGATTGGCAAACATTCAAAATTATGGCTGACTATTATTTTAAGACAGCAGCAAATTTAAAAAAGAAGGATATTGAAATTCAAGAATATTTAAAATTAATGGGAAGGAATATTCAAAAACGCCTTTGTCTTGGAATTGGAGTAGAATTATTATTGAAATCGCTATATCTAAAAAATAATTATTGCATAAATAAAGTAAAAAGAGGAGTCGCAAACCCCGGAAAACCTAAAAAATATTTTGATGTTTCTATTGATGATTACGATGAAAGAGATACCTACACCTTAGGTAGTTTGATTGATAATTTAAAGGAAATAATCGAATGTGATAATAGTTTATTGAAAGGATTGAAAATTGCTAAGGTCTTCCGAAACAAAGAAGGTCATGTAGCTACTTTGTGGCATTCTTATAAAGAAGAAAACTATTCAGATATTGAATATTCAATTAAAGAAGTCTACAAAAAGGGGTTTGAAGAAACATTAAAATTCCAAATTTCATTTGAGGAAGATGAAAAAGCAATTTTTGAAATAGAATGAAGGCAGCTGCCAACATTAAAGGCTGATCGTCGTGGCGAAGCCCGACGATCAGCCTTTGTTGAACG
>CAZHZT010000217.1:0-4232 GCA_964537285.1 uncultured Saprospiraceae bacterium | reverse complement strand
GTAGAGTATCTTCGCAAAGTCCTCGATTCTTAATTTTGGTGCGTTTGCCCTAAAACCCTACAATCCTTTATTCGACATACACTTTGTCTCCACCAAAGACTGGAGCGATGAAGCGCTGCAAGCCCTTAAAGCACAGGAATTGATCAATATTCTACTGGCCCTCAAACATGTATTTGATCCTCCTTTTATTGAGGCCCACTTTGAATTATTTTTCGTAACTTCATCTCCAACAGCTCTTTCAGGGAACCTGATAAAGCGAATTTTTGTTTATCTTACAAATAATATTTCTGTCACTAAAGAAAAAATTGAAATCATGACCACTAAATTAAATGAGCCGATTAAAGAAAGGGTATTGAGTACTTATGAACAGATCGTTCAGAGTAGTTGGCGAGAAGGAGAAGAAAAAAAGACCATCAGAGTCATTAAAAATCTAGCAAAAAAGGGCTTTCCCCCCAGAGAAATAGCTGAGATTACTGAAAAAAGTGAAGCTTTTGTGCTAGAAATACTTCAGAAGGAAGGACTCTATTAACCAAAGAAAAAATTACAACCGCTGGTTCCGAGGTCATCTCGGAACCCTCCCCCCTAAGCTGAACCTCCTTAAGTCTAACAAATGCCTTGCTCAAAGGCCTAAAAAAATTCCGCGCTACCGCGCGGAAAAGTGTGAAACACCAATGGTTATAAAGGTTAATCCTAGTGCTTCAGGAACTAAATCATGACCGATCAAAAGCCATTATTGACGTTACGGTAATCAGTAAGATGACAGTCGCGAAGCGATACGCGGCAATCGCCAACATCGTCGGCCCAAGGACTCGCCACTAACCATTCGGAGACCACAATCCCACTGGTTCCGAGACCATCTCGGAACTCACGCCCAACTTTTATCCGCCAATTTTAAAATATATCCGCCAATTTCAACTTATAACCGCCACAAACTTTACTTTACTTAAAAAAATCTTTAATTTTATGCTATGCAAAAGAAATAGCTCGAAAGCAACCAAACCTAAGCCAATAAAAAACGACTTCAACCCATTTATTAACTAAAACATCTACCAATGCATACGATTAAGGAAAAAGCGCCCATTCGGCTAGGCGGAATAATTTACACGGATGTAGCGCCTCAAACACTTGCATATAAAAGACTTGAGCGCCTGCTAAATCAACACATTGAGCTTTCTCATTACGGAGTTGCAGTAGAAAAGTTAAATTTCACCTTCTTCGCCATTCCTAATCACAATGGCATACCTATAGAACCCGCAGCTTACTACCACCAAGAAAAAAGATTAGACTTTCAGATATTACTTGATTTTGAAAGTACTAAAAAAGCCGATGAACTTCAATTTCTTAAAATGATCGCTGCATCTTTTGTTCATGCACTAGAAAATGCTGCAAAACATGCTACTTTTCCTTTCCTCTGGTCAAGGTTTATCCTGGATGTAAAAGTACTGTTTTCAGTACATAAATGGCTTTGAGCTCAAGGGATAGTAAAAGGTTATGGATCGGTCTTATCAAGAAAACCTTAATAAGACCAATCCATAACCAACGATTATCGCTTTGGAAATCCAAGAGAAAACATCTATCTTGTCACTGAACCGGATAATAACTTAAATCACCCTCATTCATCGCAATTAGCATTCAATCATAAAAAATCACCGCAACTTATGTCGTTTCAATCCAATTCGATCCGGGCATTTATTGGCTCAAAGGACTTCCTGGAGTCTAGAGCTTTTTATCTCCAATTGGGGTTTGAAGAAGTCCCGCTCGGCCCTAAAATGAGCTACTTCAAGGCAAACGAAAAATTAGGTTTTTACTTGCAGGATTATTACGTGAAAGATTGGGTTGAAAATACGATGCTATTCCTGGAAGTCAACAATCTGGAGAATTGCTACCGAACAGTATTAGAAAAAAACCTAACTCAAAAGTTTAACGAAGTTCGCATTTCCAAAATCAAAAAAGAGGAATGGGGAAGCGTATTTTTTGTTCACGACCCTAGCGGCATATTATGGCATTTTGGCACCTTTAATCCAAAACAGGATTCCGAATAATGCCTTCTATACCTCTGATTGTAGCCGCTGAACAATTAAATCCGTCAACCTACGTGTATTTTCTGCTTCATTCTCAGTAAAATACTGAAATTCCTTTGCTGTAAAACAGCCAATTGCCAAACCTAGTAGTAGCTGCTTAAATCGCTGATCCTTACGAACATTCGTATTAATATACTCCAGCTTCCCTTTTTTACTTAAAGTATCAAAAACACCTTTACGCTTTTGCGTGTAATGAAGAAATAACCTCCATAAATAATCATGCTGGAACTTCAAGATAGGTCGTAATGTATTATTCTGAAACTGCTCAGCCGGATTGGTTTCTTTGCCGCTTTCTATAGTATCAATCTGTGGACGAATACTTTGTAATGCTTTATCCCGGTTCATTTTTTTACTTCAGGAACAGAGCCGAACAAAATTAGTTGCCTGTTTTCTTTAAAACATCATGACCGCTCCTCCATAACAGCTCGAAAAACCGACAATCAGAACAACAAACATACTCAATATACAAGCTACCCCTCTATCCGTTCTTTTTCGGATAAAAAATATAATAGCCAACACAAAATTAATTGCTATCTGAACTAAAATGACTGCCGTAACGCCAAAAATAAATATCCCACCATCATCATTGAAGATTTTAAAGCCCGAAGTAATAAGCAGTATGGCGGAGATCCCTAATAAAATTAAAAGGTTTATACCGACTATCCGTCTAATTTCCTTATCCATAGTTTGACTTTTTGTAAATTAATGGAGTCAACAAAATCGCATAATACCCTAACACCGACAAACAAGCTATCTGTATGCTCGTCAACCCAATTTCCCACCGAAAACCCGGCTTAATGTATTCAATAAAAAACCGGAACAACATATATTGAATCATAAAAAGCTTGAAGATATCCCCACTTCTAAGTTCAATATGCTTTTGTACCCATTGTAAAACCAACCATAATAAACCTAAAAACAAAATTTCGTAAAGGGCCACCGGATGCCGCCGCAGCCCATCGCCCAAATCCATACCCCAGGGCAAATCCGTCTCAACTCCATAGGTAGGCTCATACACACCCATAGAAAAGCATCCTAGCCTCCCAATCATTATGGCTAAAATCAGAGGAAAAGTAAATAAGTCTCCCGAAGAATGCTTCTCGCCAATAATGTATTTTACTAACTCTACTCCAATTAAGGCACCAATAATGCCTCCGATAATCGTTTTACTCCTAAAAAAATACAATAATTTATACGAAGAATCCAGCCATGCATATGGATCCTCTAAAGCCCCAAGCAATCTCGATAAAAAAAAGGCCCCAAATGCAGCACCTATCAATATCCACGATCGATTCGATTCCGAAATCGGATCCTTCCCCTCTCTTCTCAAACTTACATAGTACCTGTACCCCAGTACAATTGCCAATATCTCAAAGAGCAAATGCAATTGTATTTTTACCGCACCAATCCCAACTTCAAATGGAAAACTCATAAATAATCCTTTAACCGTTCCCCGTTAACCGTTTCCCGTTCCCCGCCTAATATTGATTAGGATCTAAAGCGGCTGGCGTCCACTGCATGAAAAACTCCTTAACCTTTCTCATATCATACCCTTGCCCACTTTCCAGCAGTGCAGAGTTTTGAGTATGCAGCCGTTTTCCTTCCCCATCCAAAACAACGAAAACAGGGAAGCCAAATCGTTGAGGAAACCCATAAGTAGCCAAGACCTCTTTGTTGAAGTTTTCAGCACTATAATTTAAATGATAAACCACGTAGTTTTCTTCCACAATTGTTGTTAGCGTTTCATCACCATCTACAAAATCTTGAAACCGATAGCACCAAACACACCAATTAACTCCAACCTGAAGGAACACATGTTTATTGGAAGCTTTAGCCTGATCAATAGCCGTTTTGATATCTTCTACCGCATTGGCTTCAGGCTTGTAGATATTGCCGTACGACTTTTGAGCGATCAGGCAGTTTGAACTGATTAGTAAAAATAGTGCCGCAGTGAAAGTGAATATTATTCTTCCCATAAAAGATTATTTTTTGATTCTAGATGAATCTTTTTTTATCAAAAATAAGTTTTTTAGCTGAAGGCGGGGGACTTCAACTAAAAAACTTATTTTTAAAAACACCTATCTGCAATTATTTTGTTTGAACCCATACAAAACTAATAAAGACGAAGTTCTTTGAAAATTTGGAAAGGAA
>CAZHZT010000216.1:0-4319 GCA_964537285.1 uncultured Saprospiraceae bacterium | reverse complement strand
CTCAAACAGTATTCATTTTTTAACGGCTGCCAGCCTTTCAAAAAGCTAAATTGAACAAGGCCGGTCCTAATGCATTGGTTTACAGTACTTTTTTAATCCTCATGACAACATTAAGTTCCTTAAAGTTAAGGGATGACTCATGTTTAAACAACTTCACATTAATGTTTATGAGCAATCTCATAAACCATACGTTGCACCTCCTCAACATCCTTCATGCGCAACAACTTACTTTCTTCCAGCAAACGCTGTTCGTCTTTTTTCAGGCAATGCTTTAATTGATCAAGCAACACTTCCACTTTGTTATAATTGCGCTCGCCGATGCGCCTCAGCCAATCTCTTAAATCACTGACGGGTACCGAAGGAAAAGGCGTAAACAAGGCTGAAGAAGGGTGCTCTGCAAGTCCTTTTAAGGTTTCTATTTGCAGGCGCTTTTGAGCATTCAAAGCCTCCGGCTTGTGAACATCCTCCAAATAAAAAATAAAGAAAAACAAGAATTTGGGCACTTCTTCATGTGGACAAACAAAGGTGTTCATCATCCAATTGATGTATTCTTTCAGATGGTCATCCCAATGGCTTTGGTGTACTTCAAAGACCACACTAATGTAATCGTATTCTATCTTGGGAACACCTGTTTCAATGAAGGATTCAAACGTTTGCGCATTAGTGAAGCTAAAGCGTTTTTGTACGTATTGCTTGAAGCGCTTCTGGCTTTTGCGCAGGTTGCGCCCGAAAGGCAGATCCTCGAATTTTATCCGGTTGGTTAGCGGGTACCGCAAACAGTGCAGGCTTTCGTCTTCCTCTACTTCTTCTTCCAGAATTTCATATATCATGCGCTCACTAAAGCTGTGCGGCATTTCAGAAGGGCAGCCACACAAAAAGTAATATTGAAAAGCTGTGTCTAGATTATCAAAGCTTTTCCAGAATAGTTTTCGCTTTTCCGTTCTATTGCAATTTACCAGATGCAAGAGGCTAATATCCTCCTCATCGTCGATATTGAGGGCTTCGATGGCTTTGTACAATTTGCTTTTTTCTGTAGCAGTAGGGCTATCTCCACAATTTTGTAGTTTTACAACTACTTTATCCTTCCACTCCTCCAGGTCTTCAATTTCTTTTTCTAGCTTAAATTGATTGGATGGGTCGGTCTCAATAACTTTGCGTTCATTAAGTTTATTCAACTTCTCCTGAATCAACTTTAGTTGTTTTTTGAAGCCATTGCATTATTCTGGGGAAAAATCAGACATATGATCTACCTTTTACTCTTTTAAAAACACCTAAAGTATAAATATATAAAAATCATTCCAAAGATCACAGATTACGCGGATGACGCGGATGGGTTTGGAGCTGCGCTCCAAACCCATCCGCGTCATCCGCGTAATCTGTGATCAATCTTCGCCCCACACCATTTCTCCTGTTTTATCCACATACCCCCACTTCCCCTTATTCATCACCAGGGCCAAACCATCCTTAAAACCATAAGCTTCATCAAAGCGCCCTGCAAAGGCCCAATCGCCATTCTGATCAACAAATCCCCACTTGCGCTTTTGCCGGACAGCCGCCAAGCCTTCCGAAAACGAAAGTGCATCTTTAAAATGCGGTTTTATTACCCATTGCCCTGCTGGATTGATAAACCCAAAATGATTCGCATTTTCTACGAGTGCCAGGCCATTGCTAAAAGGATGTGCAAAATCAAAGGTAGGCATAATCACTACATCTCCATGTAGGTCAATAAAGCCATAATAACCACCGCTGATGAACAGGCTGCGTCCATCCGAAAAGTAACCAGGGCGGAAACCTTCAATTATTTCATAGGTGGGCGAAAGGATAATGTCTCCTGAAGCATCAATAAGGCCCCAGCAATTATCCATCACTATTACGGCTCGTTTGCTTTGAAAAGGGAAACAAAGATCGTATTGGGCTTCAATTTCAAAATCACCCTCTTTATTTAAGAAGCCCCAAAGATCATTTTGGGCAGCAGGCGCAAAGCCCTCTGAAAAAGAAGAAGCCATTTGAAAATGAGGATCAATACACCATTTTCCACCGGGCCCAATAAATCCATACAAGCCTCTTGCGCGCACCAAAGCCAGCCCCTCATTGAAGTGCCCGGCTTCTTCAAATTGAACAGAAATCGCTTCTTCGCCTTTCGTGTTCAAATACCCCCAAAGATGCACTAAACGCATAGGTGCCCGCCCTTCATTAAAAAGCCCGACCTCGCCATAGATGCGCTTCAGCAACAAGCGTCCGTTCACATCCATCGGTATCAATCGATCATTGAAGCGCACCAGGGAGAAGCCATTATAGAAATCTGTAGCTTCCAACCATTGCGGTTCAATAACCACTTCCCCGGATTTATTGATAAAGCCGTAGCGTCCGTTTTCTCGTATTTTGTAACGTGCTGTTTCCATTGGGCGTAAAAATAGCCCTTATTTTTATGCCGCGGCAACACTCGAAGGAATATTTATTCAATGCGAAATTTTGTTTGGAGAGATGCGAATGCCTTAAAAAGAAACAATTTTTATCAAAAAACTATTTCCCTGGTGAAATGTCCACAATTTGGTTGTAAATTTGTATTAGAAATTTCAGGAGGAGATATTCATGGCAATCAGAGAAAATTTTCCGGAAGCTGGCTCTACATACCTCGACGGGACAAGCGACGGTTGGGAATACCGCACCTTGTTTTCCGGGTCAACATTGGATTACAGCTATAATATGATCAAGCAATTCCTTATTGAGGAAGGCTATGAGGATATTCCTGTGCCAGAGAATGTAGAGGAACTGAAGCGATTTAAATATCCTAGTCAGAACGGGCAGATTGTGCTTTTTGCGGAGCAAGGCTATGTTCATAATCCCATAAAGATCCTTTTCCACCCTCGTCGCAAAAAGAGCAACACGCTTATTTTGTGTATCTATAATGAAAAAGCGCCCATGCATCTGCTCCGCTTCCACCATCTGCTTAATGAAGAAGAAAAAGCCTTACTCGAACAATTGCAGGAAGAAGAGGAAGACAAAAACGAAAGTTTGGAAGCTTAAAACGCCCCCTCTCCACTTCTACCCCAATAGCTCGGCATCAAAGCCTGCTTCATCCAGCGCTTCAATAACGGCTTGAGCAGCCACACCACTTCCTGTTACCGTGAGAATTTTTTCCGGATCTTCGGTATTAACAACCCAATCTTCAATGCCTTCCAGATCATTAATAAATCCTGTTACGGCTTTCACACAATTGCCGCAGTTAATGTTGGTCTTGAACTTCAGTGTTACCATTGCAAAACTATTTAATTGTTAAAACGTTGAGATTCCCTCAATGGTTTTTATTTAAAATACATTCATGAATATACGCTTTATTCCGCAGGAAGAAATCGATAAAACGAAATGGAACAGTTGTGTACATTTTGCCCCATACGGCAATGTATTTGGTTATAAATGGTTTTTGGATAATACTGCTAAAGAGTGGGACGGCTTGGTAGAAAATGATTACGAATCCGTAATGCCTATAATTCACCGGAAAAACTGGTTTGGCCGCAAGGAGCTGTATATCCCCAACCTCATCAGAGAAGCAGGTATTTACTCCGTAAATGTGCTTTCGCAAAAAAGGGTAAAAAACTTTATCCAGGCCATTCCGGAAGAATACAAAAAAGGAACTATACATTTCAATGCCGGGCATGGCCCGGAACTGCCCGACGGCTGGAAGTGGAAAAAGCAATCTAACTACATGCTTTTGCTCGAGCCGGACTACGAAACCATTCGAAAAAATTATAAGCCAGAACTATTGCAAAAACTCGAGACAGCGGAAGATGCCTATCTCGTTCCCGGCAATAATTTAAAACCCGAGAAACTGGCCGATTTTTACAAAACTTATTTTATTGGCCACAAAAATAAGTCCCGAAATTACCACGCCCTTATGCGCCTGAGCTATAACGCTCTGCACAGGGGCTCTGGCTTTGCTTCCAGCATTATTGACAATAATGCCAACTTATGTGCCGTAGCATTTTTCATCTATGGCAATCGACGTCTTTTCAACTTGATCAGCGTGGTTAGTCCGGCAGGAAAAAAATTAGGCGCGCTTGAAATGCTGTACGACCTGATGATCCAAAACAATGCCGGCAGGCCCTTAATTATGGATTTTAATATTTCAGGGAAGGAAAACTTCCCCGTTCAGTTTGGAGCAGATGAGTTGCAGTTTATTGTAGGGAAATTCAACTAGTTTAAAAATGAGCCATCCCTTAACTTTAAGGGACTTCATATTGTCACGGTGATTAAAATAGGTACCGTAAATCAACATTTTAGGACCGGCCTTATTCAATTTAGCTTTTTGACAGGCTGGC
>CAZHZT010000215.1:0-4832 GCA_964537285.1 uncultured Saprospiraceae bacterium | reverse complement strand
ATTTTTTAACGGCTGCCAGCCTGTCAAAAAGCTAAATTGAATAAGGCCGGTCCGAGAATGTTGATTTACTGCACTTATTATTAATTATTGTGACAATATGGAGTTCCCGAATTTTCGGGATGACTCCTGTTTAGAGAGGAATATTCCCATGTTTCTTTTGAGGGATCTTATCCACTTTATTTTCTAATAAGGCGAATGATCGAATCAATTTTCGGCGCGTTTCAGCCGGGTCGATCACTTCATCGATAAAGCCTCTCTGGGCAGCGCGATAAGGATGGGCAAACTCCTCGGCATATTCTTTTTCTTTTTCCAGCAGTTTCTGCTCCGGATCTTCGGCTTCGCTAATTTCTTTTCTAAAAATAATTTCTGAAGCCCCTTTTGCTCCCATCACTGCGATTTCAGCTGTTGGCCATGCGTAGTTAATGTCAGCCCCAATATGTTTAGAGTTCATCACATCGTAAGCTCCACCATAAGCTTTACGGGTAATTAAGGTAACCCTGGGAACAGTGGCCTCGCTAAAGGCATAAAGAAGTTTAGCCCCATTTACGATGATCCCGTTCCATTCTTGATCCGTTCCGGGTAAAAAGCCCGGTACGTCTACTAATACCCATAAAGGAATATTGAAGCAATCGCAAAAACGTACAAAGCGCGCAGCTTTCTTTGAGCTATCCACATCCAATACACCAGCCAGACTCATAGGCTGATTTCCAACAATTCCAATACTTCTTCCTCCCAAACGCGCAAAACCTACAACAATGTTTTCTGCATAAAGCGGATGAACTTCCAGGAATGAATCTTCATCTACGACCTGAGTGATCACTTCCCGCATATCGTAGGGTTGGTTGGCATTATCAGGAACGATATCCCGCAATCCGGGGCGATACTCCTCCCCTAGTTCATAGTCTAATTTTGGCGTTTTTTCTTCGCAATTTTGAGGCATATAACTGAGTAAGCGCTTAACTTTCTCAATACATTCCAGGTCGTTAGATGCCGTGAGATGAGTAACCCCGGATTTTGACGCATGCGTAAATGCTCCTCCCAATTCTTCAGAAGTAACCTCCTCATTAGTTACGGTTTTCACCACATTTGGTCCCGTAACAAACATGTAAGAAGTATTTTCCACCATTACGGTAAAATCAGTCATTGCCGGAGAATAAACTGCCCCACCTGCGCATGGTCCCATGATTGCTGAAATCTGTGGAATAACTCCTGAAGCCAATACATTTCGATAAAAAATATCCGCATACCCTCCGAGAGAACGCACTCCTTCCTGAATACGCGCTCCTCCGGAATCGTTCAATCCAATTAGTGGCGTACCGGTTTTCATTGCCAGATCCATTATTTTACAGATCTTTTCAGCATGTGTTTCCGAAAGAGAACCTCCAAAAACTGTAAAGTCCTGAGCAAAGACATATACTTGACGGCCATTAATAGTGCCATATCCTGTAACGACGCCATCTCCGTAAAACACTTGGTTTCCCATGCCAAATTCACGAGTACGATGCGTTACCAGCATACCGATCTCTTCAAAGGAACCGTCATCAAGGAGAAAATGAATGCGTTCTCTTGCAGTAAGCTTTCCTTTTTTATGTTGCTTGTCAATCCTTTTCTCTCCTCCCCCTTCGAGAGAGCGATTGATTTTGTCGTGCAAATCTTTTAATTGATTTATCATGGGTGCATTTTTTTTAGTGGTTTAATGTCAAAATAAAAATACGTTCTTTGACGAATTAATTCGGATTAGCTAACTACTAATCACCAAAAACAAATAGCTAAATTATTTAATATTATTGATTGCCGCTCGATATTGCCGGGCAGATTGCGCATCCCCTGATTGCTCAAAAGCAGAAGCAGCCAGTTCATAAGCCTGAGCAAACCGCGGATTAATCTGGATAGCTGTTTTAGCATAATCAATGGCCGCTTTCAAATTGTTTTGTTGCTGCTCAATAAGGCCCAAGTAGTAGTAAGCAATATAATTATTGGAAAACAGATCTACGGACTTTAAAAATGCCTGTTTAGCCTGGCCGATTTGGTTCTGACGCAAATACATATTGGCAATCAGGTTCCAGGCTTCAAAATTATCCGGATTGATATCCAACACTTGATCCAGTGCTTGTTTTGCCTTATCCAGTTGTTGTGTATTAGAATAAGCATTGGCTAAATTCATCCAGGCCAGATCATTATCCGGATAATTGGCTACTTCTTGCTCACCGTACAAAATGGTGTTTTCCCAATCTCCCTGCTTTGCGTATTTATAAGTTAGATGAGCATTCTCATCTGGCTTTTTATAAACGACAGCCAGTGGTACACCATTTGATTCAATCACATGGATAGCTTTTTTTGAAGGCCAACGTCCCGAACTGAGCTGGCCTGGGTCTATGAAACGACCAACATAAATGGCATAATCCCAATCTTTATCGTATCGCTCCCTAAAGCGCGTGTAATCTGGCTTTACATTTTCACCAAATTTTCCCGTGTAATTCCTTAGCAGGTAGCCAAAATTGGAAGAAACAATTATTTTTTCCGGCAGATTCTCTGACAAAAAACCTTCTTTTTCCATCCATCTCACAGCCTGTTTCATGCTAATGCCCCAATAATCGTGTTCAAACTCACCGAATGTACCTCTTACACCACCAGCCAAAGGATTGAAAAAGACGTAGGCGTGTTTAAAATTCGTAGCAAGATGATAAACCGGCCAAAGAGCGCTTAGCCCTAATATTCCCCATAAAAGATAGGCCGTCGTTTTTGTGGTTTCAAACTTTTTGATCACAAAATTCCAGCCGATAGCCGCTGTAGCTACCAGGGGAGGAATAATAAAAAGCGTATGGCGCAAACCATCGTAAAGCGTTGAATTTTTATACAAAATATAACTTACCGGAAAAACAACCCCAAACAGGGCTAAACTCAGGGGCATGATAGCGTATTGCTTGAAAATACCTCTGGAAAAAGCCAGATAAACAAGAAGTCCGAGTAATATAAAAAGCGGCAATGTAAGGCCATACCAAGTAAATAAATACTGAAATAAGGGGAGATCATTCGACCACACCAGCTTGCCACCAAACAACATCCGGATATTGGTAGAATAGTTAGAGAATTCCGTTAATGATCTCAAAATGTTGGAAAAAGGATTGGATAAACCGAAAGGCCAGACCAAAAGCGCTGCAAAGATACCTCCAAAAACAGCTATGGATCCAAACTTTAAATAAGCGCCGGTCATTTTAGGTTGCCCGGCAAGGCCTCCAATCCCATAACGGACTATAAAGTCGATGATTGCAAAAAGCCCGAGATAAGCAATTAAGAGCAATCCCCCTGAGCGTGCTCCGATAGCCATTCCGATGCCCCCTATCAGACCCAGGACGATACTCCACCGGGGTTTGGGCATTTCTCTCAGGAACGCTACAATAAAGTAGAGTGACATGATGTAACCAGCTGCAAAAGGTATGTCCCGCGGGTTCATCATGCAATGCCCCAGAAAACGAGGAGTGAGAAAAATAAACACCAGGGCTAGTATTCCGGCTCGCCAACCTGCGATACTGCTGGCCAGTAATCCACAAAATAAAATAGCCACACACCCAAAAAGCGCATTGTAAAAATGTCGAATATTGTGAAAGCCATCTTGTTCCGGCGAATCATATCCCAGGGCGCGGTTGGTAACGCCAGTGATTAAGTCAAAAAAGCCACCATAAAGATGCATACTTCCCTTTTCTACAAAAAGGGCTGATTTGTCCTGACCAAAGGTGGAATAAGTATTCCACAGTGCTTTTTCATATTTGTGATGGAACTTTTCATCCTCATTGAAGCCCGTCGATAAAGCCATCACTATAGCAATTACAGCAATCAAGCCGAAAGCACCCCAGAAAAAAGGCTTTAAATGGTTATCATTGTCAGGTGTAGCTTTCCACCAGCCCGATATCAAAGGCAAGGAACTCTTCGATTGAGGAGTGCTTTTAGCTTTATTATTGCCTTTTTTACGGTGGTCGCTTTTGCTCTTGGTACTTTTGGGTTTTCCTGATTTTTTTCTTTGCGTCATAAAATATTTTATTCCAGATTCTTGAATGGCTACTAAGTACTCTGTCACCTAATTTAATAAACATTTTGAAGAGTTCTTTTTTCCTTCCACTTCGTTAAAAAGCCTCGCCGTAACTAAGGTTATGCCTACGTTTTTTGCCTTGTTGAAGAAAAAAATCCCTTCGTTCAAAATATTCATTAAATTAGATGACAGAGTACTAAAGATGAACAAAAATAATTAAATATTACTTTTGCACTTATTTTGAAAGTAAATTATTGATATGTCCGTCCAATCTAAGCCTTATATTATAGAATTTCCTCAGATCGGTGAATCCAGTGAGGGGTATTTAAGCGTTGCCGAAAGCCTCAACAATGTTCCCTTTGATATAAAACGAACATTTTGGACTTATTACACCCCTGAAAGTGTCGTACGGGGTCGGCATGCACATCACAAAACAGAAATGATCCTCATTGCCCTTTCAGGAAGGATTATTGTTAACACAGAAATGCCAGGCCACGAAATTGATGCTTTTGTTTTGGATAAACCCAACAAAGGGCTTTATCTGCCGCCTTATTGCTGGCACACTATGCAATATACACACGTTTCGGTACAACTGGTCCTGGCTTCTACGCACTATGAACCTTCCGATTACATTCGGGATTATGAGGAATTTAGAAAAATAGCTTAGGGCAATAGATATTTTTTTGCAAACATGATTCATCCCGAAAATTCGGGATGAATCATGTTTGTAAAAAAATCGTTACATAATTCTGTTAATCATTGGATTATCTACTTTTTTCTTGATAAAAAAGTAGCAAAAAATCAA
>CAZHZT010000214.1:0-5044 GCA_964537285.1 uncultured Saprospiraceae bacterium | reverse complement strand
GCCAAAAGAAGCCGTCTAAAGTGTCAAGGATTTAGTTCTTGAAGCACTAGTGCTCATTTGAGCAATGTTCAAATGATAGGCTAAACATTACAAATTGTCCCCGGATGAAATTTCATACCGGGGACAATGTGCTTTAAAGGCTCTACACTTAGCCTCAAACGAACTATCCGAAGCATACTAAAAGGCCAATTTACGACAGATAAGCATATTTTCAATACATCCGTCCTATCTCCGGTTCAATATTCGTTACTATTGTAGGGAATAATGAAAGGAGAACGAAAGCAAGAATTTATTGTTTGGAAAGCCCGTTTGACAGAAGTCGAATTATCAAAAAAATGTCGTTCTTTGACAAATTGCGTGGAGGTTAAAAATGATAAAACCTGAATGCCCTGGTGGCTGAAGGGGTTATCATTTTTAAACTTCATTTTATCACAATTTATGTCAAAGAACCAAAAATGTTAATCTTTCAATTTAAATAAAATGAAAAGACTATTACTCTTTCTCGCCACTACACTCTTTTTAACCTCTTCCTTGAATGCGCAGAAGCTTTCCAATCAACTGCTTTGTGGAACGACTGATGGGAAAGTTAAATGGCTAAAAGATTATCAAGCCAACCCGCATGCTTATCCGGAAGCTCTGGATACGCTCTATGTTCCAATGACTATCCATCTAGTGGGGCAGGATGACGGCAGCGGATATTATCCTTTACCAAGGCTTCTTGATGCATTTTGCACATTGAATGCTGATTTCGCTTCAGCAAGCATTCAATTTTACATCTACGAAATTAACTATATTAACAATTCTGAATATTATAATCACAACTACCAAAGTGGTGCTGTCATGATGGGCGAGAACAATGTTCCGAACACCCTTAACAGCTACGTACCTCAAAGCCCTGGTGATGGCTTATGTGGCTACAGCTCCTACAACCTCGGCATCACAATGGCGAAAGCATGTATGGGCGCAGGTGACCACACATGGTCGCATGAAGTTGGGCACTTCTTGTCTTTACCTCATCCATTTTTTGGTTGGGAAGGAGAAGATCACGACTGGAGCCAGACAGAGAGTATTACTGGCGAGTTCGCCCCTATAATTCCCAAAATACCTGCTCGAAATATTCTGAAATCTTTGAGTTTTCAACGGGCAACACTGTTAACACCCAGCAAATTCCAAACACTTTAGAAGCAAACGTCTTTCCCAACCCTGCACAAAACGGTCAGGCTATCACCCTGTCTCTTAATGCAGTGCAAACCATTGATTTTTCCGCGTCTCTAACCGATTTTGCGGGTAAGCTAATTTGGAACGATCAACTAAGCGCGCAAAAAGGAGCAAACAACTTCCAAGTCGAAACCACAGGAATACCTGATGGCATGTATATACTTAGGCTTTTTTCAGAAAAAGGTAACCTCACTTTTAAAATAGCAATCAGCAATTAGTAGTTAGCGATTAGCCGCTAGCTTTTAGCGCAGGTTACAACAGCATTCAACGAAGCTAAAAGCTAACAGTCAACTGCTAAAAGCAAAAAACATCAGCGCATGAAAAATTTGCATTCATTGAAAACAATCCTCTTATTTTGCCTAAGCCCTATTGTTTCAGTAGGACTATTTGGTCAAAAAACCTACGTTCCTCCTTCAAACACGGTTCCTTACTTTTACAATGCTACAGCTACCGTTTATGGAGCTTTGGAAACTACCGCAGCCACTATTTACGTAAACCAAAATGCAGCAGGTGCCAATGATGGCAGCTCCTGGGATAATGCCTTTATCCATTTACAGGATGCACTTAATATGGCACAGGATGGCGACAACATTTGGGTTGCTAAAGGAACCTACAAACCTGCTACAGCCGGAGGAAGTGATACCAGTTCGTTTATTGTAAATACAGATGTATTGCTGTACGGTGGTTTTGCCGGAGATGAAACCACAGTGATTGAACGCGAT
This sequence comes from uncultured Saprospiraceae bacterium, assembly GCA_964537285.1. Lineage (GTDB taxonomy): Bacteria > Bacteroidota > Bacteroidia > Chitinophagales > Saprospiraceae > CAZHZT01. Next base: position 3,104 of record CAZHZT010000214.1, on the reverse strand, counting down.
CCCGAATTAAATCCGACTATTCTTTCAGGGGATTTAATGGGTGATGACCTTCAAGGTATGCTGGATACCAACCGAACCGATAACGCTATGACCGTTATGATCATTAATGAAGAAGTGAGTCCAGATGCTATTATTGATGGATTCACGATTCAAGGTGGTCACGCTGACGGCCAGCCTTCGACTTTCTTTTATGAAAGAGGAGGCGGAATTTTTTGTTTTGGCGCTCCAAAAATTCAGAACTGCATATTTTCAGGCAATTATGCCAACCCTGACGGAGGTGCTCTTTACTATCAAGGACCAGCCACCAATGAAGCCATTTTAAAAGACTGCTTTTTTGAAGGTAATGAAGCAGAAGATGATGGTGGTGCAGTTGTAGTTGCGTTCACCAATCAGGAAGGAATTTCAATAGAAAACTGTGATTTTAGCGCCAACCGCGCAGAAAGACGCGGAGGAGCAATGATGTTGCTGAATGCAAATGCTTTTATTAAAGATTGTATTTTCTCAAACAATACCTGCCTGCGTTCAGGAGGAGCGATAGCTAATGAATGTGATATCGATAACCTTAAGATGACCCTTAGAACGTGTACGTTTGAATCCAATCAAGCCAGAGACGGAGGAGCTCTAATTTCCAGGGCTGCGGAATTTAAAAACCAACAAGAAGTAATTGGCTGTATTTTTAATAATAATCAGGCATTGGATCTGGGGCCAAACGGAGCAAGACGCGGTGGCGCGATCAGAGCTCAGTTTTTCCAGCAATCCAACGACAGTGAAATGCTCATTGACTTTTGTTTCTTTGACAACAACTCATCTGAAGGAAGTGCAGGTGCCATTTACGGAGAAATGGTCGGCCAAAATGCTGGACTGACTGTAAAAAACAGCCAGTTTTCTCAAAACACGGCCAATACCGGAGGTGGAATGTATATTCGAGGAAGTAGCGTTGGCAACAGCAATGTGCTCATCGATAGTACATTATTCCAATTCAACAAAGCTTTCAATTTCGGCGGAGGCTTGGTCATTGGTGATATACAAGGTTCCGAAACCTTCTACACCATTTCTCATTCTGCTTTTTTTGAAAACCTCTCTCAAGGGCAAGGAGGCGGAATGTATACCTTTTGCGAGGACGATGCAAGGACCATTCTTCAAATGGACAATAATGTTTTTCAGGAAAATTCAGCAGAAACAAGTGGAGGAGCAGCTCAAATAGTCGTCAATAATAATAAGCTAACACACGGCTCTTTTCAAGATACCTACAGAGCGAACTCCAGCCCTAACGGAGCGGTTTTAAACGCTTTAAATACAACCTCCTTAGTTGGGTCAATTACCAATGCCATATACCAGAATTGCCTGTTTCACGAAAATGCCTCTGAAGGTGCCGTAATATCAGCAGATACTTTTTCCGGCCTAATTGTAAGGAATTGCACCATGGCGGATAATATCGCTGATGGCATCCATGTCGGTGTAAATAGTCACTTCAGGCTTCAAAACTCTATTTTTAAAACCGAAGCGGATCGTTCCAACTTGGTTTTTGCTCCAGGTTGGGTTAATTTCAAAACCTTTGGAGGAAACCTGTTCAGCGATTCCAGCATGATGGCATACGATACGCCTTCGGATTTACTCGGTACAGATCCTCTTTTTGAAATGAACAGTTTCCGATTACAGGAAACGAGCCCTGCCGTTGACGCAGGCATTGACTATGGAAATGCCGTACCGGATTTTGACATTGAAGGAAATGACAGGATCCAAGGAGGCTGCATCGACATTGGAGCTTACGAAAGTCCATTTGATAATGGCCAGGACTGTGTGGTGTTTACCAATATTGAAAACGTACTTGCCACTTACGACGTATTGGGTTTATTTCCAAATCCCAACCACGGTCATTCTGTTTTAAAGTTAAAAAATCACTGGACCGGTGAGGTTCAGGCTACTTTTATAAATACGCTTGGCCAGGTTATACACACAGAATTCTTTCCAAAAAACACTCAAGAGGTTAATTGGGAAATTCATTGCCAAAGCTGGCAAAGTGGTGTTTATCGAGTTATTCTACAAAACGAACAGGAATATTTATTCCTGAACATGATAAAAGGTTAAGAAAAAAATACTTGCTAGAATAGTTCAGCAATTCTCGCTTTGGAAATTTTCTTTTTAGGGAGCCGAAAGGGCCATTTTGCCTTGCAAAATGGCCCTTTCGGCTCCCTAAAAGAAGAAATTCCGCGCCGCAGGCGCGTTTGTTTTCCAAAGCGAAAATCGCTGAGCTTTTGTATATTAGCTCCGAGTTAGCATTAATTTAGTATATGGTTCTAGCGAAATCTGAAATGGTTAACCCTGAATTTAGTCAGTTTAAGTTTAATGAATACAGTATCCCTGTAAGGATATACCGGGAGAGGCGCCTAAACGCCCGAGCCGGGATCGGCCAGGATGCCATTCTCATAAGGCTCCCCAAAGGCTTAGGAAAAAGTGAGGAAATAGCGCAAATTGAACGCTTCAAGATTTGGGTGAAAAAGCAACTTTCCAGCCGCCCTGAGTTTCGCCTGCGTTTCATACGCCGATTATATAAGAACAATGACGAGCTTGTTGTAAGAAATAAGCACTATCACATAATCCTGGTACATACAAAAAATAAAGGCAACTCCGTAAAACTACATGAAAACCAATTACACATTAAGCTCGGTATCCGAACACCGAAAGCAGATCGTCAGAAAACGATCCGCCAGTTAATTAGCAAGGCCGTCTCCAAGGATTTTCTCCCTGAAATCAGCTACCGGGTGGAAAAGCATAACAAGCGTCATTTCCAACAAAACATCAACTCAATCCGGTTGAAGTACCTCCACTCTCGCTGGGGTAGTTGCTCCTCAAAGCACAATATTAACCTATCTTCCCGCCTACTATTCGCACCCGATGAGGTAATCGATTACATTATCATTCATGAATTAGCACATTTAATAGAACTTAATCACTCTCCTCGCTTCTGGGCATTAGTGGAAAAAGCGATGCCTGAATATAAAAAGCATGAAAAATGGTTAAAAGAAAATGATCACCTTTGTGATTTTTAAAATTATATTTACAAGGCAGGATGGGGAGTGCGAGATCGCATGCGATCTCGCACT
>CAZHZT010000213.1:0-5055 GCA_964537285.1 uncultured Saprospiraceae bacterium | reverse complement strand
TCTGCCTAACAATTTCATATATATTATGCAAAGTTATCTTGATGCGTATGCGCTACGCGGAAGTTGGTCTCTACATCATATATAACCCTGGGAGAACCCAGGGCTACGATCAGGCAGGCCTAACGGCCTGCTTAAGGACTTCCCAAGTTGATTTTGACCAAATGAAATCATCTAGTGCCAAAAAGAAAAGGTGATTGGCCGAAGCCAATCACCTTTTCTTTTTTATAAATTAAAGTCTAGTACTCTATTCAATATCAGAAGCAACTTCTTTCAGGAACTGAATAGTAACTTCCTCGCTATCCTCATTTTTAATCGCTTCAAAAATACTTCCTTCCTTTGGTGAGTTACTCAAGATAAACTCAGCTAAAGGATCTTCCAGATGTTTTTGGATGGCGCGATGTAAAGGTCTTGCCCCGAAGTTTGGATCAAAGCCTTTCTCTGCAATGAACTTCTTAGCGCTATCATTCAATTGCAGCTCGTAGCCCATATCCCCTAATCGCTTGTACACATCTTTCAAGGCGATTTCGATGATCTCAAAGATGTGATCTTGTGTAAGGCTATTGAAGATCACGACATCATCGATCCGGTTAAGGAATTCAGGTGAAAAAGTGCGCTTCAAAGCATTTTGAATAACACTCTTTGTATGATCATCGGCAGAGTCTTTTCTGGCTTTAGTTTGGAATCCAACACCCTGGCCGAAATCTTTCAATTGCTTAACACCAATATTAGACGTCATGATGATCAAGGTGTTTTTAAAATCCACCTTTCTACCAAGACCATCCGTAAGCTGGCCGTCATCCAATACTTGAAGCAAGATATTGTACACATCAGGGTGTGCCTTTTCAATTTCATCCAGAAGGATGACTGAATAAGGCTTACGACGAACCTTTTCGGTAAGCTGGCCACCTTCTTCATATCCAACATAGCCCGGAGGCGCACCAATTAAACGGCTGATGGAGAATTTCTCCATGTATTCACTCATATCAATGCGAATGAGCCTATCTTCAGAGTCAAAAATATAGCGTGCAAGCGCTTTCGCTAATTCGGTTTTTCCCACACCTGTTGGCCCGAGGAAAATGAAAGAGCCGATTGGTTTAGAAGGATCTTTTAAACCAACGCGATTTCTCTGAATTGCTTTTGTGATTTTTATAATAGCCTCATCCTGACCAATGATAGCATTTTTAATATCATCAGACATATGTACAAGCTTGTTGCTTTCACTCTGAGCCACACGCTTTACGGGAATGCCCGTCATCATAGAAACAACTTCGGCGATGTCGTCTTCGTCAACAGGATAACGCTTTGTTTTGGACTCTTCTTCCCACTCAACTTTTGCCAACTCTAATTGGCGTGTAAGCTTAGATTCATTATCTCTTAAATCAGCAGCTTTTTCATACTGTTGATTCTTAACGGCTTGATTTTTAAGCTCTTTAAGCTTTTCTATTTCCTTCTCAAGGTCTTCAATATGTTTAGGAACATGGATGTTTTTCAGGTGGACGCGAGCGCCTACCTCATCCAATACATCAATGGCTTTATCCGGTAAAAATCTATCAGTGATGTAACGATCACTCAGCTTTACACAAGCTTTGATCGCGTCATCTGTATAATTCACATTGTGGAACTCTTCGTACTTGGGCTTGATGTTTTCAAGAATGTTCATGGCTTCCTCCGCAGATGGTGGATCAACCATTACTTTTTGGAAACGACGATCCAAGGCACCGTCTTTCTCAATATGTTGACGATACTCATCCAGCGTAGAGGCACCTATACATTGGAGTTCTCCTCTGGCAAGAGCAGGTTTGAAGATGTTTGAGGCATCCAAAGAACCCGTAGCTCCACCAGCGCCTACGATGGTATGGATTTCATCGATGAAGAGGATAACATCTCTTGATTTTTCCAGTTCTCCCATGATGGCTTTCATGCGCTCTTCAAACTGGCCACGGTATTTAGTACCTGCTACGAGAGCTGCTAGGTCAAGCATCACGATACGTTTGTTGAACAAAGTGCGAGGCACTTTTTTCTGCATAATCCTTAGTGCAAGCCCCTCTACAATGGCTGTTTTACCAACACCCGGCTCACCAATAAGGATTGGGTTGTTTTTCTTACGACGACTAAGTATTTGAGAAACGCGTTCTATTTCATTTTCCCGGCCAATGATGGGGTCCAGTTTGTCCTCTTCAGCTAATTTTGTAATATCACGGCCGAAGTTATCGAGCACCGGGGTGCGGGATTTGGTAGCCCCTTTTCTTGGGTATCTTCCCATTTGCCCTTCATCATCTTCATATTGCTCATCAGAATCTGAAGGAGCCTGGTCAAAAATATCCGGGTGGGAAAGGTCTTGTTCCTGGCGAACGAATTCCAGTTCTGATTTATAGATTTCGTAATCTATATCGAACTGATGAAGGATTCGGGATGCCAGATTATCTTCATGTTTCAAGATGGACAATAAGACATGTTCCGGACAGATCTCGTCATTCTTGAGCATTTTGGCTTCCAGAAAGGTCACTTTGAGTACTTTTTCTGCCTGTTTATTCAGTGGAAGGTTCCCTACATTAACATCGGCTTTAATGGATGGCCTTCTCGGGACAGACTGTTCAATGGTACGTTGTATTTCACCCGTATCAATATCGAGTGAATGGAGCACTTTTACAGCCAGACTATCTTTTTCTTTCATGATGCCAAGAAGAAGATGTTCTGTACCAATATAATCATGCCCTAGTCGAAGCGCTTCATCGCGGCTTCTGGAGATAACTTGCTTTACTTTGGGCGAAAATCGTCTATTCATGTTATATATTTGTATGCGTTTATTCGAAAGAGACAGCAGGCATAACAATAATAAAACTATTTGGCAAACATTACAACCCTCAATCGAATTTGTTGTAAAATACTCATTTTTCTTCCTTATAGAAAAAACGATGCCACTTGAAAAAAAACGTGCCTGGTAATGACAAAAAAGGTATTTTTACAAATTTTACTGCCAATAAGGCGTATTATTTTTTCAAAGAGCAACTATTTATGTCTATTAATTCGGTCTATTCAACAACGTTTGAATTGCTAAGTTTAAGATAATTAGTTCTTTGACATAAATTGTGAAAAAATGGAACTTCAAAATAATAAGCCTTTCAGCCACAAGAGCATTCAAGGATTATTATTTTGAAGTTCCACACAATTTGTCAAAGAACGAGATAATTCTGGCATTTTCCCGTTATAAAGGAGTTAAATTTCTATAAATAATAAAACTTAATTTGGATTAACTGCTCTAAGAGATATACTGCATTTCATTTTGTCGCTGTTCTTGAGAATGTGTTTTCTTTAGAGAAAGGCACGCGGCAACGCGTCTTTTTCTAAAAATAATCTCTTCTCAAGAACAGCGACAAAATGAAATGCCCCCAAGAGATATGCTTTAATAAGGAACCATCAATATCTTTATTTACAAAAAAACTTTACTTTATGGCATTTATTTTAGAAAACTACGTGGTAATTTAAATCAATATTGATAGATTTGCAGTTAAAAGCAAAAGAAGTTTAACTTCATCCCAAGATTAAAAGCTAATATTCAATGGAATTTTCGATAATAAAAAAAGATAAATATACAGTATTAACGGTAGATCAGGAAAACCTTAATACTTTAGCCGCGCCAGAACTTAAGTCCGAAATCATTATTTTACATAATGCCGGAACGCCTAACCTAATTCTCAACCTAAGGCACGTTCGTTATGTCGACTCCTCTGGCCTGAGCGCAATTTTGACTGCCGACCGCCTTTGGAAAAACAATGGCTTCTTTATCCTTACAGAGATTAAGTACGATAATGTTAAGAAATTGCTGGAAATTTCTCGCCTTGATACTGTACTGACTATAATTCCTTCAGAGCAGGAAGCTGTCGATTATGTATTAATGGAAGAAGTCAAAAAGGAAATAGAAAGCAGCTCAGATACAGATAATGGCGCATAAAATGATTTTTTAATGCGGTTTGAGCTGACTATCCTGGGGTGTAATGCTGCTATTCCTGCTCATAACAGGCATCCCTCTGCTCAGGTACTAAATATTCATGATCACCTTTACCTGATTGATTGTGGGGAGGGCACCCAAATGCGATTGAGTGACTTCAGGATCAAGATGAGCCGCATCAATCAGATTTTTATCAGCCATTGCCACGGAGATCATTTCTTCGGCCTCATTGGCCTGATCAATTCCATGAGTCTTGCAGGGAGATCGGAGCCTCTGTCTGTTTTTAGTCCTTTAGGTTTAGAGAAGGTCATACGCTGTCAACTCGATCTGTCGGGTTCAGTACTTTCCTATCCCTTGGAATTTATCGTTCTGGAGGTTGAAAAGAATGAGAAAGTTTATGAAAACGGATATGTAGAGGTTTGGACTGTCCCGCTCCGCCACCGAATTCCTACTGTGGGTTTCCTGTTCAGGGAAAAACAACGATTAAGAAATATTCTGTCTGAAAAAATCACAGAATATGAAATTCCCTACGCTTCGATACCATCTATTAAAAAGGGGGAAAACTTTAAAACCAAGGACGGCCGGATTATTTCTAATGAAGAGTTAACCCTTCCTCCTCCAAGCCCCAGAACTTATGCCTATTGCTCAGATACTATCTACACTGAGTCGATTATACCATGTATAATGGGTGTGGATTTGTTGTTTCACGAAGCTACTTTTATGCATGAACAACGAAAAAATGCCAGAGAAACTTATCACTCTACTACCGTACAAGCTGCACGAATCGCTGCCGCCGCCAACGCAAAGAAACTAGTCATCGGACATTATTCTTCAAGGTATATTGATCTTCAACCCTTGAGAGAAGAAGCTGCCAAAGTTTTCCCCAATACTTTTTTAGGTTTAGAAGGTATGACTTATCCGGTTGAGTTACAGTATCCGGGAAGTGAATCATCACACTCTGAGCGATGATTTTATTCGGAAAGATGAGTCATTCCGAAAATTCGGGATGACTCACCTTGGCACAAAATCCTTGCATTACTCCGTTAATCAAAGCTTTACCTACTTTTTCCTTGATGAAAAAGTAGCAAAAAATCAAGGCTGTATTC
>CAZHZT010000212.1:0-5148 GCA_964537285.1 uncultured Saprospiraceae bacterium | reverse complement strand
AATTGAATAAGGCCGGTCCTAAAACATTGATTACTGCACCTTTTTTTAATTGCAGGGACAACATGAAGTTCCACACAATTTGTCAAAGAACGAAAAACATTATCCAGGCCCGGCAATTTTGGTTTAAATTTTGTATTTTTCAAACCAATGAGAAAATACAAAATTCGTCGCTGGTTAATTCTTACAATCGGTTTTTTGGTTTTTTGGACTTTGGTGGCCTTTTTGATTAAAGAAGTGGGCTTCCGATATGCTCGTCAAGCATTTAATGAACGCCTGCAGAAGCAAATACCTGAAAATTACCGCCTAAATTATGAAAGTATTGAACTCAACTTTTGGGAAAAAACCCTAAATGTGAACGGGGTGCTTTTCTTTCCTGATTCTTTGCGCCATCAACCCATTAACGAACGGCTTTTCCAATTCTACCTTCCGGCCCTCCGGATTCAACTGTCCTCCATTACAGCTATCATCTTAGAGAAAAAATTACTGATTGAAGGGCTCTCTGTGGTCGATCCGGAAATTCGAATAAAAGACTTCAAACAACCTGAAGAAACCAACGTTACCGGAGAATCTGTTAGCCTTTTTAAATTAATTACCAAATATTTACGTCTTTTCGAAATACAACTCTTCGAAATCGAAGACGCCCGTTTTCAATATGACTTTGACGGGGGAAGGCCATTAGACAAACTGATGATCGAAGAGCTGGACTTCGTGCTCAAGCGCTTTCTCGTTGATTCTACATTAACCCGGAGGAAATTCTTAAATGCAGAATCCGTAGAGCTCATTATCAATAAGGAAGCCTTTTTCTTAAACGATCATTTGCACAAATTAGAGTTTGACCAGTTCCGTTTATCCTCTCAAGATTCCATTCTTACTTTTAAAAACATCCGTTTACAGCCAATTAATGAGATCTTCCAGCGGCAGCCAAAAAATGATGAAAAATCTATCTATGACATTCGCATACCCGAGCTTTCCATTCAAGGCATTGATTATCGCAAAACTTATCTTCAAAAGGATTTAAACATTTCCAGAGTTGAACTGAAAAATCCAGTCATTAATATTAGCCGGAACTGGAACAAAACCACCACTAATACTGGAGAAGAAGAAGCCATTATAAAAGTTTTATCAAAACTAGCACCCAAGCTTCAAATCGATCATATCTGCCTGAATGACGCACTCCTCAATTTCGATATTGGATCCCCTGAAGGTTTTGATATGGGACTCAATATAGATTATATCAATATTTATGATTTTCACCTAAACCCGGAAGACTTATTCTTCACAAAAGACGATCCGCCCTTCAGGAATTTTGACCTCCAACTTCGAAATGTCTTTCAAAAGCTCCCCGGAGACTTGCATCAAGGAACTATTGGGAACCTGATCATGAGCTCAAAAGAAGCTCATTTAATCATTGAAAATCTCAATATTCAACCCGTAGATACTTCACTACTAACAGATAAACCTTTTGTTTTTCAAAAAATACCTCGTTTTACTATTCAGGACATCGATTATATAGGGCTTTTTTTTGGCGACCCATTTTTATTCTCTTCCATTGAACTCCAAGCTCCCCAGACCAGGCTGCTTCTACCCAGGTCAAATCAAGCTTCGCAGCAAGCTTTTTCCGTGGAGCAGTTAAAAAAAGCCTTTGAAAGCCTGGGAATCCCTTTTATTAATATTCGACGATTAAATATCGCTAATGCAAGCTTAGAAGTTGATCAACTTTTAAAAATTGAGAATTATACGCTGGAAATTCAGCCTTTTAAACTTGGTCGGCGTACGAAAAGTCTCGACCAAATTGCTCAATCTCTAAACTTATCTATTGAAGATGTTTCTTATAAATCAGACTCTGTTAATATAGCATTGTCCCTGATAAAAACGGATGGCAAGAATCATTATCTGAGAAAAACCGCTGTTGATTTCCTTAATCACTCCCTGTCTTTCAATAGTCAAATTCCTTCGATCATTATTAAAAATAGCCCTCTGGATAGCCTCATTAATAAAAAATATGCTGCGGACTCTATTTTAATAAAAAAACCGCAGTTCCAGGTTCAATTGTTCAAACCTGGCAACCGCCCTAATAAACCACCTAGCTTATTAAGGCTTCCTTTTAAGGCTAATGGCTTTTCGATTGAAAAAGCCGGACTAAAACTTAGCCTGCCAGATCAATCTCAATTACAATTCAAGGAATTAAATAGCTTTTTAGAAATAGATACCATTTCTAAATTGATCGACCTGAGCCTTAAAGATTTTAATTTCCAACCAGCATCGGACAGCCTGCCTTTAAGTATTGGACGAGTCAGGAAAATCAAAGGAGAAAAAAGCTCTTATGAGATCAACGATATTAAACTCGGCCCTAAAACAAAAGCCCCTTCCAGGGAACCAATTGTTGAAGTGCATCGACTTCAAATCATGGAACTTGACCGAAACAAATTCTGGGACGATAAAATTGTTGCTGCCCGGAAATTAGTATTAGACAATTCAAATATCAATATTAACCTGGACGAGTTGAATGCTACTGCTTCAAAAGACAAAAATCCTCCAATTCCAATAATCATGCTGGATTCTGTCACCTTATCAAATGGAGCAATAAACTTAATTTCTCCATCGGACAGCCTGGATATTCTTATCCCTGATTTTAAGATTCAAGCCCAAAACATCAACACAGAAAATATTCAATCAAAGGCTGAAAGTTTTAGAAAGGCTTTTGCTCAACTTCAATTACAGGCTCCTGAAGGTATACAGATAGATTGGAAGGATATGAGTACCCGCGCCGGTTCGTTTTCATATGATTCCGATCTTGAAGCCATTCATTTAGAAAACCTGATTTTCCAGTATGGGGTTCACCCATTCCAGGTTTCTTCATTCAAAGCGGATGGTCTTGATATTCCAAAATTAATGGAGCAGCAAGGCCTTTCTGTTAATAATATTGAAATTGACCAACTTAAGTTTTTGCTCGAAGATCCAAGGGAAAAAAAGCAAGCTTCCGTTTCCATTCCTACCAAATTACTTCTACCAAAGAACCTTTCGAATATCGATGTTCATTCTTTCTCTATTCATAATTCAGATTTTCTATGGAAAAGAGAACATCCTTTACAGGTAAATGGCATTAATTTGCTCATTGAAAATATAAAGGTCAATGAATTTATCGACCTTAAGCATCTGGAAGAATACATGAGCCAGGCTTACCTGGGCATCGAAGAGCTCAAATTTCCTCTTGGCCCCAAGAGCGAATACGAACTCAGCCAGTCTGTTCAGTTTCATTCCAGAGAGGAACAGCTAATTAGCACCCAATTCAGCCTTCATCCAAGGCTGCCTTTTGAAGCACACAATGAGTTACTGGGATATAGAAACGATTACCTGAGGCTGAGCACCGATAGCATTGTAATCCATCATTTTAAATGGAGTAATTTACTTCAGCCCGTTTTTCATACTCCAAGAATTGACCTAAAAAAGGTTGGCATCAATATCCTTCGCGACGAACGAATGGAGTTCTGGAAGCGTGAAAAGCCACTCATCCAGAGCCGGTTAAAATCCATTCCGTACCCATTTCTGATTGATACACTCAATGTGGATGGTGATCTAATCTTTACAGCCATTGCCAAGCAATCCGAGCTGCCTGCTCAATTCAGTATAGATCAGTTAGCGGCCCAATTAAGGCATCTCACCAATCAGGATTCTTTATTTGACACCCCGCTAGAGCTGGATGGAGAAGGCTTGCTTTACGGCGAGGGAAGGTTTGATGTCAATCTGGATTTTAAAATGAACGATTCTCTAGATGCTTTCCAGATGAAAGGCCGCATCGGAAGAATGGACTTAAGATTATTGAACCAGATCATCACTCCGGAAGCGAACTTACGCATCCAGAGAGGAAAGGCCCGGGAGATTGATTTTAAGATATCCGCTAACTCACACTATGCCATCGGAGAAATGTACTTCCTTTACAACAAATTAAGACTTCGCCTAGTCGATAAAAAGGATAATTTCTATTCGCACCTTGGTAATTCCATTCTATCCTTCTGGGCCAATCAAATCGTAAAATCCAACAATCCGGGCTTTTGGCGCAAGCGCAAAGGGTTTATTTTCTACGAACGCAATCCACATCGCGAGATTACCAGTTATTGGGTGCATTCTCTTTTGGGAGGTGCCGTGAGCAGCATTGGAGTTAAAAATAATAAGCGCAAACTTAAAAAGATGGGAATCAATGACCTGAAGGCACTCCGCTACGAAAAATTATTCAATGAGTTGTTCAGAAAAGATTAATTATCATCGTTTTTTTCTATAGATTTACCTGATTTTTTTATTTCCAAAATCGACTTGTTCTGTAGCTTCTAATTATACGAAGTAAATCAATGGAAGAAAAACATAACGTTCCAGAGCTGGACGAGAAAAACGAACAGTTAATTTCCAGCTTATTGGAGCAAAGCTACGGCGTTGTAAACAATTACTTCGCCCCTGAGCTGGTCTCAAATCTCCGAAGAATTCTTCTTGAAAAACGGAAAACAGGAGAAATGCACTCCGCGAGAATCGGAAAAAATTTCCACTCCCAGAAAAATCTGGAAATCCGGGGAGATACTATCTGCTGGATTGATAAAGCCACTAAAGACCCCTTCGAAATGGAGTTTTTAAGAACGATCGAAAACTTCATAAGTTACCTGAATCGCACTTGCTATACCAGCATCAACGACTATGAGTTTCACTATGCCTACTACGAAACCGGAAGTTTTTACCGACGCCATAAAGATCAGTTTAAAAACGATCAGGGGCGTAAGTTCTCTCTGGTCACTTATTTAAATGATGATTGGCAATACGACAATGACGGCAAATTGATCCTTTATCTGGAAGAATCCATTGAAGCTTTTATTCTACCTGAGGGAGGGAAGGTTGTCTTTTTTAAAAGCGATGAAATTGAGCACGAGGTGTTGCCTGCAACAAGGCCAAGGTTTAGTATTGCCGGGTGGCTAAAAAATAGTTAAAAAACTTGTTCTTGAACAAGTTATGTGGAGCATCAAATAGATTAGAACATGAGTCATCCCGAATTTTCGGGTTGACTCATGCTTTGCATAAAAAACGCTTACAGACTTCTTTCAACCAATGCCTTCTCTACTTTTTTCTTGATAAAAAAGTAGCAAAAAATCAAGGCTGTATTCAATT
>CAZHZT010000211.1:0-5155 GCA_964537285.1 uncultured Saprospiraceae bacterium | reverse complement strand
TGAGGAAAAAAGGACAAGTAAAATGGGTAGGGTATTATTTTCCTGATCCCTTAAACCCTATTTCATGATTTAACATTTTCCCAATGAGAAAAACGGTCTTGCTCCCAATGTTCCTGCTGTTTTTTTGTTCCAACCTATTCAGTCAGCTTTCCCTTGGCATCCACACGGGCCTTGTCCGGTCTACTGCAAAAGTCAATGAAGCTGCTTCTAGTATTATAGATCCAGAGGCAAAAAGTACTTTTTTTGCAGGCCTTTCGTTAAAGAAATCATTCAATGACCGGCTTCATCTAATTGGAGATATTGAATTTATTACAAAAGGGTTCATCAACAAAGCGTTCTTAGTGGATGATGACTTCAAGTTGGAATACTTGGAAGTTGCTCCCGAGTTAAATTTTAAGATCAATGATTTCCTCTATGCAGGCGCAGGCCCTTACTTCAGCTTTTTACTCAATGACAGTAATTTTACTTCCTCCAGTGATGCTGGCCTTTCCGGGAGTGTAAGAGGTATATTCAACAAACTTTATTTGAAAGTAACCTGCCGGCTTGGGCTGGTAGACCAATCTGACATCACCTTTACAAATGAAAATGGCCAACCTGTAGGTGAAGTGGAGCAATTTAACAGAAGCATTGCCGTGGGGGTTGGTTATTTCTTTTCTCTTCGAAAAAAATAGTTCAGAATAGATTCGATCAATAAACTACAATTTTAAATATTCCTTTTCACTCACAAAAAAATATTCTTTCCTTGACACCATGCTCGTTCCTATCTAAATAATCTTCCAGTAAGGTCTGCTGTTCGGCCTCAGATAAAGGCAGGTTCTGGTCATAAAAACCTTTTAACTGCCTTTGCCTAAAAGCTTCATATAAACTCACCGCACAAGCTACGGATAAATTTAAGCTCTCGGCCATGCCCATTTGCGGGATAATAAAGCTGCCGTCGCAGTGCGCCAATGCTTGTTGGGAGAGGCCATCTCGTTCGTTGCCAAAAACAAGCGCGAAAGGCGCGGTGAAATCCAGGGAATGAAGGGAAACAGAGGAGGGCCCCCAATGGGCAGCAAAAATTCGATGATAACTTTTCTTAACGGCTTGAAAACATTTATCTAAATCGTGATATAAAAAAGTATTCATCCATTTACGCGTACCTTTGGATGAACGCTTTCCCAGAAAAAGCCCTCTTTCCTGTAGCCCAGGCTCGGTATACAAGACATATACATTGAAGATACCCACGGAATCGCAGGTCCGCAGGACTGCACTAATGTTATGAGGGTCCCAAATATTTTCAAATATGACCGTCATGTCTGGTTGACGGCGTTGTACTACTTCATAAAATTTTTTCCCTCGAGGTCCTGTCATCCGTTTTAAGTAATTAAAATTGTTTAAGGAGCGACTCCTTAAACAATTTTGTCAAAGAACTACAATTTCATTGCTTAAAAACCTATTTTTCGATCAGAACGCTTGAGTTTTTTACGTAAAGCCACCATTTTAATAGCCGTAATGGCTGCTTCGGTACCTTTGTTGCCATGCGCACCGCCAGCTCTATCCAGGGCTTGTGCTTCGTCATTGGTAGTGAGTACGCCAAATACAAATGGTTTATCTGTCGCTAAGCTTAATTGCATAATCGAACTGGAAACGGCATGATTGATATATTCATCATGCCTGGTCTCTCCTTTGATTACACATCCAAGGCAAATAACAGCATCCAGCTTATGAGCTGAAAGCAACCACTTCCCACCTGTTGGCAGCTCAAAAGAGCCTGGCACCCATTCGACAAAGATGTTAGCTTCCTTAACCTGATGGTTAAGCAGGGCCGATCGGCATCCTTCCAACAAGGCTCCGGTTATTTTCTCATTCCATTCTGACACTACGATACCAAAGGTCATTTCTGAAGCATCAGGTATATCAGAAGGTGAATAGGATGAAAGATTTTTTAATGCACTCGCCATATCCAATTAGTTGCCCAGGCGTGTGATGTATTTTTGAATATCCCGTGCTTCTGTTGAGTTAGGGTATTCTTTCTTTATTTGTTCGTAGTAAGGCAAGGCGTCGGTTCCTTTGCCCTGACTTTCCATTAGGAGGCCTAATTTCTTAAGATAATAAGGCGCTAAGAGCTCATTTTCAGTGGAGTTTACAGCTCTTTTGTAGTTTTTTTCCGCTTTAGCCATATCGCCTTTTTCGGAATAAGCGTCACCAAGCGCACCGTATTTCATGGTAGGCGTAATACGACCTTTCGGAGAAAACTTATTAAGCTGTTCTATAGCTGCATCGAATTGTCCGAGATTAAGCCAGCTAATACCAGCATAATAACGAGCTGAATTGGCGGCTGAGGTACCGCTATAGTTTTTTATTATGGACATAAACCCTTCGTTTCCTCCCCCGGGGCTATCCAATGCAAGAGCAAAGGAGTCACGCTCGAACTGGAGTTCCGCCTGGTAAAGGGCCTCAACCGCTCTTTCCTGGCGCGGGATGGAGTATAAGTTCAGGTAAGCGAAATAGCCTCCTACAATTAAAATGACCCCACCTACGATGCCGAGGATATAATTTTGGTTGCGTTCAAAAAAATCCTGGGCTTGTTCCCTGGCTTCGACTAAATCGACTAACTGTTCGTCTTCTTTTTTCTTTTTCCTTCTAATTGCCATATCAATCTAAATTGTGCAAAATAGTGTTTTAGTTCTCTGGACATTATCTGCCAAAGTTGCGCAAATATAGGGTTTGATTTTAGAAATTCAGCAAAAAAAAGTGTTTTTTGAATGGAATATGATTTGGATGGAATGCAAAATGCCTCGGGAATTTTTTTCCCGAGGCATTTTGCATTCCATCCAAATCAACAGGACAATATTAATCCTTGATAAAAGGATAATCTTTTTGCGTGTAGTTATCTTCGTAAAGAGCTTCCGGAAGTGGATAAGGCGATTTCTCTGCGAAAGCCACTGCTTCATCAATCTCTACTTTAATCATGTCTTTGATGGCTTTAATCTCACTTTCCTCGGCAATATTATTACTAAGAATGCGACTTTCTGTAATCTTCAGAGGATCCATGCCTTTATACTCGTTCAATTCATCCTTTGTACGATATTTAGCCGGATCCGAAACAGAGTGACCTTTGTAGCGGTAGGTCTTAATTTCAAGGAAGTAAGGTCCATTTCCGGAACGGATATGCTCAGAAGCCTTGATAAGTGCTTCGTGAACGGATTCAGGCTCCATTCCATTTACGGGCTCACTTGGCATATCAAAGGCAGAGCCAATTTTGTAAATGTCTGTGACATTACTGGTACGCTCAACGGAAGTACCCATTGCATAGTGGTTGTTTTCGCAAATGTACAATACCGGGAGTTTCCAGGTCATGGCCATGTTGAAAGATTCAAATAGCGCTCCTTGTCTTGCTGCTCCGTCACCAAACATTGTGACGCACAGATTGTCTGTTCCTTTGTATTTTTCTGCAAAAGCAATACCTGTACCAATAGGGATTTGAGCGCCCACGATTCCGTTTCCTCCAAAATAGCGATGCTTAGCCGAAAAGAAGTGCATGGAGCCTCCCTTACCTTTATTCACGCCGGTCGCTTTACCGAATAATTCAGCCATGCAAGCTTTCGTAGAAATACCTCTGGAGATAGCGGTGCCGTGCTGGCGGTATGCTGTAGCAACAGCGTCTTCCGGGCGAAGGGCTGTAATCATACCGGCGGCAATAGCTTCCTGCCCGATATATACGTGGCAAAAGCCTCTTACTTTCTGTTGGCCATAAGCCATCAGGGTGCGTTCTTCAAATCTACGGATACGCAGCATATTCTCGTACCACGTCAAATAGGTCTGTTTATCGTATTTGATTTCTTGCTTTTTAGAGGTGGATTTTTTCTTTTCTGCTACTTGTGCCATGAGTTATCTAGGTTTTAAATTTCTTACTGTTGGCAATTAACAATTAGCGAATGGCTAAAAGTCAATCTCTAATTTATCAAAGTTAATGCTTTTTATTTAAAAATAGTAATTAAGTAGTTCACGGAATTGGACTGAATAAACTATCGATGCCCTTGGCAGGAAGGTTTTTGAGTTGGAGATCGACATTTTTATGGGATTTTTCGAAGAAAAATCCCATAAAAATGTCGATCTCCAAGCAAAAAAATGCTTCTACAGAGGGCAAAGATTATTTATATAGTCTATTTCCGTGAACTTCTTAATCAAAACGATTCCCGGTTCGAAAAAATGAATGCACTAAAGCACGAAAATCCTTCCTAATAAAGCCACGAATCCGCATGAGTTTCTTCCCCGTTCCCCGTTCCCCGTAATCCTATTTTCCCCATTTTCTAAGTTGATTCAACAAAGCTTTAATATCTTTGGGAATCGGGGCCTCAAGCTTGATCGTTTCTTTAGTTATTGGATGCTGGAAGCTCAATTCGGCAGCATGAAGCGGAGGCCTGGTAATGAATGGGCGTTCTTCTTCGTACTTTCCCTTATTGTATTGCTTCCCTTTTATCTCACTCAGGTAAAAGGCTTCCCTTTTGCCGTAAAAAGGATCTACAAGTAGTGGATGCCGAATACTCTGTAAATGAACCCTGATCTGGTGCATCCTGCCCGTCTCAATTTTTACTTTCAATAGGGTAAAACGCTTAAAGCCTTCAATAGTTCGGAAGTGAGAGATGGCTTCTTTCCCCTTGTTTGCAACAACCATTCGGCCTGCCTGCGATTTACTTGGAGCCAAAGGCAAATCGATGGTTCCTTCGGGCGGAAGAACTTTTCCATCTACAACGGCTAAATATTTCTTTTCAACCAAACGCTGCTCAAATTGCCGGTTGAGCTCTTTGTGAGCTTCAGCAGATTTTGCAAAAAGTAAGATTCCACTGGTTTCCCTATCAATGCGATGAACAATAAATATTTCTTCATGTATACGCTTAAGCATGGCAAACATATTGGGTTTTGATGCATCGTATCGGTCAGGAATGCTCAAAATACCCGAAGGTTTGTTGACGGCTACCAGGTCGGTATCTTCAAATAGTATTTCCAGTTGTTTTTTCAATACCAAATGATTTTGGTTAGGGTTCCCGGAAAACATGAGTCATCCCGAATTTTCGGGATGACTCATGTTTGAAAAAAAATATACATAGTTCTGTTAATCAAGGCTATATCTACTTTTTTCTTGATAAAAAAGTAGCAAAAAATCAAGGCTGTA
>CAZHZT010000210.1:0-5186 GCA_964537285.1 uncultured Saprospiraceae bacterium | reverse complement strand
AGTTATTGGATAAACTAAAGGGTAGTGGGTAGAATCCGTTGATGGATTTATCTAATAAGCTTTACAACTTAAGGTTAACACTCCTCATCAACCGGTTTTACCCACTACCAAAAAATGAATACTGTTTGAGCCTTGGCGAGTTTATTCATTTTAGGCTGCCAGCCTTTCAAAAAGCGTTAAAAATTGAATACAGCCTTGATTTTTTGCTACTTTTTTATCAAGGAAAAAGTAGGTAGAGTGTTGATTAACAGAATTATGCAGATGTTTTTTGCAAAAAAGGAGTCATCCTGAATTTTCAGGATGACTCCTTTTTGAAAATCCATTTTCAAAAATTTATGCTAAAAAACTATCTTTTTCCCCCTCCCCATGCAGCACTTTCCACTTTCATTCCCTTTAGTAAGTGTAAAAAGCAAACAGATCCGTATACAGATCTATTTTTCCTCAGCGCGCGGAGGATTTTCTTTATCAGTAAATCAATAATTGAAAATGAAAAAATTAGTATTTCTGAGCCTATTGTTAGGATTAATCCTTTCCGCTTGCCGGGATGATGTAAATGATATCCAGGTTATCGAAGAAGTCCAACCGCCTGTATTGGAAGAATATGAGCCGGATGTCCTGAATATTACGGGTTCTGTAGAAGGACAAGTAATAGACGAAAATACCTTGCCTATTGCCGGAGCTATTGTGCAAATGGGCAATGAAGTAACTACTACAAACGATTATGGCCATTTCTTTTTCAAGGATGTGCAAATGAATAAAAAAGGAACCCTGGTGAAAATCCAGAAAAGTGGGTATTTCCAGGGCAGCCGCCGCTTCTTCCCATTGGAGGGTGAGGAAGCCAGAATTAAAATCGAAATGATCCCGGCGAATTTTGATGCGAGCTTCCAGGCTACTGCGGGCGGTACCGTCAATGTAAATGGCGATGCCCGGGTGGAATTTCCAGCCAATAGCATCCAAATGGCAGATGGAACGGCCTATTTGGGCATGGTGGAAGTAGCTGCTTACTGGCTCGATCCTACTGCATTGCGTACATTCAGTCAAATGCCAGGTAATCTGCAGGGAGTCAATGCGTTTTCTACAGAAGTAGCCTTAGCTACTTTTGGTATGATGGCTGTTGAGTTGCAATCGCCGGCAGGTGAAAAACTAAATATCGCTGAAGGTAAAACGGCTACTTTAAGAATGCCTATTCCTACTAGTGTAAGCGGCAATGCTCCGGAGGAAATCGACTTGTGGTCTTATAGCGAGACTTATGGCGTTTGGGCCTTGGAGGGAACGGCAATCCGGGAAGGAAATCAATATATCGGTGAGGTAGCTCACTTCTCTTTCTGGAACTGTGATGCTCCTTTCCCAGTCATTGAATTGGAGTTTACTGTCCAGGATCCAGATGGCAATCCTTTGGTAAATCATCCGGTACAAATCAGTGTTCCGGGGCTGGGAGTTGCACGCACGGGTTATACAGGTGCGAATGGTGGCTTAGGTGGTAAAGTACCTAAAGGGGAGGTACTGGAAATAGAAATACTAGAGTATGACTTTTGCAGTTCTGTCATGTATTCAGGTACATTTGGTCCTTTTGATCAAAATACGGACCTGGGAGTTATTACGGTCAATATTCCTGCTGCAAATAATACGCAATTCACGGGTTCAATTGTTGATTGCGATGGTAATCCTGTGCAGGATGGGTTGATAATCGTATCGTTTGATAATAATGAGGTATATGAATATATAACCGGCGGAAGCTTTGACTTTTTTGTAACGACTTGTCAAAATACGACCGAAGCTACTATCAAAGCTATTGATTTGACGGCTTTACTGGAAAGCGATCCGATTACCTCAGATGTCGAAGGCACTTTCGATCTGGGACAGATCTCTATTTGCGACAATGTTGTACTAAATTATCTTGAAGTAATGTTCGAAGGGGAAACGGCTATTTATCCGACTGTTCAGGCATCGGTATTTCTGGATTCTATTATAGGAGGAATGGGGTACGCTACTCAAGTCAATTTAAATGATGGCAATGCTACGGCCTATATTTATATATTGAAAGACGAGGAAGGAACCTATACCGATCAAGATGCTTTCTGGGTGGAGATAGTCAGCGATACTGAAAAAGAATGGCAAATCTTCCCTTCGCAAGGTGAACCCATTTCATTGACCATTACCAATTTTGGCGATCCGGGAGAATATATTACCGGGGAGTTATCTTTCACAGGGAGTAATACCTGGACTACACCCGCAGTAGAAGGCTTGGTTACCTGTAAGTTTAGTTTATTGAGAGATTAGTTAATCATTATTCATCTTATTTGAAGAGGCGCTTTCCTGAGTAGGTTCGTTGCGCTTGGCAGAAAATCTTCTTTTTTGATCGGGCTTCTTTTTTTTAATTTTTTATTAAAAATTTTAAAAAAAAGAAGTCCGCTCAACAGAAAATATTCCTCCCGGGCCGATCGAATTATTTAGGAGAAAGCCTTTTCAAAATTTCGGTTCTTTGACATAAATTGTGGAAAATGAAACTTCAAAATGATAAGCCTTTCAGCCACAAGGGCATTCAAGGCTTATCATTTTGAAGTTCCACACAATTTGTCAAAGAAGGAAAACTTCCTACTCACTTGATCACTGAGAAAAAGCTCATAAAACAATGCCGGCGAGGCCATAAAAAAAGCCAGTTTGAACTGGTGAAACGGTATTCAGCCATGCTGATGACCGTTTGCAGGCGCTATGCCCGCGATGAAGCTATGGCTCAGGATATTCTGCAGGAAAGCTGGATCCGGATCTTTACGCATATCGAAAACTACCAATTTACGGGTTCTTTCGAAGCCTGGATGCGCAAAATTGCCGTACGATCGGCCATTCAATGGATTGAGAAAAGCTGTTTTAAGCGGGAAGCACTCCTGATCGAATTGCCTGAAAAAGACATCTACCGGCCCGAAGTACTGGATCAACTGGATATGGAGGACCTGATCAAAGTGATTCAAACCCTGCCCGATGGCTTTCGGGCAGTCTTTAACCTTTATGAAGTGGAAGGCTACAGCCACAAAGAAGTAGGAGAACTTTTAGATATAAGCGACAAAACATCCCGGTCTCAACTAACCAGAGCTAAACAGATACTACGGAAAAAATTATCAGCATTAACTCAAAAAGAGCAGCTAGCATGCAACGACAAGAACTCGGCGACGAGCTAAAAAAACAGTTGCTTTCACATCAGTCGGAAGTAAACCTCCGCGCAGTCTGGGGGAATATCTCCGGTGATTTGGATGCGGTCAATAAGAAGAAGCGCAAAAGACGCTTTGCCTTCTGGCTTTTCTTTGGCCTGATTGGCCTGGGATGCACGGGCAGCCTCCTGGGGCTTCTCTACTGGAATAATGGAAAAAATGCTGATGTAGTATCTTTTAAAAAAACGGATATTAATTATCTGAACTTGCGATCTGAAGCGCTGCACTTTCATATTACCGGCCAGGGGGGGGATCAAAACCTATCGGAGAACTCCTTTTCAATGGACAATGATAATACAGGTTTAGGCAACAATAGTAACGGCAATAAGGAAGGCAATATAAATAATATTGAAGAGCTAACTTCTTCTGAAAATAAGAAGCAAGCAGTTGGTTTTAACCAAAAAGCCAAAGATTTAGACGGAAACAACAAAGAAACATTTTTTAATGAAAATAATAACCTTTTAGATACCCTTGCTGGCGGTCAATCCAATACTCAAAACTCCGCCCTTTCTTCGAATAGCAATTCGGATTGGAGAGAAACCAAAGACTCCATGAATGTTAATGCCTTGGATCCAAAACAATCCATTGGCCTGAGCGATGCCCGAATCCGGGAATTCCCGTCTTTGCTCTTCTTTATTCCTAGAAAGGCAGCGGGATTTGAGTATGCCTCTAAATTAAAGGGACAACAAACAAATTCTTCTGATTTTAAATTAAGCATTTCTCTTGATGGTGGAATCGGATATGCTTTTCGCAAGCTTGAAGGACGAACTATCGATTCATTTTCAGTGAAATCCCAGAGAGAAAATAGCGAAAAATCTCTTGAGACTTTATTCGCAGGACTTCAACTGAAAATTAAGCATCGCTCTGATTTCTACTTCAAGACGGGCATCAACTATACCCGCATCGCAGAGTGCTTTGACAATAATTCTACTTCTGTTTTGGATACCTTAATCTATGGCGTAGAAGCTTTAGTGCTTGGCTTGGATAGTTCCATAACTGAGCGCTATGGTGAAGTGCCGATGCGCAGAACTACAATCGCAGAGCAGAAAGTGTTCAATTATTATCATTTTATCGATATTCCCCTGCTCATTGGTTATGAAAAGAGGTTGAACCAACGTCTTAGCCTGAATTTGGAAGCAGGCGTTCTGGTCAATGCTTCTTTAAGAACCAAGGGAACCGTTTTCAATGATAATCAAAATACTTTGGATATAAAACAAAGTCAGGAGCGCATCTTTAAAGACCGAATTGGTTTGAGTTATCAATTCGGAGCTTCTCTACATTACTACCTGAATGAAAAGGTCTTTCTTAAGCTCATGCCTCAGCTTCGATACATACCCAACAGCATTACAACAGATGATTATGTCCTCGATCAAAAATATTTAATGATCGGGATCAGAACAGGTGTGGGGATCGAGTTTTAACGCTATTCCCCTTCCTCGTTAAAGTTTGTTTGAGATACTACCAGGAAAATAAATCCTGCCAGTATCATTCCCAGGCGTATCAGGAAAGAGGTTAATGGGCCCAGCGTGGGTTCCATCCAGGCCAAAAATATGAGCTGGACGCCTATCATACTCAGGATAATAGACAAAAAGCCTGTTCCAACAAGCAGAAACCCGATGACCATTTGCAATGTCTTGTTCATTTTTTCTTTTAATTATATTGGTTGTGTAAACATTGATTAATAAATACACTTCCTCAAAAAATTGTTTTAGAAATCCTTCAAAGATCGCCTTCAATCCATGAATTTTCCTGCTCTTCTTACGCAATAGCAACCAATTATACCTATCTTTGTTTTACATGGTGACCTTAAACATGAGTCATCCCGAATTTCAAGGAACTTCATGTTGTCACAATAATTAATAGTAGATTCTGCTAATCAATATCTTAGGACCGGCCTTATTCAATTTAGCTTTTTGAAAGGCTGACAGCCGTTAAAAAATGAATACTGTTTGAGCCTTGGCGAGTTTATTCATTTTAGGC
>CAZHZT010000209.1:0-5495 GCA_964537285.1 uncultured Saprospiraceae bacterium | reverse complement strand
TCCTTTCCAAATTTTCAAAGAACTTCGTCTTTATTAGTTTTGTATGGTTTCAAATATTTTTTTAACGGCTGCCAGCCTGTCAAAAAGCTAAATTGAATAAGGCCAGCATCTGCTCAAAACAGCATCTGCTCAAAACAGCATCCGCTCAAAACACACATAAATAATTGATTATCAAAAATATAAAAAGGATTTTGAAAAAAAAATGAGTCATCCCGAAAATTCGGGATGACTCATTTTTCAATTATAGTATAACTCTAAATCCAGTTAAATATTCTAAATTGCAATTTAACGGAAAATTGATTAAAGGCTTCAATACTTGTTTAACGTTGCCCATTAACCCTTTCCCGTTTTATCGCAACTTGGAATTATCTAACCTTTAATAATTATTGCATGTCAACAATAAGTGTTTTAGAAGATACATGCTCACCGTTGATCACTTGAAGCATGTATATACCATCTTCGATATTGCCAAAGTTCATGTCTAATTGGTGAGAACCTTCATTTAAGATCCCAAAATTAAACATGCGAACCACTTGACCATTTACGCTGTACAATACCGCAGAAACATTTGCTTCAGCAGTTAATGTAGTAGTAAATATCGCATTGTTCTTGATTGGATTCGGATTAACAGACCAATCAGCAACCGCGTTAGCCGTATTAATTCCAGATTCTTCTCCGCTGTTGCTTGTAGCAAGGCTCAACTCAGGAAGTGGGTATGTACCACCATTAGAAAGCGCTACCCAAGCTCCGAATGGAGGAGCACTACCATCGAAGAAACCTGTAGCAAATACGACTGCAGAGTTTCCTTTCCAGAAGTTGAAATCTCCAAGGAATCTGGCCACTACATTATTGTTATCATTAAATGGTGTTACATCCAACGTGTAAGAAGATGCTGGTACATTAACATAACCAGAGAATTCACTGTATTCTACATCATCAAACAATGGAGCACCACCTGTAACGATATCTACTTCAGGAGCATCCGTAGAGCCGTGGAAGAACAACAAACCAACATTGTTCGGATCATCTGCCTGAGTCTGAGCCATATCAAATAACTCAAGGTTAAATGCTGGGTTACTTCCTACAATACCGTTAGCAACTGCTACATAAGCCTGATTTGGATCAAGCGTAACAGGGAAGTTAACCAATACATCCGCAGATGATGTACTGTTACCAAGTGCGATACCGATATTCAATGTTGTATTCGCATCAACTTCCACGAATGGAGTAGCCGTGCGGTAAGCAAAATTATCCAGGAATAATGCATCGTTCACATAAACATCTACTGTTGGAGTAGGAGAGTTGTGAATGATCTGCAGTCTAGTCTTAGGTGTAGGTAATGAAACTGGCTTAAGTGGGAAAGTACCTCCGTTAGAAAGGGCTACCCAAGGCTCAAATGCAGCGTTGCCATCACCAAAGAAACCTGTAGCGAAGATTACAGCTGTTCTGCCTTTCCAGAATCCAAATGGCGCCTGGTAAGAAGCGAGGATGTTAGTGTTATCATTAAATGGCGTGATACTTACTTCGTAAGTGGCAGCCGGAATGTCTACATAGCCGTTGAATTCACCAAATGCTGTATTATCAAACAATGGAGAACCACTCTCGATAATGTCGATTTCCGGAGCATCCGGAGAACCGTGGAAGAATAACACTCCTACATTATTCGGATCATCCGCCATTTCTTTACCCATATCAAAGATCTTAAGATCAAAGCCTGGGTTACCACCAACAACACCTGCAGCAACAACGATGTATGTATTGTCATTTTCGAAAGTAACCGGGAAATTAGCAATTGCATCCGCAGCAGAAGTACTGTTAGCCGGAGCAATAGCAACATCTAATTGTACACCGCCAGGAACATCCAGGAATGGAGTAGCTGTACGGAATGCAAAGTTATCTCTGAATAAGTCACCATTTACATAAATATCCACAGTAGGCGTCGGTGAATCGTGGATGAATTGAGCACGAGCTGTACCTGGTTGAGAAGTTGAATCTACTAAGGAGAACAAAGTAATTGTTCCAGACACCTCATTTGCAACGGCTAGGATATTTTCATCATTCGGGCTATCAGCAGCGCTAATGAACAAAATATCTTCAATGCCGAGGTCACCTGCAGCTAGATAATCTTCTTGAGAATCATCTGGATTTTTGGTGAAATCTCGGTTATTTTCATATAATATATATTCTGGCTGGTAAGGATTTGAGATGTTGTAGGCAAAGAACCCACCAATATCTTCCATACCGATGAAGGCATACTGCTCTCCGTCTATTTCACCTAATTCAATTGCTTCTGGTTCAGGCCCTTGAGAGTCTGACTTGTCGTCAAAATCATTGTTGTCATTATCCGTATTGAAATAATCAGGGAACAATGCTGCAGTGATCTGTTCAAAATCATCGCCGCTGTCATAAATAAGGTTACCGTATTGATCAAAAATTGTAAAGGAACGAGCACCGAAGGAGTATAAGTAATCATAATCACCATCACCATCGATATCGCCATCTGTTTTGGCTACATTAAGGCGTCCGAACTGTTCATCCGTCTGTAATGCTGCTTTATTTGGAAAAGCGATAGGATCTAGTTCCAAATCTTCAATTCGCTCATCTTCACCACGATCATCTCCTTCATTTGCTACAACAAAGAATGTTTCTCCCCCAACTTCATAAGAAGTAATCGCATCTGAAGTTAACATTCCCAATACCGGATAATTGGCAATATTGATAGCGTCATCTCTGTCGCTGGCATCTAATCCATAGTTGTTTCTAAAATCGATAATACCAAGCACTGAATTGTCAGAAACACCTGCACCAGCTAGACCGAAATCATTATCATTCAATACAGCAAATGAGCCATTAGGTAACAAAGCCAATCCTTCTGGCTTATCACTTGGCAAATAACCAATAGACGGAAGGTTTAATGTTTTTAATTTGAAAACCGGCTGAACCCCTGCTGCAAAGAGGTCATCTGCCGTCATCATCTCTAAGGTTTTGTCATCCGGGCCGGTAGAAACCGTTTTCTCTGAAAGAGGCGTTCCAATAATATTGGTTGCTCCGTTCAGATCAATAGTGTAAACATACTTTTTACCATTGTTTTGCCCAGGCACACTTGAGTCGCGTTCCAGGACGATGAACTTTTTATTGCCGATGTAGCAGGCATCACCTATCTTATCCACTCTACCTAATGAGAATCCACTATCTCTGTTTCTTTCAAGTAAGTAAACATATTCAGCAACAGCTGTACCTGAAGTATCTACTCCGATGATTCTGATCACGTCAGAATTATTTCTGGTTGAAGCATCCGGATTGTACAAAGGTGTTTGGATAAAAGCATAAATGATTTGCTCTGTAGAATCGTAAGCAATAGCTTCGAATCCTCTGTTTGCTCTTCGTTTTGCATAAACTGCAGGCAAGGTTTCATCTCCATAGTAGCCAGGCATAGAATCTACGAAAGCTGCTGTGCCTTCTGCAACGAAACGATTTTTTAATACACCGTCAGCACCAAACTTATAAATTGCAGGACGATATTCGTCGCACATCCAGAAGTTTCCTGCATTATCTCTTACTACACCTTCAAAGTCACCTCCGAATCGATCGTAAGGTAGAGCAGCGAAAGCAACATTATCATTTGAAACATAAGCCGTATCCGGATAAAAGGTATCATCAACATAAGTCACAGGCACCTCATCAGTGCCCGGTATATTTCCTTTACCAGAAATAGGCGTAATGCCATCCGGAGCATATAACATAAGTTGGTTATCGTCCAGGCTCAGCGTTCCGCTGCTTACATCCAAGGTCAACTTTACCAACCGTGCTTGATAGTCAGGCAGTTTGAATGGTCTGATGTTCTGAGTAGGATTGTCAAATCCATTGACACCGGTCACATTGGTCCTATTGACGCTGGCATCATTTGGGCCACGATCAGGAATAGCGTAAAAAACATAACTATCTTCGGTAGATTGCGTGTAATCATAGTATAGTCCAGAGAATCCACCTAGAAAAACCGTTTCCCCACCATCATAGACTGGAGTGCCTAACGGAGGTAAATTATCCAATTCGTTGATAAAATATTCAGTTAGCTCCGGAGCTCCCTTGCTGTGGTCCTTGTATCCAAGAGAGTAAATATCAATTACTTCAGCATTCGCAATATCCACAACAAGAATGGCATTATTTTCCTGGCAGGTAACATAGGCCGTAGTATTATCAGGTGATACCGCTACATACTCTGGTTCCAGGTCTTCCGCTACGGTTGGGAAGACATAAATATCCGGATCCTCCGCTACAAGCACACTGTCATAGATACGTACACCTTTATTTATCAAGTGATACTTTTTGTCATTGTAGCCCTCCAATGTAGCTGTTTGCACTGTAGCAGCATCTATCCCTCCGGAGATATCAATGATACTTACACTACCTTCCGGGTTAAAGTTATTAGCTGGATCATCATCGTCTACTTCCCCTTCATTAGCAGTCAACACGTAGTTGCCATCGTTAGAGAAGGTAACCATATCTGGATTAGCGCCAACTTCAATCTTCTTAAGAAAAGTACCATTGGCGTCATACATAACCACAAAGCCATTGTCTGTTAACACATTGGCCTGAATAGCAGCAGCCAGGATACCATTATTAAAAGCTAAAGAATTGGCTCCGGCTCCAATGGAGTCGATTTGGATAGCGCCGGCCCGAAGAATGGTGTCAGGATTGGAAATGTCGAAAATATCAATTTGTCCTTTGTTACCATTCGTTGAAAAAAGACGATTGGAAACGGGGTCAAAAGCTACTATTTCAGTAGCTGCCTCATCAAATATGCTGTCCACATTGATGGTTGAAATGACTTGTACATCATTTACCTGTGCAACAGCCATTGTTTGGCAAAATGCAAATAGGATAAAGGTTAGAATTGGAAGCAAATTTTTTCTCATTTACTCAAAAGTTTAGTGGAAAATCATCGTGTAATTCAATTGATTACCGCCTGAATTTTCCAGAATTTAAAAAATGGAATAGTGTAAAATATCTTTGCGCTTCACGCCTATTTTCTGAGAACATTTCAGGAAAACAGGCGGGATACAAGAAGTTTTTCTATGTTCTTTAGGAACGTTTGAATAATAAATTCGACAATTTTGAGTAGGCTATTTTGGTGCTGGCCAAGGCGCGAAACGCCGGCATAACTTGTCCCGAATGCCTTCGGGAACTGGAGGCTACGGCAAGTATTCTCAACGCAGAAAAGTGCCTAAAGAAGCAGTCAAAAAGTCAAAGTTGTATTTTAAACATTCCTTAGCTTGGTTTTCATGGCCGCTAGAGCTGCCTAAATGGCTAAAGTCAGGCTTATAATTATGTCTTTTAAATATGCTCAAGAAAGGATTTTAATCTTAACTGGAATTACTGTAGGATTAAATTATAGTTAATTATTGGAAGCAGTTGTCGAACTCGCAATATTCTCTAAACTTATTTTAAAACCATACAAAAAAAATTAAGAGCAGTTCTTTGAAAATTGGAAGGAA
>CAZHZT010000208.1:0-5525 GCA_964537285.1 uncultured Saprospiraceae bacterium | reverse complement strand
TAAACTTTTTTTCTTAATTTTTATAATCTTTTTCAGCTATTGCTGAATAGTTACACTGAAACTATATATAAAATCAATTCTATTTTTTTAAATTTGAAACTTAAATACTGTAAGTTTTTTATATCTTTAAGCTACAAGAGGGATAGTGTTGTGCAATGTATGATAAATTAAACATCACAAATCGGTTAAGAAGTTCTAAAACTGCCTCTTTTTCAGGTAAGTTAAGGTTTTAACGACTATAAATGAATTCATATGAAAAGCAGCCCAGCCTCTTTAGTCGAAATCTTAAAGTGGCGAGCAGAGAATCAGCCCCATGATTTAGCTTATCGTTTCTTGATAGATGGAGAAAAGGAAGGAGTCTGCATAAATTACAGAGATCTTGATCGGCGTGCATGTTCTATTGGAGCTATCTTACAGACTTTCACAAAACCAGGCGATAGAGCGATTTTACTTTTTCCGCCGGGATTAGAATTTATAGCGGCATATTTTGGTTGCTTTTATGCCAATATCATCGCCGTTCCTACTTTTCCACCGCATCCGCTTCGGTTAGAAAAAACATTGACCAGCACTTTTCAAATAATTTCAGATGCTCAACCTGCTGTTGCTTTAATGCCTTCTGCGCTTTATAATGCTATAAATGCACAGTTTACTGTAAAGCAAAAGTTTGAGAGCATCAGGTTCCTTGTGACAGACAATAAGGAAATGGACTCATGGGCAGATAATTGGAAGCAGCCTTTTATAAGTGGTGATGACATCGCCTTTCTGCAGTATACATCTGGGTCAACAAGTTCTCCCAGAGGAGTGATGGTAAGCCACGACAATCTTATTAGTAATCTTGAATTGATTAAAATGGCAATAGGGAATAATTCAAATAGCCATGGGGTTATTTGGTTGCCACATTATCACGATATGGGACTTATCGGAGGAATATTAGAGCCCCTTTATGCAGGGTTTCCCGTTTCCTTGATGCCTCACTTAGCATTCCTCCAGAATCCTATGCGCTGGCTTAGTGCTATTTCCAGGTTTAGAGCAACAACCAGCGCGAGTCCCAATTTTGGTTTCGACCTTTGCGTTCGGAAAATAAAGCCGGAAGATAGAGAAAACCTGGATCTAAGTTCCTGGGAAATCGTATTCAATGGCGCTGAACCCATTAACTACGACTCATTGGATCAATTCGCGCGCTACTTTGCTCCCCGCGGATTTCGCAGGGAGACCTTCGCCCCTTGCTACGGCCTGGCTGAGTCTACCTTATTGGCCACTTGCACGCCCACATCTAGTACTCCAATAATAAAAAAAGTGGATAGATCTGCATTAGGAGAAAATAAGATCCGTGTAAACTTAGAACCCGGGGCAGGTTCAAAAGCAATAGTCAGTTGTGGAAAGAACTTGGATAATCAAAAAATTAGGATTGTCAATCCTGAAACACTTGAAGTTTGTCCGCCTAATGAAGTCGGAGAGATCTGGCTTAATAGTCCTAGTGTGGCTAAGGGATATTGGAATAATCCAGAAGCAACAGCTTCTACTTTTGAGGCTCATTTGCCAGGAAATAATGAAGAAACTTTCCTCCGCACAGGTGATTTAGGGTTTATCTATGAAGAAGAGGTTTTCGTTACCGGCCGATTAAAAAACCTGATTATCATTGATGGAAGAAACTATTACCCAAGTGATATTTAAAAAACAATAAGCAAAGCCCACCCTGAAATAAATCAGGGCGGTTGTGCTGTTTTCTCAGTGGATGCCTCGAAAAGGGAGTATATAGTCGTCGTTGTTGAAGTTTCGAAAAGACTTGCAAAAAAAGCTTCGGAAATAATAAACATTGTTCGGGATGCTGTAAACGATTCTCATGAGCTTCCAGTATATGATATAAGATTGGTATATCCCGGCAGTATTCCCAAGACTACTAGTGGCAAATTGAAACATTTCCAATGCAAGGAACAATATCTTTCGGGAACGCTAAAAGAAATCAAATAAATGAAATTTGGAATTTTTATCGATCTCCAGCTACCTCGCCCGTGGCAAGAAGGAGATGAATCAAGGATCTTTCAAGAAGCGCTGGAACAAGTAGAGCTAGCGGATCGCCTTGGTATTGATTATGTATGGGTTCAGGAACATCATTTCCTTGAAGAGTACTGTCATTCTGCCGCTCCAGAAGTTTTTCTTGCTGCTTGTAGCCAGCGGACAAAGAACATTCGCCTCGGTCATGGCATTCTGGTAATGTCTCCAAACTTTAATCATCCTGCCAGAACGGCCGAGCGGCTGGCAACCCTCGACATAATCAGTAACGGCCGTGTGGAATGGGGTTCGGGAGAATCAGGTTCCCGAATAGAGTTGGAAGGCTTCAATGTTGATTTTGTTGACAAGCGTCCTATGTGGGCTGAAGCTCTGCAGGAAACCGCAAAGATGATGACCATGTCCCCTTATCCTGGTTTTCAGGGAAAATATTTTTCCATGCCGCACAGAAATGTGATTCCCAAGCCTATTCAGAAACCCCACCCGCCGATTTGGTCCGCCTGCTCTAACCGGGATAGCTTAAAGCTGGCCGCTCAGCTAGGGCTAGGGGCACTCACATTTGCTTTTGTCAATGCAGAAGAAGCTAAATTTTGGGTGGATGAGTATTATGAAACTTTCAAAACAAAATGCCAACCTATTGCTCAAGCTGTCAATCCCAATGTAGCTATGCTGACCGGATTTATGTGTCATGAAGATAGCGACATTGCCATGGAGCGTGGGCAGGAAGGAGCTCAGTTCTTTGCTTTTGGATTGGGCCATTATTGGCGGGATGGGGTTCATGTTCCAGGCGAAACAAGCTTGTGGGAGGAATTCAAAAAAAGACCCGTATCAGCCGATCAAAAAATGGAAAGAGAACGCAAAAAGGCTGGTATGCGGGGCATTGGAAACCCTAAACAATTAATCCAAAACTTCAAGGCGCTCGAAAATGCTGGTGTCGATCAATTAATTCTGTTACAACAGTGTGGAACTTACAAACATGAACACATCTGCGAATCCTTAGAGCTTTTTGCATCCGATGTGCTTCCCCAATTCAAGGAAAGAGAGGCAAAGCGCGAAAAAATCAAATACGAAGAACTTCTTCCGTTTATTACTAAAGCTCATGGACAAATTCAAACGCTACAACCCATGCCGGAAATTCCTCCGGTTGAGGCTTACCCCTTGCTTTGGAAAAAAAATGAGCACTGAAAACGAATTGTCTACCCCTGATCGAAGACCCGGCATGACCGCATTTTGGCAGATGCAGGTGGGGGGGAAACGTACTAAAAGCTGATGCTCGATTTGGCCCCCATTTAGTTTAAATTAAATAGTTATTTGACATAAATTGTGGAAAATGGAACTTCAAAATGATAACCCTCTCAACCACAAGGGCATTCAAGGGGTATCATTTCGAAGTTCCACACAATTTGTCAAAGAAGGAATTAAATGAAAGAAAAATCCATGAACACCAAAGAAATTCAAGATTGGCTAGTTGAAAAAATATCAGAACGCCTAAAAATAAGCGAGAAAGCGGTTGATATCTTCAAACCTTTTGCCGGTTTTGGTTTAACCTCAAGTGATGTGATTGTCCTTTCCGGTAGCCTGGAAGAATTGCTAAAGAGAAAACTCTCTCCCACTTTAGCTTTTGAATATCCCAACATTCATGAGTTAGCTACTTTTCTTGGGAAAAACCAGAAAATTCCGGCCATTAAAGGCAAGCATGAAGATTCGGTTGTCAAAAACCAAGAACCTATTGCCGTTATCGGAATGGCCGGTCGTTTTCCGGGGGCAGATGACCTTGAATCATTCTGGCATTTGTTAAGCCAAGGGAAAGAGGCAATCAGTGAAATACCCGAAGATCGCTGGCCGAAAGAGTTTTTTTATGATATTGATCCGGCTGTTCCCGGCAAGGCTGTTTCCAAATGGGGAGGGTTTTTAAACAATATTGATCAGTTCGATCCATTCTTTTTTGGTATTTCCCCAAGGGAGGCCAAACAAATGGATCCTCAACAAAGGTTGCTGTTGGAGTTATCCTTTGAAGCGTTTGATCAGGCGGGTTTTAGCAAGAAATGTCTAGATGGTACCTCCACCGGAGTCTTTGTTGGCATTTTCTGTTAACGAATATAGCCACTTTCAGCTTGGTAACCTTAAAGCTATAAATAGTCATTCCGGCACAGGAAGCGCCTTGTCTGTTGCAGCAAATCGCATTTCTTATTTTTATAATTTCCACGGACCAAGCGTGGCAATAGATACAGCATGCTCTTCATCCCTTGCTTCGGTACATCTTGCCTGTCAAAGCCTGAGAAATCAAGAGTGTCATTTGGCTATTGCAGGAGGGGCAAATATAATTTTATCGCCGGCTCATTCCGTCGCATTTACAAAAGCTGGTGTTTTGGCTCACGATGGCAAGTGCAAGCCCTTTGATGCCCGTGCAGATGGTTATGTGCGTAGTGAAGGTGGTGGTTTGGTTGTGCTCAAACATCTTTCTTCGGCACTAGAGGATGGAGACCATATATTGGCTGTCATTCCGGGAAGTGCTATAGCTCAAGATGGTCGAACAAATGGATTGATGGCCCCTAGTCAGGAGTCTCAAGAAAACTTGTTGAAAAAAGCTTATCAGGCAGCGGGTGTTCCGCCTGGTAGTGTGCAATATGTAGAAACACACGGTACTGGAACATTGCTTGGAGATTTAATGGAGGCATCAGCTATTGGAGAAATCATAGGAAAAGAAAAATCTCCAAAATCTTGTGCTATCGGTTCCGTTAAATCTAATATCGGGCATTTGGAAGCAGCTGCGGGAATTGCAGGTTTAATTAAGGTTATTCTTTCAATCCAACATCGAAGTCTTCCACCCAGCCTCCATTTTTCTACACCGAATCCACATATTCCTTTTGAAAAGCTTAATATCTATGTTCAAAGCGAGTTAAGTTCATGGCCAATGCCATCTGCTCCCGCTGTTGCTGGCGTAAGTTCATTTGGATTTGGAGGTACTAATGTACATGTGGTCCTGCAGGCCCCTGAATCTTATCCGAAAAACTTAATTGAGGACAAAGCAGAAACTCAAACTCCGGACTTCCATTTTTTATCCCTTTCAGGCAATAGCCAGGAAGGCCTAAAAGCACTGGCCGACCATTTCCTTGAGATACTCACTTCTGACTTTGAGCTATCAATAACCGATATTTGTTATGCTGCAAGGGTTAGGCGCAGTATGTATAATGAGCGTTTGGTTGCCGTTGGCAATTCACGCATGCAGCTATCTCAAAGCTTACAAGCTTTTGTGAATGGAAATGCACACCCTGGTTTATACTTGGGAAATGTACTTTCTGGTCTACTGCCCAAAATAGCCTTTATTTTTTCCGGGCAGGGTGGTCAATGGCTTGAAA
Source organism: uncultured Saprospiraceae bacterium (assembly GCA_964537285.1). Taxonomy (GTDB): domain Bacteria; phylum Bacteroidota; class Bacteroidia; order Chitinophagales; family Saprospiraceae; genus CAZHZT01. The sequence continues at coordinate 156 of CAZHZT010000208.1, read as the reverse complement.
TGGGTAAAAGGCTCCTGAATCGTGAGCGTATTTTTACTCAAATTATAGATCAAATCGATCAAATTATTTTAAATGAATTCCATTGGTCTTTAAAGTTTTTCTTTTTGAAACCATACAAAACTAATAAAGACGAAGTTCTTTGAAAATTTGGAAAGG
>CAZHZT010000207.1:0-5544 GCA_964537285.1 uncultured Saprospiraceae bacterium | reverse complement strand
AGTGGTAACTAACTTCAAGTCAAAAACACTTGCTGTTGCAGCTATCCAAATATCATTTTTGCCCATGTTTCTCGAGGAAAACTTCCCCTTTGATTTTTCCGATTTCCCTTGACTATAGGCATCTATCTGAGCGTACTTTTTGATTACTTCTTCGAAGTTTATCCCAAATTCTGTCAGCCGGCTCATCAATTCCTTTATCCGTTGTTTTCGCTTTTCTCCTAAGCCAGCTTTTAAAATTGATGCTTCTATTTCTCCTTTTGAGACAATCGAAATCCCTAGTCTATTGTCTCCACTGAATATTCTATATCTTGATTCTAGTGCTCTCGCAACCTTATCATTCCTACTATATATCAAAATTATGTTTGAGTCTAATAAGTAGTCCATCGCTGTTGACTATAGGGTTGTTAGTCTAAGGTTGCTAATAACTCTTCCAATGATTCTTCACAGGGTTCATCTGTCATCAATTCCTGGACTTCTTTAAATGTCATAGATTGCTTACCCTGCTCTGCAAACACCTGATCTTTTGATATGCCGGAGCGGATCTCTACCTGACCTGACAAAAATTTATCATCGGTAGATTCCATACTTTTTAGTTGATCCTCTGACGACTTAATGGTTTGGTAGATCGTATTTAATTGCTGAACATCTGTTATCCGTGTAATTAATTTAATCAAATCAAGTTTGATTTCACTTATTGACTCCATTTGCAGATTTTTTTCTGTTTCAACAAATATAATTAATATTCAGTTCCTTCTATTGCTTGCGTAGGGGGGTACTTTTCAGTGGCTATCTACACCTATGACAAACCATTCGTTTCGATGGGGAAAATGCAAGGTGTAAATGGTGAAAAGAACATTTGCCCTGTTTGGCGAACCGCCGTATTCGCGATCCGAACGTACGGTGGTGGGGGAGGGCTGCGGTGGGCTTATTGCTCACCGTTCCCTACTCGATTGTAGGCCGTGTTTGAATCTTATATCAAATCTCAATCAAAATCAAATCCAGATACCTTCCATTCAAATGGTTGAAATCCTTATCCGAGGTGATTAATTTAGAATTTGTTATAGATGTTGTTGCTGCTATCCACAAATCATTTTTACCCATATTTCTTGAAGAGTCTCCTAACGGTTTATCTTTCAATTTACCTTGGCTAAATGCATCAATTTCTCCATATTTTTTTTGACATCTCTTGAATTAATATCTGCAATTAAAAATTTTTGAAGAAATATCTGTAAGTTTTCTACCCGTTTTTGTCCCCAATTATTCCTTAAAGAAATGGACTCTAATTCTCCTAATACAACCACAGATATTATGGCTGTATTTTCGTTTCCCAAAGGATTGTGATTTTTATCTAACCAATCTTTTTTATCACCATCTTTCAAATATATTAAGATTGCATTCGTATCAAAGAAATAATTCATCCAACCAAATTTATATCATCTTGAGTAATTCCTCTATCGGTTCTTGAATATCTATTTCTTCTATCAACCGGTCTACCTCTTCTTTGTCAAAACCTTGATAATTTTGTTCTTTTTTTAACCGCTCAATATCAAATTCATCCCTCACCGGCTTAACAATCTCCATTAAAATCAAATTCCCTTTAGAGTATTCACTTAATACAAAGTCTAATTTATTCAGAACTTCTTCATCTTGAAGTTCTGTAATTTTCTCAATCAATTTGTATTTTTTTGCATCAACTGTCATGTTCTAATTTTATTTTACTTTAAAGTCTTCAAATTCTTTATGGAAACTTTATTACAGCTTAGTAAGTTAAGCTTATTTACTGATTTTTACAAACTATTTGTTTTTGAAGTTTTTTATTCAATCTTAATAAATTGATTTACAGATTGTTGTATTTTTAACTCATGGCCTACAACATTTAAACATTTAAGAATTTTATCTGCCTCCCCAACCAAAAGCCTTTCCTGCCCATCCAAGCTTCCACTCAAATGATCTACTCAAAGCGACTCCTGTGGCAGATACATTTAGTCCCGCACTTGCTGCGGGAAGTCGCACCAAGCTCAACCCGACCAGCCAGGTATTATATGGGAAAAGTATTGAAATGTTTCTTCCTCTCCAAAAGGCTTTCTCGGGCTTGTTTCCTCAATATCCGGCTTATTTTTCAGACGTTCAAATTTTTTCTATCCAACTTTTTGGCTTTTTCTGTTCTTTTGGGCAAATCAATCCCATCCTTGTCAAGATCGTTTTCTTGCAAGCTCAAACTAGCTGACTTTTTTAGATTTAGTTCTTGAAGTGATTTGGTTTTTAACGCTTGGCGGCGCTCTGGCCCACCTGGCCGGGAGTAGAACGCCCCAGGTATTGAATCACCTGCTCCGGTCCGGCAATGGCCTATGATGTGCTTCCGCTACGCGGAAGTTGGTCTCTATATCCTATAACCCTGGGAGAACCCAGGGCTACGATCAGACAGGCCTAACGGCCTGCTTTAAAGACTTCCCAAATTAATTTCGACCAAATGAAATACACTCTATCTATAATACCTAACCACTCCAAATTATTAATTGTTATTAAAATTTCTCATTTTTAGGTTCAAAATACCTTATAACAAATGAAATATTGGCTTTCTGCAGGCATACTACTTCTATCTTTTACCTATTTACCGGGGCAATACAGTGTAGCCGAATCGTTGACCAACAATGTCGTTGCCATTTCTACTTCTTTTGATGACGGGCATAAGGAATACGGTTTTGGCTTTGTGACAGGGACTCGGGGGCAGAGCTTATACATTGTTACCGCAGCTCATGTAGTCAGTGATGCAGATGAATACAGCACCACTCAATCTATCAAGCTTCAGTTTGAAAGCGAGCTGGGGTCCTTTGACGCAACCCTGGTACGAAAAAATACAAATTATGATGTCGCCTTGTTAGAAGTGCCCAAGCCACCCAATTACCGATGGCAGCAAAATTGCCTGGCCATTCCCGGAATCGGACAAAGGGTGGCTTTTATAGGGCGCGAGCGGCGTTGGTATATTCCTCCTGCTCCGGTGCAGGGGGCCATTTCAGAGATCCGGGATAATCAACTCTCAGTGGATATAATCAGTATCCGCCCGGGGACTTCCGGTGCGCCCTTGGTCAATGAGCAAGGAATCATTGGCCTGATCATCGCAGACGAAGGGAGTACCGCAGAAGCCATAGACATAGAATATGTGCGCGATTTGATCACGGATTTTGGTCGGTACAGCTATGTTTTTACCTTGACAGGAGCTGGTATTTCTCTTCAAAATGACTCGGACTTCAGTGATGCAGAGCTGGAACGGGCGCAGCGCGAACTGAATGAGTGGCTGAAAATAAAAAATAGCCAAAATATTGAAGACTTCCGGCAATTCTTGAAAAAATATCCTGGTGGAAATTTCAGTCGGCAAGCTAATGAAAAAGTAAAAGCAATTGAACAGGAGCGCTTACAAAGCCAAGAAAACCTTTTTTGGCAGATTGCCGTAGAGCAAAATACCGTGGATGCGCTTGAGAACTTTAAGGCTCGATTCCCCAATAGTCAGCGAATTGCCAGAGCAAATGAAATGATAAAAGACCTTCAAAAAGAAGATGCAAAAGTGGAGGATGGCCTATTGGAAATAAAAGGTGGAACCTTTAACATGGGCTGTACATCAGAACAAGGAAGTGATTGTTATGATGGTGAGAAACCGATGCACAGTGTAAAGGTACCGACTTTTTACATAGGTAAATTTGAAGTGACAAAAGGGGAATATGTAGAATTCCTGAATTCAAATTCCAATCAAATCACTTTAAACGATAAGGATGTTAGCCTTGGGGGAAATCCAATATTTGAACTTTCTACTTACAGCAAAGTAACCTACAAAAACGGCACTTTCAGTGTCGAAAATGGCTATGAGCGGCATCCGGCCAACGAAGTGAGCTGGTATGGTGCCGTTGAATATTGTAATTGGTTGAGCCGGCAAAGTAAATTAACGCCTTTTTATAATATTAGAGGTGAGAGTGTAACGTTTAACGCGAATTCAAAAGGCTACCGACTTCCTTCGGAAGCGGAGTGGGAGTTTGCGGCCCGTGGTGGAAATCAATCCAGAGGATATAAATATGCCGGAGGTAATGATATTGATAAAGTAGCCTGGTATGGGAGCAACTCGGGGAGTGAAACGCATGAAGTAGGTAAAAAGCAAGCCAATGAGCTTGGCTTGTCGGATATGAGTGGTAATGTTTGGGAATGGACCAATGATTGCTGGAACGATACTTACTCAGGAGCGCCTTCTGAAGGTTCAGCCTGGAGAAACGGAGATTGTAGTAGGTTTGTTTTGCGGGGCGGCGGATGTTACTACCTTACTAGGTACTGCCGCGTTTCTCTTCGCCTCAACCTTATTCCTCCTCCTCGAGACGATGGCATTGGGTTTCGTTTAGCCAGGGCTCATTAACCTCTAGAAGGAACGCTGTATACCTTTTACCCTTTTCCCCGCGTCAGCGGGGTCGAAATTTTTGAAAATGGCAGAAAAAGAGAATGTAATAACGCATACATATGATTTATTGAAGTATTTGGTTCCACAATTGTCTAAATACCCAAGGTCTCAAAAATTCTTACTGGCGGATCGTATCCAAAGCTTACTTATGGACTTGCTAGAAGAACTTATAGAAGCCTATTATAGCAATAAAGAAGATAAAAAGCGATTATTGAGAAAAGTCAATATTAAGATTGAGCGGCTTCGGTATCACATAAGACTTTCGAAAGATCTTAAATGCATCGATTTAAGACGATATGAGTTTATTCAAAATAAGATAAATGAGATTGGCAAGGAAGTAGGAGGCTGGTTAAAGAGCATAAGATGAAAAGAAAGAAAAACTTATATAGAGAAATTGTTTCCTTTTCAAATTTTATTTTGGCAGCTCATAAAGCTCAAAAAGGGAAGCGGTTTAATGAGGAAGTAGCTCGTTTTAATTTGAAACTTGAGCGGAATTTATTCCAAATGATTGAGGAGTTAACAGCCGAAACTTACCAGCCAGGAGGTTATAGGGAGTTTGACATATACGAGCCTAAGCCCCGTATGATAAGCGCTGCTCCATACCGAGATAGAGTGGTTCATCATGCTCTATGTAATGTGATCGCTCCAATCTTAGAGTCGAGTATGATCTTTGATTCTTATGCAAATCGAAAAAATAAGGGAACACATAAAGCTATTCTTAGGTTTCAAAAGTTTTCCAGACAAAATACCTTTGTTTTAAAGTGTGATATCCGAAAATTTTTTCCTAGCATTGACCATGAAATTCTAAAGACTGTACTAAGAAGAAAGATCGGATGTGCAAAAACCTTAAGCCTTATTGATCTAATCATAGATAATAGCAATTCTCAGGAACCTCATGAGGTGTCTTTTCCCGGGGATGACCTGTTTACAGCTGTCGAAAGAAAAAAGGGTTTACCAATAGGTAACTTGACAAGCCAGTTATTTGGAAATTACTATTTAAATCCTCTTGATCATTTTTTAAAGGAAACATTAGGATGTAAACACTATATTCGATATGTGGATGATAGTGCGCCAAGAAAGCGAAGAGGCCGAACACCTTGACGCTA
>CAZHZT010000206.1:0-5567 GCA_964537285.1 uncultured Saprospiraceae bacterium | reverse complement strand
TTTCCTTCCAATTTTCAAAGAACTGCTCTTAATTTTTTTTGTATGGTTTTAAAATCGTCAAAAGAGAAAACACAAACAAAAAAATTTGACGATTATAATTATAAAAAACAAGGTGGCTGCTGTATTTGCTGCTAATGAAGCAATTGCAAGTGAGGTCTGTAAAGAACTAGTGCTTCAGGAACTAAATCCTTGATAGCTTTAGAAGCGATTATTTTGGTGGCAAACGAGGCGCGAAGAGGGAGCATAGCCAAAGCTAAGAGACCGATGAGCAACTGCTATTTCTAAAACAATCGGAATATCTGATGAGGCAACTACGAGCCAATTGCAAAGTGTACATATTATTGGATGATATTAGACTTCCAACCAAAGACACTGCTAAGGTTGCAGCCTTTCTTGTTTCAGATGCAGGAGCTGCACTTAACAGCCTTATTGTGGATGTAGATTTTGGTCAAACAAACGTAATCTAAGAAATTATGAAACGCATTTTTTATCAATAATAGGCTTGCTCATGACATCTAATACAATAGCGAAACAAAACATTCCTAAATGGCTCGATCAAAGGGAATATCCCTTTGCACGTAATTCTTTCCAATCTAGCGCAGGTATGCTGAACTATGTAGATGTAGGCGAGGGCAATCCGATCGTTATGGTACACGGTAATCCCGGATGGTCTTTTGAATATCGAAATGTGATTAAAGGAATTATGGCCACAAATAGATGTATTGCCCCTGACCTGATTGGCTTTGGTTTTTCGGATAAACCCTACGAATGGGATTATCTGCCCAAAAGCCATGCAGCGATATTTGAGAAATTCATGGACAGCTTGAACCTGGAAAACATCACACTTGTAGTGAATGACTGGGGTGGCCCAATAGGGCTTTCATACGCTATAAACCATCCTGAAAAAATCAAAAAGCTCGTCATATTGAATACCTTTTTATGGTCGGTGAAAGGTGATCCTTATTACGAGAAATTCAGCAAAAGTGCAGGCGGCGAAATGGGCGCATTCCTGACAAAAAATTTCAATTTTTTTGGACGCGTGATCGTGAAAAAAGTAATGGGCGACAAAAAGAAGCTAACCAAAAATATTCACAGGCATTACTATAAACATTTATCATCTCCTAAGGAGAGGAAAGGCAGCTACATATTTCCTCGTGAAGTGGTTGGGTCACATGAATGGCTATCCGACCTTTGGAAGCAAAAAGGCAAAATCAGCAGCATCCCGACTACCTTTGTCTGGGGCATGAAGGATATTGCTTTCAGAGAAAAAGAACTGAATTATTGGTTAGAAAACTGGAGAGAGCCTAAAGTAGTACGATTAGAAGATGTTGGACATTTCCCGCAAGAAGAAGCACCCGAAGAAGTAATTAAAGCCTTAAAATAGGGCTCCTTCTAGACATATGATAATTGCGGAAATAACCAGAAATTAAAAATCTACAGCCATGGCGAATGAAAGTGTGATAAATCAAGCTTTGGAAGGAAACATCGAATCATTTCATAAGCTTTATGTGGAGTTTCAGCCTCAGCTCAAATCCTATTTATATCGATTACTCGCGGATCGAAATGATGTAGAGGATTTGGCACAAGACACATTTTTTAAAGCCTTTGAAAAAATCGGTACATTTAAGGGTACATCGTCATTAAAAACCTGGGTGTTTCAAATTGCCACCAATCTGGCTCGTGATTTTCTGAGAAAAAGGAAACGCTGGCCGATAAATGCCCAAGATAAGGCCAAGGAGTTGGCAACTGTTGAACCAGCGATCCCTGAAGCATTTGGTCGTGTACATCAATATTCGCCTAGTGGCCGATATGAGATTATAGAACATATCGACTTTTGCTTTACCTGCATTTCGAAAACCTTGCCTTTAGATCAACAGCTTGTACTTATTTTAAAAGATGTTTATGATTTTCCCAGAAAAGAAATTGCGTTAGTGATCAATAAAACAGAAAGTGTCGTAAAACACTTACTTTTTTATGCACGAAAAACCATGACCAATATATTTGACAGGCGGTGTGCGCTTGTCAACAAGGAGGGAGCATGTCACCAATGCACTGAGTTGTCAGGATATTTCAATCCTAAGCAAAATCAACAGCAGAAACTACTTGAAATAGATATGGTAAAAAAAGCAAAGACTGTCGACAAGGGTGAGCTTTTTAAGCTAAGGAGCCAGCTGGCAGCATCTATAGATCCAATCCGGTCTGATGGTGCAGATTTACAAGATGTAATTATGCAGTGCACTAGAAAGGCAATTGGAGAAATAGACGAAATAAAATGAAAACGCCATTTAATCGAGTAGGAAACGGTGAGCGCTAAGCCCACCGCAGCCTTCTCACACCACTTCCGCAGCAAGTGCGGAATTCGGGTCTCGTATCCGGCGGTTCGCCAAACAATTCAAAAACCTGAGATCAATAAGGCTGAAGAATTAAGAAAATAATATTTTGATGATACAACCGACATAAAACATGGCGAATAAAAAAATATAAAGACCCATTCTTTTGATGAAGTGAAAGACACCTTCATCGGAAAATTGGCACTCCCAAAAGAGATCAATACGAATTTGAGTTCCACAGTACTCAAAATAACACGATTTTTATTGTGATTGCATAAACAGTACATCCGTTAGACATTCTATGACACAATTCTAATTCTTTACAAACATAGTCGTCGTCAATATTCCGTCAAGAGAACGCTTTACAAGAATATAAGTGCCTTGATTTAGATGACTTATATTTATGGTGTTTTGCTTTGATTGAAGCATCAAAACACCCATTATATTATAAATTTCAAAGTGATCATTAAAACTACCCTCTGTAACAATATTTATTTCGTGAGTAGATGGATTTGGAAAAACCACCATTTTTTCATTTTTCAAATCATTACTTACATCTGATGTAGCGGTCAGCATGGCAGCATTGACACGCATTGGATCATCTAAAGCCATAATAACAGGCTCTAAATCAGGTGGCCCGGGTTGAGTGTAAACTACACCCGGAAAAGGTGTTGTGCCAGGGCCTCCAGGATTGTAAAAAGCATCATAACCTCCAGCTAAACTCGGTATTTCAATATGTGTGATATTTCGTGCTGCCGCTTCATCACCTTCAATAATGATGTCGATATAATTATCACGGTCTTCATCATAACAATCATCATACGATGCACTGCTTGGACCTAAGTCCGATAACCCAAGAACCTTCAAAGTGCCACCTTGAACGGTATAAACGGTATCGGTTGACTCCAGCAGCATTGTTGAACCATCAGGAGCAATAGCATGAATGCGAAAGAAGTTTTCAAAATCTGTTGGTTTTACAGGTCTTACACCATCAGGTGAAAAACCACCTGACGTTAAGGTTCTCAAACGAAAATCTCCACCACCGTAAAGTGCAAATTCATCATTTGGAAAAAGCCCAAGGAAGTTATTGAACAAATTATTACTGGTTGCTTCCCCAAAACTTTGAGTGCCTACATGATTAAGTTTTGCACCAACTAACCGAGGTCCATTATTGGGATCGTAAGGATTTGTTGTTGTTTCCCATGATAAACCAACCGCACTTACCACTTGATTATTATGACCTGCCAACATCAAAGGTGTGCCATCATCTACAATTTCACACTTCACAGGAAAACGTGCTAAGGCATCTGTACTTGGTCTGCGGTTGGCAAATTCGCCATATACAACTACACAATTTCGTTCATTATTTTCAAAATTTGGCCATAGGCCAGCCATATACGGGATAATAGTATCGCCTGTATTTAGGATAAATCTAAAATCAGTCACATCTATGGTATTACTCAATACCGGCCAACTAAATACTATTGGAAGCCCGTCAAGCCCTATTGCACCATCCTGTAAAGTCCATGGTTCATTTTGATAAATATAAGCAAACTGAACCTGTTGGCTTATAGAGGTGGTTGTAAAATCACCATTATCTGTACCACAGGTAATATCCGTTAGCCATGCACCTCCTGCTTGTTGCACGGAGTTTTGGTCGAGCGTAGGAGCGTTAATCGCCACAATATCACAAAAGCCAACGCCCGCAGAAAGTATCTTTGGTATCGTATCCCAATAATCTGCTTCCACTAATTCTCCATCAAACATAACACTGAAAGGAGCTCCAGGATAAGTGTAGGTGACTTGGCCTGTTACAGTGTTGTAATTCAAGGCAATCAAAAGATAAAATAATAGCTTCAATAAGTGATTCATTTTAATTTAATTTTAAGCCTAACTAGATACTCTGGAACCTAAGTTAGTAGGTAGCTCGAGGTTGGCACAAAAGTAGGTTCGTCTCACCCGGCAGGAATTTTTCTTTATTGAGAGCTGTTCTTTTTTCAAATTTTTTAATAAAAATTTGAAAAAAGAACAGCTCTCAATAGAAAATACTCCTCCCGAGCCACACGAACTACTTATGAGGCACCTTCAAGCTTTTCAAATGAAAAGAAAGTTTTCTTGTTGTTCTAATTCCAAGTTACCGCTTAACAAAGCTTGATTGGAAAATACCCGAATCAGTTTTCCCAAAAATAAAGTACGAGCCTGCTGGAAGACTACTCACATTTACTTTGCTTTGTGAATTGAATGAACTAACCGGAAGAACAAATTCCTGACCTGTCGCATTGGTAATTGTTACATGTAGAACAGTTTTTTCAGCCTGAATGTGAATGTAATCGTGTGTTGGATTGGGATAGACTTTGATATCTACCGCATTTACAATAGGTTCAACTGAAGTTGTAACATTAAGAGCTCCATTAATGTCGAATCTGGAGAAAAATTTCCAAATTTCCTCGCAGCCGTTTATATCTCTATTTACATTTTGTGCATTCGTGTTTTCATCTGGCCAAGTGTGTCCACCACCTGTTATTCTAAAATGTTCTACTACTGTTCCTTCATCACCATTAGCATATACAATGTGCTCTACCGTGCTTCCATCATTGGGGTCGGTATCAGGAAGTGATGTGGTAGTAGGATTTGAATCGCAATTATTGTGTGCCACAAAAAGGTCCAGTACATACTGCACGGATTGTGAAATTGGACTACCATTGTAAGCTACATTGAAATCATTTGTTCCGTGAATTTGAAGCAATGAGAGCGGTCTGTCTGGTGTTATCATGCTATCTGGAACTGTATTCACAACAGTTCCTGCAACTGAAGCAACCGAAGCAATTCTATCGCTTAGTTGACCGGCCAAAAAAATACTAAAAAAACCTCCAAAAGACATCCCGCAAGCGTAAACTCTATCAGGGTTTACGTTATAATCTGCCGCAATAGTGTCAATCATAGCACTGGTAAAAAGCACATCATCTGGCAATGTATCATTACCGAAATTCCAACCGCGAGCAGGACCGATAATTGGCTCACCTAAAGGATGTGCTACAATAAATCCTGCTGTATCAGCCACGGGACGAAAATCGTGGTCATCCATTTGCGCCTGAGCATTGCCTCCCAATCCATGATAGCTAAAGACGAGAGGTGCACTTGTGTTTGCATTATAGGAAGCAGGAACATAAAGAATGAATTCACGCTGTACAGAATCTACTGTAATGGTGTAATCTATGGTTTGCTGTGCTAAACAAA
>CAZHZT010000205.1:0-5607 GCA_964537285.1 uncultured Saprospiraceae bacterium | reverse complement strand
TCACGTCCGGATCTGTGAGCAACTCGGGGGGAGGTTCCCCGGGTTGACTCGACTTGTAATATTTGGAAAAGAGAAAAGTGAACTTTTAAGGATTAAAAACGAAATTTCAAACTTTTTAGTTGGATATCGATTGATTTTACATCCTGATAAAAGCAGAGTATATCCGGTAGAACAAGGGGTTCCCTTTTTAGGTTTCCAGATTTTCCCAGGTTACAAGCTGGTCCGGGCTGCCAATTTACAGCGCTACAAGAAACGAAAAAACAGATATTTAAAATGGTATAGGCAAGGGAAGTTAACTGCTAGAGAGTTTAATATGCGTATCTTTTGCTGGTTTGTTCATGCTTCTTTTGCAAATACTTATCATCTGAGGAAAAAGCTTTATATTGATATATATGGTAAAAGTAAGGAAGCCATCGAATAGGTTTGTTTTGCGGGGCGGCGGATGGAACAACAATACAAGGAACTGCCGCGTATCTAATCGCAACAACAATAATCCTACTAATCGAAACAATAACAATGGGTTTCGTTTAGCCAGATCTCTCTAGATCCAGAGTTTCGGTATTCAAGGATATCGAAAGCGTGTTAGTTAATGAGTTCACGATGGCATCCGGGGTTGTAAGAGTTATCTTACAAACAAATAAGATGACCGCCTAGGTTCTTTTAGTAGTACAATCGAAAAAGGAGCTTGGGCATTTTTTTATTCCCCCTAATTCTTTACCTTTGAATACCAAACTTACTACCAAATACTCACAGAAAAATATGAAAAAACGCTATCTCCTTTGCTTCTTTTTATTCGGCTTCATTACTCTCCTTTCTGCCCAAACAGAAAGAGCCCAACTCCTTCAAAACAATGTGGTAGCCATAACCGCCTTCTCACCGGATGGTTACAAAGAATATGGGTTTGGTATCATTACCGGAGAGCGCGATAAGCTGCTTTTCATTGCCACAGCAGCTCATGTAGTCGAGGAAGCGCAAGAGAAAATAGAAATCAAGTTTTTTGATGATTACCGAGCGTATCCGGCCAAATTACTCAGGCAAAATACCGATTCGGACATTGATATTGCTGTGCTGGAAGTCGAAAAGCCCGGCAATTTCCGTTGGGAGCCTGATTGCCTCGGCATCGCTAGTAAAGGTGATGCGGTCGCTTTTATAGGAAGAGACCGAAGCTGGTACATTCCTCCTGCATCCAGTAATGCATTAGGGTATATATACGAGATCCGGAATAACCTCATCGAAGTGGATATTAATTCCGTAAAAGTGGGAACCTCGGGGGCGCCGCTTATTAATCAGACGGGTATTATCGGGATGATTATAAAAGATGAAGGCAGTCAAGCATTTGCGGTGCGCATAGATCAAATTCAAAATGAGCTGAGGGATATTTCTTACTGGTTTATGCTTAAGGGGGCTGGCTTATTGGAGCCTGCACCCGACAATAATCAGAGTGTTCAAGTTTTATATCAGGATTTACAAGCTTTTGATGCCGCCGAAAAATCGGATAAGCTGGAGGCTTATAAGGAATATCTGGATAATTTCCCTAGGGGTAAATTTCGCCGGAATGCTATTGAGCGTATTCAGGAATTGGAAGAGGAGAACAGGAGCGCCGAGGAAGATATCTACTGGAAAATTGCCCGGAAAAAAGACGATATTGAAGGCTATACGGATTACCTAAAGCAATTTCCTCAGGGGCGATACGACCAGCTTGCTAAAGAAAGGCTGGAGGAGTTGAAGCAACCCGGGCTCAGGGATGATTTAGTGAAAGTAGAGGGAGGAAGTTTTATTATGGGTTGCACCCAGGAGCAGGGGAGTGACTGCTACGATAACGAAAAACCAGCTCATAAAGTCAGCGTGCCTACTTTTTATATAGGTAAATTCGAGCTAAGCAAGCAGGCTTATGTTACATTCCTGAACAGCATTGAAGAACAACTCGAAATTATTGATCTGAATGTTCGTTTGAATGGCAATGATTTGATTGAACTTTCTGAAAGCAGTCAACTGAATTATCGGAACGGCTCTTTTGTAGTAAATAATGGCTATGAACAGCATCCGGTAAATGAAGTGAGCTGGTATGGTGCCGTTGAATATTGTAATTGGTTGAGCCGGCAAAGTAAATTAACGCCTTTTTATAATATTAAAGGTGAGAGTGTAACGTTTAACGCGAATTCAAAAGGCTATCGACTTCCTTCGGAAGCAGAATGGGAATTCGCAGCAAGGGATGGCAATCAGTCCGTAGGAAACAAATATGCCGGGAGTAATGTTATTGACGAGGCAGCCTGGTACTTCGGAAACTCAGGTGGTTATACACATGTTGTAGGTGAAAAGCAAGCCAATGAACTTGGTTTGGCGGATATGAGCGGCAATGTTTGGGAATGGACCAATGATTGCTGGAACGATACTTACTCAGGAGCGCCTTCTGAAGGTTCAGCCTGGAGAAACGGAGATTGTAGTAGGTTTGTTTTGCGGGGCGGCGGATGTTACTACCTTACTAGGTACTGCCGCGTTTCTCTTCGCCTCAACCTTATTCCTCCTCCTCGAGACGATGGCATTGGGTTTCGTTTAGCCAGGGCTCATTAACCTCTAGAAGGAACGCTGTATACCTTTTACCCTTTTCCCCGCGTCAGCGGGGTCGAAATTTTTTATTTATCAGGTTAAGCACGATAAATAAGGATTGGCTTGGATTAGTCATGAATTAGAATAAGTGAAAGCCGATAAAAGCGAAAGCAAAAATGAAAGGACAGAAAAGACGGTTCTGATCATATGCAGGCGATTCCATTTCTGTTCGTACACCTGTCGGAACTCGATGATCTTGCTTTTACTTAATTCTTCCAGCTTCAGCACATCGAGCATATCATTAAGAGGAACGTTACCAAATGCGGTTACTCCAAAAGTGCCTAACAAGTATGTGAGCGTTGCTGCAAGTAAAAGCCGGAAAGTAGTACCTGTTCTGAAGTTTTGGACACTCGCAATGATCAAAAGTAGGAGGCTTCCAAAAAAGATCAGGTAAAAAGCCGGGTTTAGAATTGCCCGGTTGATAGATTGCATGGTTTCCAGATAAGTAATATCCATTACTTTTCGGGTGCCCGGAATTACCGATACTGCCCATGCATAAAATAGGCCTGCTGATAAGCCCGTTAAAGTGATCGCTGTAATTAGTGTGATTGTTTTAATAGAAAATTCCATAGTTAATTTGTATTTGTGGTGAACGGTTCCCCGTTTCTCGTCAAAAATCGATTTGAGTTTTAAGCCATTTTTCAAGCGTTTCATATTCGCTTTTGGTCAAGCGGATCTCATTGCCCTTAGGCATTCTCTTTTTAATAAAAACCTGCTTACGAATTCTAGTAGCGTTTTTTTCCATGTTTTTTAAACTAAAAACCCTGAATGGGTTTTGCTTGCGATGGCAGACGTTGCATTTCGTGTTGAGAATGTCGAAGGCCATTTGTTTCAGGTCTTCTTCTGCTTGTATTGAAAACCATGTTTCACTAGGCTGAGCCTGTTTAACCGGTGCTCTGAATGCTGTGAGAAGGTTGAGTCCGGAGATCAGGATCCCGAAAAGGATAAACGTGATGAGTGTTTTTTTCATTTTATTTCCGTTTTGATTACAGCAGCAAAGTTGCGGATTAATGAGAGCCTGCGCTTGACCCTACCGGACAAGCTTTTGACAGTTTATGCCAAAGAGGGGAGAGTGGAAGAAAATGGAGCTCTTTGGGAAAGAATGAAATAATTGGTTTCCCAATGGGTATTGCTTATATTGCAACTAAGCAGGCCAATTCCGTGAACTACTTAATGGAGGCAAAGAACTAAAATTAAGGTTCTTTGACAAATTGTGTGGAACTTCAAAATGATAAGCCTTGAATGCCCTTGTGGCTGAAAGGGTTATCGTTTTGAAGTTCCATTTTCACAATTTATGTCAAAGAACTAAAATTAAGGTTCTTTGACAAATTGTGTGTGGAACATTAAAAGGTATCATGGTAAACCCCAATCACTAAAGGTAAGCATATTGGGTATCGAAGTTGAGTTTGAGGTACTTTATAGAAATGTGATTTTCCAAAATGCATAAACTCTGATGATCGAATCACTAAAAAAACGGATTATTGAAAATCTGGCGCTGATGATTGAGCAAATCGATGCGCTGGAAGATGCGCATATCCGCGAAAAGGATATTGTAGCGAAGAAACTTGGGCATTACAAGAAAAAAATCCAGGAAGAAAAGAGCCTGAAGAAACGCATTCGGCCTTTGTGGGGAGATACCTTTAATCCCAAATCTCCGGAAGGAGAGGCTTTGCAAGGAATTTGCATGAAAGAGAAAGCTATTGAAAACCTTTACCTGCTCATTGGATATGATGTAAACGAGTTTAATCATCGAATTGAAACCGTGGACCATGTCATAAAGCATTTAAAAGAGCGGATCAACAGAAACCTGATTTTATTAATACGTAAGCTAGAGAACCTTTCAGGCGAATCAGGGCTGGAAGGCCAGTCATTAGTTAAATCACTGAAAGCTCATCAACTCCGCTTGGAAAAAGAGCAAGACGGGAATAAGAAGCTGCCCGTTTTTTGGTTAGAATTTTTTGATGACAAGCAAGAGCAAAGTATTTTACTTAAAAAAATCTGTACTGCTCAAAGAGATTTGGAGAACTTGTACTTGCTGATTCAATACGACACAGAAGAGGTAAAAAAGCGAGTTCTGGTGGATTAAAAATTGATATTTGAACGGGTCTCTGGTAAAAGGCAAGGAGATCTTCGTAGTAAGTGGAACGTTGGGTGGATTGATTCTCGCTTTGGAAAATAAACGCGCCTACGGCGCGAAATTCCTTTTAGAGGGAGGCCGAAAGGGCTATTTTGCGAAGCAAAATAGCCCTTTCGGCCTCCCTCTAAAGAAAATATCGCCGCGAAGCGGCGTAAATTTGGTTTTGGAATTCCAAAACGAGAAATGCTGAAGAATATTTGTTTAAAGTATGGTTGGTCGAAATAAATATTTGCCTCGGGGTGAAAAACTTTGGCTTTAGATGATTTTATTTGGTCGAGATTAATTTAGGAAGCCCTTAAAGCAGGCCGTTAGGCCTGCCTGATCGTAGCCCTGGGTCCTCCCAGGGTTATAAGGTATTAGAGATCAACTTCCGCGTAGCGGAAGCACATCTAGGCTATTGTTCTTGTGTTGTAGGTTACCGTTCAATGCCGTCAACTTAAGCTTTTTCTTTGCCTGGCGCTTTAGCGCCGGATGTCGTGTTAAGATTTATCGGGGCTTTAGCCTATTAATAACAAAAGGGCTAAAGCCCAATCTGATAATTATTCCCCCCGGCATTGATGCTAGACTACAAAGAAGAAATTAGTTAGAATATCCTTTTCCCAAGGAGGACCTGGGGCTAAAATCAGGCAAGCCTAATGGCCTGCTTTTTTTCTTATAGTGTTTAACCAAATGAAATCATCCAGAACCAAAATTAAAATCTTTATAAAGAAATTCATTGTCTTCCCGAATTAAGGTGACTTTTGTCAAATTCTCGAGTGATTTTTATCATTAGATATTTGTGCTAAAGAGCGTTCTTTTGTTAATGAAGTTTAGTTCTTTGACATAAATTGTGGAAAATGGAACTTCAAAATGATAAGCCTTTC
>CAZHZT010000204.1:0-5652 GCA_964537285.1 uncultured Saprospiraceae bacterium | reverse complement strand
GCTTCGAGTAGATCATTTGAGTGGAAGCTTGGATGGGGAGGAAAGGCTTTTGATTAGGGAGGTGGATAAGATTCTTAAATGTTCCACACAATTTGTCAAAGAAGGTGGAAAATAACCGTACCTAAGGCGCAGAATTCTTTTTTGAGGTGCTCAGGGAGAGCCACCTCAAAAGAAAATATCACCGCGAAGCGGCATAAATTTCCAACTCTAAAACATAAAAAATGAAATCAATCTGTCTACTGTTTATAATCTTCCTGGCACACGGCTCAATCCTTGCCCAATGCGACCCCAAAATAGAAGCGGCCGATGTGTTTGGAAATTTGAAGTATCAAAACCGGGGTCAACATTGCGAAGGCTTTTACAAATCCAAAGTAAGCGCCAATGACCTGGTATTTGTTAGCTTTACCAGGGGCCCGCTGCGCTATTCATCTGAAGAACCGGAACAAATTTCTTTATCCATACCTGTAGATGTTGATCAGCCCGTATCTATCCGAGGCTTCGGCATCCCAAGGGATCTATATTACCGATTGGATATTCCGCTTGAGGAAGGACAAACGTTTGATTGGAACACCGGAGATGTATTGTTGAAAAATGTAGAAACCCGCTATGCCCGCTTCATTGGCTTACTAGGCTTTATCGGTGAGCTGAACTCCAACACGACCTATGTGCCCGTCTCCACCGGCACAGCAACGGATAAGAGTTCCTATTTGCTTCAATGTGTTTCCTCTACCAGAGCCACCGAAATAAAGTGGCGCATCGTGGGCCATACGGAGTTTAAATGCATCAATAATTGTCGCTCCATTCGCGCAGGGAAAGCCATTAAGATCAAACTGCCTGAAGACCTCCCCTCAGGCACCTACACCCTGGAAGTCCAGGGCAAAGAAGCTCATGACGGGATTACCCCTATTGCCTGTGAGATCAAAATCAAACTCTGATGGCTCTGAAAAAACATCAATTGCTCGAACTGCTGAGGAAAGATCGCCTCAAGGAACTCTTTGAGGGCATTCAGGATTACCTTGAAGCTAACAAGCGACAGGATCTTCTGGATCAATTCTATATTTTGGAAGGAAGATACCATCAATGGCAGCGGCATAAAGACCTGGGCACGAGAAATACCTCAGAATTATCCGCTGAAGCCAATCAGTTGCGGGAATCTCTGGTGAATTTCATCCAAAACCTGTATCAACCAGCCCCTGCTAAGCATTCTTCTTTCGCTAAAAAGAAATGGTTCTGGCCGGTCATTATTGGGGTTACTTGTGTCTTGCTCATTGGTTTAGGATCCATGAAAACCCCTTCTATCCAATTTGAACTGGAAGCCGAAACGCGTTTTGTCGCCTTCCGCCTTGAGCAGGATTGGGATTTGAACACGAACTTACTCGTGGATCACTTTGAAGTTTTCCCGGTAAAACACGCTCATTTCGATACTGTTTCTTTCACTAAAGAAGTTCACGGGCCTTTGGAGCTGCAAATAGAGGGAGGGCGCACCCAATTAGTCAGCATGCCCCTGAAAAAACAGACGGCTTTAAGCTTCACACTGGATTACGATGAAATTATCGGACGCTTGTATGATGCGGACATGGAAGCTAAGTTTTATCTAAATAATAGTACGCTTAGCTTTCCCGATATAGAATTCGAGCAAGTGCTCGGCGATTCTTCCAAAATGATTCAGTTTTCAGTAAGCACAGAGAAAGCAGCAGAATTTAGCCTCATTCCTGTAGTTGATTCTACTTTTTTAATTTACAATAAACTTATTAGTGGACTTGATTTTCAAAGGGAAGCCAACAAACTCGATCAACCTATGGTTTCCGGAATAAAATCAGGAACGATAAGCACCCAAAAAATACCTCACCAGCTCGAAAAAGAAGGTTTTATTGAGATTATCAACCCTCAATCAACAACGCTGACACTAACCAAAAAAGATCATTCGCTCAGTGTAAAAGTCAAAGGTAAGGCCAAAGACCTGAAGATCGGAGGCACACATTCCACACTAACTTCTATAAAATCCACTTATATAGAGCATATTGCTAAAAATGAACGCGCCAATTTGTATTGGAATGCTTTAGTACTACTATTGGGTACCGCCTGGGGAGCTTTTCAAGTGTTGAAAAGAGAAAAGTAAGGTATTTTAGGAATGGAATCGAAGCACTTCTGGCTCGCCAGAAGTGCTTCGATTCCATTCATTGAAAATACGAACCCGCATTAATTCACTTCCACCAAAAAGGTCACTAATTCTCCCACATTCCGTACCCCATCCGTGGCAGCCAGGATAAAACGATAATCACCTGGTTTGAGTGTATTAGGTACTGTATATTCAAAATCAAAAAGATAACTATCAACGATCTCTGCTCCGAACGCAAAAACCTGATCCGTGTTAAAAGTATTGCCCGAGCTTAGGTCAGTATAATTTAAAAATAGAACCCCATTTCCTCCATCGCTCAATGAACGATCGTCGGTCACTTCGCCTTTAAAGCGAATTTTACTTCCCTTGGAAGCAGAAAAACTGCTTTGAGCCGGAATTTCAACGGCAACAACCGGTGCCACATTGTCTAAAGGATTGGTAGCTCTTATGGAAAAAAAGTTGGCAAAGGGGTTGTCATTACCCGATTCGTCCAGTACCTGAATTTGAAAATGGTAATTCCCGGCAGTAACACTTTCGGGTACTTGAAGTTCCCGGGAAACATTTTGCTCAGAACCGGTCAGACTTTTAATATCCAGCATCGCCCAATCCGTTGTTACACTGACTAAGTCAGGTGGTGCAATGCCCGGGACTGTGCCGGCACCATGCCCGTGGCAATCAAAGTTGCTGTGAATATCAATCTTGTATTGGGATAAATTGGCATTATCTCTAAAGATGACATCAAAGGAAAGGATATCTCCTCCTGTAACGGAAAAAACAGTTTCATCGATAGTGCCGCAGACTTCCTGCGGAGAAGGCGTTGGATTCCAGCTCACTACTTCCATAGTAGGAGCTGTGGTATCAACTTCCTCATTTTCACACGAAACGACAAATAATGATAGGGCCAGAAATAAACTACTTGCTATATTTTTCATTATAATGTTTAGTTTATTAAACATGCAATCATGTTGCAAGTTCAGATTAATTACTTTCTTTGCGTTGCAAATGCCTAGCTATGAATTCGAAGTTATTATTAGTTGGTTTTATAAAGTGCTTACTACTATTCAATAGTGCCATTTTAAATGCCCAAATTCAGGGTTTTGTTTTTGACGAGACACAAACGCCTCTGCCTGGAGCTAATATTCTTTTGCTCCCTGATAGCCTTCAGAATTCTACCAATTCAGATGGAAAATTCTCCTATTCTGAACTTCCAGACGGCCTATACAGCTTGCAAATCGGCTTCATTGGATATGCCCCTGTTGATACACTAGTCAATGTATCCAATGGTCGTGCCCCTAATTTATACCTTTTTCTTTCTCCCAGAAACAACCTGCTTGAACAAGTAGAAGTAACCGAAGAACATGCCAAACAGGAAGAAAGCCTTTCTTCAGAACATCTTTCTGAAGTTTTTTTTCAAGAAAACATGCAGGGAGCTTTTGCAAAATCCATTGAAAAAATACCCGGAATAAGCGCTATAAATGTCGGTGTTGGCATAGCCAAGCCCGTTATTCGGGGTTTATCGTCTAATCGCATCATCGTCAATCATCAGGGGATTAAACAAGAAAGCCAGCAGTGGGGCAGCGATCACGGCCTCGAAATCGATCAGTTCGATGTGGAACGGGTCGAAATCATCAAAGGACCAGGTTCTTTACAGTATGGCTCAGATGGTTTAGGCGGCGTCATCAATATAATGCCCGGCAAAATACTCCCTGCCAATACATTCAGCGGCAGTGTTCTGGGTATTCACAAAACCAACAACCAGCATTGGGGTGGTTCTGCACGCCTGGGATTTAATCTTGATGATGTTTTTGTAACAGCCCGCTACAGTCGCCAGGATTTTGCGGATTACCGCGTTCCCGCCAGCCAGTTTATTTACAACACTTTCGTGCTCCCCATTTTTGATGAACAACTAAAAAACACTGCCGGCAACGAGGAAAGCTTCAGCATTGCAGCAGGCATAAAACGCCGATGGGGCGTAACGCGATTTCATTTTAGCCGATACTTTCTTGAAGCAGGCTTGTTCGCAGGAGCTGTTGGCCGCCCATTGAGCTATGCCCTAAGCCCGGATGGCAATACGCGCGATATTGATGTTCCCAAACAAGAAGTGACACATTACCGTTTTTCCATAAACCACACCTTCATGTTTGGCCGGGACCACCTAGCTATTGACGCAGGGTTCCAGCGTAATTTCCGCCAGGAATTTTCTTTCCCGGAGTTTCACAGCATTCCAAGCTCTCAAATAGATCCTAATAACACGCTCGCAATGGAGCTGGAATTGGAAACGTTTAGCGTAGCAGCTCATTATGAGCACTACATGAGTGACTCATGGAAAAATGTCCATGGCTTCAATTTGCAGTGGCAACAAAACCAACGAGGCGGATTTGAATTCCTGCTTCCCAATTTTCAAACGTTTAGGGGAGGCTTTTTTACCATCACTGAAAAAGAGCTGAAACCCTATTGGATACTCAATGCGGGCTTGCGCCTGGATTATGGCGAAAATCAGACCTCTTTCTTCCGCCAATTCGTGTGGGACAGCAACGAGAACATTACCGATTCGCTTATCGCCCCGGTAACAGATGATGTCTTTTTCAATTGGTCTGCCTCCCTTGGATCCAACCTGACTTTACAGGATGGCAAATGGGTACTAAAAGCCAATATTGGTAAAAGTTTCAGGGTCCCCTACCCCGCAGAAACGGTTTCCAATGGCATACACCACGGAACTTTCCGGCACGAAGTAGGCACTCCGGATCTCCAGTCTGAACAAGGCTATCAACTTGACCTTAGCGCTGACTGGAATTTTGATAAATTTTACGGCAGCATCGCTGTGTACTTCAATTATTTTGACAATTACATTTATCTGGGGCCAACCTTCCCTGCCCGATTTTCCCCCCTGCCCGAATCCGGGCAAATCTTCAAATATCGCCAGGATGATGCTATTTACACCGGAGGGGAATTACAATGGACCTGGGACTTTTTCCCTTCTTTACAGCTTCGCCAAGCAATTGATTTTGTGCAAAGTTATAACCCTAAAACCCGATTGGCACTGCCCTTTACACCCCAGCCTTCGATCCGAACGGACCTCCGCTACTCCCTTTCCAACACAAACTGGTTTGATGATTTTTACATTGAAATCAATCACCAATACCACTTTGCAGCCCAAGGCAACTTAAGGGTAGACCGTTCAGAAGTTTCTACGCCGGCCTACGAGCTTTGGGGACTGGGAACGGGACTTGACATTAACTGGAAAGGACGTAAACTAGAAGTCAGTTTTCAAGTACAAAACTTATTCGATACTTTTTATCTTGCACACCTTAGCCGCTATCGCTTGATCAATGTTCCTGAACAGGGGCGTAATTTTATTTTTACCCTTAAAGTTCCCTTTTCTGGAAATCTTAGTAAGGTGAACAACCCGTAAGAACATGAGTCATCCCGAATTTTCGGAATGACTCATGCTTGCAAAAACCTTTACACAGTTCTGTTTACCAAGGCTTTATCTACTTTTTTCTTGATAAAAAAGTAGCAAAAAATCAAGGCTG
>CAZHZT010000203.1:0-5709 GCA_964537285.1 uncultured Saprospiraceae bacterium | reverse complement strand
ATTCTTTTAACGGCTGCCAGCCTGTCAAAAAGCTAAATTGAATAAGGCCGGTCCTAAGGGATCAGGAAAATAATACCCTACCCATTTTACTTGTTCTTTTTTCCTCAGGCTTTGTTGGAAAGCCTCGCCGTACCTTTGGGTCCCGAAGGCATTCGGGACAAGTTATGCCTACGTTTTCCGCCTAGCCTTAGAAAAAAATTACTTCGCAAAATTTGGGTAGCTTATTAATTGCCTAATCCCTAAATATTGATTTGCAGCATCTATTTTAAATCAACATGACAACATGAAGTTCCTTAAGGTTAAGAGATGACTCATGTTTGACTTTGAACTACTTCTTTATAGAGACTGGAATTCTTTACTCTTCCTATATTTTTGCTTAAATTGCTCGTTCTTTGACAAATTGCTAAAATGAAAAAACTACCTATAGGCATACAGGACTTTAAAGAACTCCGAGAGGGAGATTATCTATATGTCGATAAAAGCAAATTGCTTTATCAATTGGTGGACGAAGGGAAGTATTATTTCCTTTCCCGACCACGTCGCTTTGGCAAATCCATGCTGGTATCTACTATTCGAGAACTATTTAAGGGAAGTAAAAAACTTTTTGAAGGACTTTGGATTGAAAACAAATGGGATTGGAAGAAAAAACATCCTGTTATTCACTTGTCATTCAATGAAATTGGCTACCAAAGCCTGGGATTGAGAGAAAGTTTACTAAAAGCAATTAGCCAAATTGCTGAACAATACAAAATTCAACTTCGGGAGACGAATATTGCACTTGTGTTCAGGGAACTTATACAAGC
Organism: uncultured Saprospiraceae bacterium; assembly: GCA_964537285.1. GTDB lineage: Bacteria > Bacteroidota > Bacteroidia > Chitinophagales > Saprospiraceae > CAZHZT01. The sequence continues at coordinate 4,906 of CAZHZT010000203.1, read as the reverse complement.
ATTAAGCAAGGAGAATCAAGTAGTTCTGTTAATTGACGAATATGACAAACCCCTTATTGATTATATCAACGAAGATGATAAACTAGAAGAAAACCGAAGGGTATTAAGAGAGTTCTACAGCATCATAAAAAATGCTGACCCTTATCTTAAGTTTGTCTTACTTACCGGAGTTTCCCGCTTTAGCCGGATAAGCATATTTTCAGATTTAAATAATTTGAATGACATAACAATCGATCCTAATTTCAACTCCCTTGTCGGTTATACTCAAATTGAGTTAGAACATTTTTTCTCCGACAGGATTACATCTTTAAGTAATAAATTAAATCAAGACCCTGAAACACTACTGAATGAAATTAAACAATGGTACAATGGTTACTGGTGGACAGGTCAGGAAAAGCTTTACAACCCTTTTTCGATCTTAAGTTTTTTCCAGAAAGGCGTATTCCAAAATTTTTGGTTTTCTACGGGTACACCTAATTTCCTCATTGAAGTACTAAAAGAAGGCTATCATTTTGATTTTGATGAACTGGAAACCGGCTCAACGAGTTTGGATTCACTTGATTTATCGAATCCTAATTATCGCAGCTTGTTATTCCAAACGGGCTACCTGACCATTAAAGACGCCCCCTATCCATTATTTTATACCTTAGGTTATCCTAACAAAGAAGTAAAAGTCAGCTTGCTTCAACATCTTGTCGATACTTACAGTTATCGCAAGGAAAGAGATGCAGTGCCCTTAGCACTAAAACTCGGCCAAGCCTTGAGTAAAAAAGATACAGCCCTTTTTATTTCCATCATCAATAGCTTAATTAAAAGTATTCCCGGAAAAATCTTCCAAAAGCGCAATGAAGCTACTTATCACGCTATCATTTATACTAGTTTGAGTTTGTTGGGATGTTACATTAATGCCGAAGTCTCTGCCGGAGACAAAATCATCGACGCTGTTGTTAAAACCTCCGGCCAAATATACGTCATCGAATTCAAATATGACCAACCTCCCGAAAAAGCCATCCAGCAGATTCGGGAAAAAAATCATGCGGAACCTTTCCGCCATGACGGGCGGGAAGTCGTATTATTAGGGGTGTCTTTTGGAAGGGAGGAAAAAGGAGTAAGTGGATGGGTGGAAGAACGGTTGTAGTAGAGGTTTTCCTGGCCGCTCCTCAATGAGAGGTGGCCAGGAAAACCTTCCTTACTATTTCTTTTTATTAAGGGATCAGGAAAATAATACCCTACCCATTTTACTTGTCCTTTTTTCCTCAGGCTGTGTTGGAAAGCCTCGCCGTACCTTTGGGTCCCGAAGGCATTCGGGACAAGTTATGCCTACGTTTTCCGCCTAGCCTGAGAAAAAAATTACTTCGCAAAATTTGGGTAGCTTATTAATTGCCTAATCCCTTAATTTTATTTTCAAAAAATTTATCGAAAACTAATTTTTTTTGATGATACAAATAGTGCCATATCAGACTACTGATAAAAACCAATGGAATGAGTTTGTCCGAAATTCCAAAAATGCAACGTTCCTGCTGCAACGTGATTATATGGACTATCATTCCGATCGCTTTGAGGATGCCTCTTTAATGATTTTGAAAGACAATAAACTGATAGCTTGTTTACCTGCCAACAGAAGAGCGGATAATTTTTACAGCCACCAAGGGCTTACTTACGGAGGGTTCATTTCCAATAAAAAAATGAGGGTGCAGTTGATGTTGGAAATCTTTGAGGCTACCATTGAGTACCTTCAAAAACAAGGTATAAAGTCCTTCGTTTATAAACCCATACCTCATATTTATCACCAAATGCCCGCCGAAGAGGATCTTTATGCGCTTTTCCGCTTCAATGCCAACCTCTATTACCGCAATATTTCAACGGTTATTGAAAGCAGACAACTTGCTGTATACAACAATAATAACAAAAGACTGCTGAAAAAATCCCGTGAATTCCCTTTTGAGATTGGAGAATCAAAAGATTTTGAAGGCTATATGAAAATTGTTGCCAGCCTGTTAAATGAAAAATTTGATGCCGACCCGGTTCATTCTACTGAAGAAATCAAGTTATTGGCGGAACGATTTCCTAAAAATATTCGTCTGTTCACGACACAATTGGAAGGAGAAATCCAAGGTGGGGTTATCATTTTCGAAACGTCTACCTGTGCGCATTCTCAATATATTGCCTCTACGGACGAAGGCAGGGAAAACGGTGCTTTGAACGCTCTTTTTGACCAACTCATTCACCAGACTTTTTCAAATAAAAAATTCTTTGATTTTGGTACTTCAAACGAACAAGGCGGCAAAGTTCTTAACACTGGTTTGATCCGAAATAAGGAAAGCTATGGCGCTAGAGGAGTTGTTTATGATGGTTACGTTATAGAGCTTTGATATTCAATGGTTATTCACAGAATTACCAAACATACCATTGTACGTGAGCGTCTCCGACGCTCACGTACAATGGTAAAATAAGAGCGTTTATCTTAAATGGAATGACTCATGCAAAACAAATCTATTCACTTTTTTCAAAAAACATCCAAGTATAACTTGCCAAAATAGCCCCGACAACTGGAGCTAATATATAAATCCAAAGAGCCGAAAGATTTCCAGATAGCAAGGCAGGGCCAACAGAGCGCGCCGGATTCATAGAAGCCCCCGAAATAGGACCGGCAAAAAGGGCTTCCAATAAAACAGTCGCTCCTACAGCAATGGCAGTATATTGGCTGGTCTCTTTATTTTGGCTCACGAACAGAATTACCAGCATCAAGAAATAGGTCAGTAGTATTTCCAATAAAAAGGATTGTTGCCAACTTCCGGAAGGCGCTGTTAACCCCAAAGTCTCATGTTCCCAAAATAAAAAAATAAGAAAAGTGGAAGCAAGTATTGCTCCAACTACCTGTGCAATCATGTAAGGGATCAATTCCTTACGCTCGTATCGGTCTGTGAAAGCAAATGCAATAGATACGGCAGGGTTAATATGAGCCCCAGAAATAGGCCCAAAGCTGTAAATCATCACGGTTACAATAAGCCCAAAGGTAATAGCAATACCTAAATGGCTGACAGCTCCTACTGAAACATCGTTGATAACAAGGGCAAAAGTCCCAATTAATTCGGCTAGATACTTTTTCACTTTACTTGATTTGACTAAGCGCAAAAAGCATTTCCCGACCAATTTGGCGACAGCGCTCGTCATACTTTTCTGCCTCTAAATCCGTACCATCAAATGCCTTTGGATCATCATAAGGAAGCGATAATCGAAAATCACTTCCAGGAACAAAGGGGCAACCTTCATCTGCTTCCGAACAAACCATTACAGCAGCAAAGTTTTGCTTTGGATTGGGTGCATCTTCAAACTTCTTCGAAAAAGCCTGATAAGGTTCCATATCTTCTTTCCAACTTACTTCATATGCCGGATTGCTTGTGTTACTTTCCGGAGCGTGAACCTGAAAACCTGCTTTTCTCAAAGCATTTACAGCATTGATGTTGAATGCGGTTGCCTCTGTTCCTCCGGAAAAGCTTTGGATTTCCGGTAAATTGTAAAAGTCTTTTCCTACTGCTAACCATAACTGCCCTAAATGACTCCTGCGGGAGTTATGAGTACAAATAATGGTAATTTGCGGAACGACCTCATTGTCAATCTTACCAGAAATGTAGTTCGATAGGCTTGTCAATTGATCTTTGCGCTCTTGTGGAATGAGATCGAACTCTGATCCAAGGCTTTCGCAATAAGAATGTAGCTCTTTAAAAAGCATGGATTTGTTATTTATTATATTTTAGAATCTATGTGGCTAGACAATACAAACTTGACTTTTCGACGAAGGCTTCAGCCTTCGCTATGTTTGGCGAAGGCTAAAGCCTTCGTCTTCACGCCAGCAAAATCTGTTTTGCGGAATTCTTGCAAATTTTAAACACTAACAACATCCAGATTCAGGCGAACAACAATTTTCTGTTTTTTTACCAAGCGCTGCCAGGCTCACTTTAATTTTTTCCGTCGGAATCCCGCAATTATCCATTGCCAGACAAGCAGTTTGCTTGTTTGTAAGTACAAAATTTTTCCCATCGAAATCCAGTCCAAACTTACCGATGGTATCTGCTTGATATTCCACTTCGATCTCTGCATCCTCAATCCCTAACTTTCGCTCTGACAGCTCAATGATGTCAAGCATTTTTTTAGGCTTAAGCCTGTGATCGAAGTCGATTGAATACCATAATTGAAAGTTTACCACCCTTTCATTACGAATCGTTCCTCCGCAATCAATAAAATCTTTTGAGATATTTCCTATTTCTGTGACATGATAATGCGACGGAACGCTGGTACCGTCTGTTAATTGAAAATTTAAATCCTCCAATGAGGATACGATTTTTTTGAATTCAGATAATCTCATAATTTAACTTTTTTGGTTCTTTAACAACAATCTGCTTCATTTAATATTTAGCTTACCCAGTAAACCCGAAAGGAAGCCTACAAGACTTTGAAAACCCTTTTTATCCAAGCAATAACAGACCCTATTGCCTTCAATATTTCCCTGAATTAAACCTACATTTTTCAACTCTTTCAGATGCTGAGAAACGGTAGGCTGCGACAAGGGCAACTCATCCACAATGTCTTTACAAATGCATGAGTCCTGTTTGATCAGAAATTCAATAATGGCGATTCTTGCCGGATGCCCCAAGGCTTTAGCCAGGTTAGCCAATTGATTTTGATGCTCTGAAAATGCTGCCGATTTTGAAACCCCCATCGTTTAATTTTTATATTGCAATATTACGATGAATATTTGAGTAAAAAAAGGATTAAGGATTTTTTTTTGTTAAAAAAATGGGTTCTGGATGATTTTGTTTGGTCGAAATTAATTTGAGAAGTCCTTTAGGAAGGCCGTTAGGCCTGCCTGATCTTTTCTCCAAATCCTCCTGGGGAAAAGATTATT
>CAZHZT010000202.1:0-5735 GCA_964537285.1 uncultured Saprospiraceae bacterium | reverse complement strand
GGAAAAGTACCGCCGAAGGCAGCAGATCGTCGAGCATCCTTTTGGCACCATAAAATGGGGGTACACCTACACTTTACTTAAAGGATTAGAAAAAGTGAATGGGGAGTTTGCGCTGATCTTCACCGCTTACAATATTAAGCGAGCCGTATCCCTTTTGGGCGTAAACACCTTACTGGAAGCCATCCAAAGGTGGTTTTTAGGTCTTTGGGTGCTGTGCTACGCCATGAAGTTCCTGCGCCCGGTTGCTTTTCTGAAAGTCCACAGCGTAAGTAGACACCAAATTGGACGATAAAATCGTTTTGAATATATTTGTATGGTGGTTTTTTCACAAACTGCCGTTCTCTGCAAGCCATAAAAAATGAACAACACCTTTAAAATAAATATCGAAGCTTTATTACATTTAATTTTTTGGCTCTTTATTTTTAGTGCTGTTAATGTGGATTGGTCGACTGATTGGTTTGATAAAACGATACGAACAAATACACCACCACCGCTCTCCGTTCTTGTATTCCCAATAATTTTTTATGCGCATTCCTTGTGGGCTATTCCTAAATTTCTGAATAAGAGAAAATGGAAGATTTATGTTCTTGCCTTCCTACTTATCTTCATTTTTCCAGAAATAGTTCGCTCAGGCCTTATTACTATGAGTGAATCAGAAAGTACTTTCTGGCAAGAATTCCGAAGCAAGGATAGCCTTATACTTGGTGAACCAAATGTACTTTGGATGGCATTTACCTTTTCCGTAGGGTATCGATTTACAAAAGATTGGTTTGTTAAGCAATATCAAATTGAGCATTTAGAAAAACAATTGTCTGAGCGCCTGAAAAGTAAGTCAGCCATCGTTCAACCATTAAATGCAAAGGAAGCTTTTGCACTAAAACAAAAGTTGGAAGATACCTTGCAAAAAAGTCAAGTTTATTTGAACCAAGAACTCTCCCTTGCCGAATTAGCAACACTGATAGGCACTACCGATAAGAAATTATCTACGCTACTCAACCAAAATTTGCAAACCAATTTTTATGATCACATCAATTCATTTCGGATAGCTGCCTTTAAAAAAGAGGTAACTGAAGGAAAATTGGAACATCTTTCTATTGTAGGGCTCGCGCTTCAAAGTGGGTTTAAATCCAAAAGTAGTTTTTACCGGGCATTTAAGAAGGAAACAGGAATGTCCCCTTCTCAATTTACCCAATAGTCTCTTATTCAAATCAGTCCCACAGATTTTTGGGACTCCTCTCTCCATCAAAAAACTGTCCCGCTGCTTCTTTTGGGACGAGCTACGCAGTAAAATCCAAGAATATGTCATCCTAAATCAGGAATATTGACCTGTTCAAGACTGACTTAAATGTTCTGCCTTGAGTTTTTAGGTACTAACAAAAGGTGAATAATCGATGATGCTGTCCATTCAAAATCTGACAAAAACGTATCCCAATGGTGTTAAAGCACTTAATGGAATAAATCTTGAAATACGACCTGGCATGTTTGGTCTTTTGGGGCCAAATGGGGCAGGCAAATCATCATTGATGAGAACGATTGCAACCCTCCAAAGTCCCGATAACGGGACAGTAACATTCAGCGGCATTGATATCGGGAATGACCCCATGAGTTTGCGTAAAACATTAGGCTATTTACCGCAGGAATTTGGAGTCTATCCAAAGGAAACAGCGGTAAATCTTTTGGACTATTTCGCTATTTTAAAGGGTATATCCGTTCGTAAGGAGCGCAAAGCCAAAGTGGAAGAAGTGCTGCATCTTACTAATTTATTTGAGGTGCGAAAGAAGTATGTCAGTTCTTTTTCAGGTGGAATGCGCCAACGCTTCGGTATCGCACAACTGCTACTCAACAACCCACAGTTGATTATTGTAGATGAACCCACAGCCGGATTAGATCCAAAAGAAAGAAGTCGGTTTTTAAACGTTTTGCGTGGAATTGGAACGGAAAACATCGTCTTGTTCTCTACTCACCTGGTAGAAGATGTAAAGGAGCTTTGTACCGATATGGCCATTATGAAAAACGGTAAAATTCACAAACGTGCTACTCCTTCTCAAGCGATAAAAGAATTGGAAGCAAAAATCTGGACTAAGCGAATTCAGCCCGCCGAACTTGATCTTTACAAAACCAACTTTAATTATTTATCATCCTCTTTTAATGAAGACCATTCATTGACGGTCAGAATATTTGCTAAAAACAAACCAGATGGTTCATTTGAAAAAGCTGAGAAAGTAAATCTGGAAGATGTGTATTTCAATGCTTTAGAAACTACAGAGAAATAGTATGCTTAGGTCTATCTATACTTACGAACTGAAAAGCCTGCTGAAACAGCCTGCCATATATTTTTATTTTGTGGTGTTCTTCAGTATTGCACTTTTTACTACACTCGGGACAGGAGGCTTTTTTGATGGAGTACCTGAAACCGATAAGGAAATACGTTTGCTTAACTCTGCCCATGAAATCAACTTTATTTTTCAGTATTTCAACAAGTTTTTCCTTTTCCTGCTGCCGGCAATTATTGGAATGGCGATATACAAGGATTATAAAAGTAATGTATATCCCATCCTATACAGCTATCCTATCAAAAAATCGGATTATCTGCTTGGGAAATTTCTCAGTTCGCTGACCATCGTCTTTTTGATAACCCTTTCCATTGGTACTGCCTTCTATCTGGGAGAGGTTATGTTGGGTAAGGATAACCCTATGATTGGCTCAGCTAATTTTTGGAATTACGCCAATACCTATTTCTTTTTTATATGGCCCAATATGTTCGTTTATGGCCTACTGATATTTGTAGTGGTTGCATCCCTTCGAAATATTTATGCAGGATTTATAGCGGTTATCTTATTGTTTTTCATTCAGATAATGGTGGATAATCTTTTTGAAGGAACACCTATTCTTTTTACGCTTTTTGACCCTTTTGGACAAAATGCTGTGGCTTATGAGACTCGGTTTTGGACGATTCATGAACAAAATACACGGCAAATCCCAGTGTTTGGATTGGTGTTATGGAACAGATTGTTATGGACAACATTTGGTCTTTTATTATTTGGTCTTTTTTATAAAAAATTCCAAATACAACAGGAGACCTTCAGCTTATTTCCTAACATCGGTAAAAGAAAATCAACTAGGATGGCACTAACACAATCTACTCCTTCAAAAAATCATCACACAAAGACCACTATTGATTTTTCCTTTGCCCGGCAGTTTAAGGCAATGCTAAAGCTTTCGGTAATTGATTTCAGGTTCATGATTAAAAGCCGGCTTTTTTACGTTTTGGTACTGTTTGGAGTATTGGCATTAGTATTTGCCATGAGCCGCGTAACGAATCGTGCTGATTTGACCTTTCTCCCATTGACTCGCATTGTACTCTATGTACCCATAGTATTCTTTTCGACTGTAATCATGCTGTTGACTTTTGTTTATGCAGGTATGTTGGTACACCGGTCTCGCATGGCAAAAATTAACCAACTCATTGACACTACAGCCACCGCCAACTGGGTGCTTTTAGGTTCTAAAACATTGGCATTATTAAAGGTACAGATTCTTTTGTTAATGATTATGATGCTCTGTGGAATTGGTTTGCAGCTATACAACGGCTATTATCAATTTGAAATTGACTTATACCTTTTTCATTTGTTCATCATTACCTTCCCCACCTTAGTTATCTGGGCTGCACTTTCCGTATTTATTCATACTATAATACCCAATATATATATGGGTATTTTTCTTTTGCTCCTAATATGGATTGGAAAAGACCAATTGCTACAAATCGGAATCGAAACCTATCTTTTGAGATTTAATTCACCACCCCAAATATTTTACAGCGATTTAAATGGATTTGGTCACGGATTATCGGCTAATTTTGTCATCAACGCCTATTGGTTGAGCTTTTCAGCCCTGTTGATTATTGTTACCTATTTGTTTTGGGAACGTGGGTATTCGCACTCACTAAAGGAACGCTTTCAAAAGGCGGTTCGGCAATTGAATGGTGTCGTTTTATTCAATCTTATCCTGTTTTTAGCTCTATTCTGTTTTGTTGGTTTTAAAATATACAAGGAAGAAAACAGTCCACTTAAAATTATTGGTAACAACGAACAAATCCTCAAAGATTTTGAAGCAAATTTTGAAAAATTTAAAGATGCCGTTCAACCCAAAATAACTACTGTAAAACTGAACATAGCGCTTTTTCCGGAAAGTAATTCATTTGTGGCAAACGGTAGTTATATACTTGTCAATAGAACCTCAGGGCGAATAGATACTTTACTGATAAAAACAGGATATGACGAAGTCACCGAATATTCGCTGGAAGCCCCTTCTAAAGTAGTTCAAAAAGATAAAGCCATGCAATTTGCGGTACATATTTTGGAAAAGCCCATTGAACCCGGGGATTCTATCAAGATGCAATTTGAAATAAGAAACAAGCCCAATACGCTGTTTTATCAAAATTCCAGTGTTCTTCAAAACGGTACTTTTTTGCGCACCGATATTCTTCCACGTTTTGGGTATTTTTTTGATAATGAATATAAGCAATCAAACGATAGTCTGTCTCGCTATTCTAATTTCTATTCGCCTGATGCCGATTTGGTAGATATTGAAACGGTTATCAGTACCAATCATTTACAAACAGCATTAGCTCCTGGAAGCCTGCAAAAGCAATGGTTTGATAATAACCGGAACTATTTTTATTATAAAACAGAGGAGAAAATCAAATTTGCTTTTGCCTTTAACTCTGGTGTCTTTTCTGTTGTTAAGTCTAAATACAATGGTGTTAATTTAGAAATCTATCATCATGAAAATCATACCTTCAACTTGAAGGATATGACCGAGGGATTGAAGGCATCACTTGATTACAATACCCAATTTTTCAGCCCATATCAGCATACAGAGGTAAGAACCGTTGAATTTCCGCTTACGGAAGGGACTTATGCATCGGTAATGAGTAACGCTATTCCAACATCGGAAGCGCGGTTTATTCTTAGAAGTGGAGATGCAAAAAATCATGTTAACTTACCATTTTATATTCAGGCACATGAACTCACTCACCAATGGTGGGGAAATCAGGTAGTTCCTGCAGATGCCCTGGGAGCAAAAATGCTAACTGAAAGCATTACTGAATACATCAGTCTTAGAATTTATGAACGATATTTTGGCCAAGAGAAAGCACAGCACTTCCTAAGCTTGCAACGCCAACGTTATTTGGAAGGAAGGTCAAAAGAATCAGGTAAAGAAAGTCCGTTATACCTGGTCAGGCCTGAGCAGGAATATATTGCCTACGGAAAAGGAGCAATGGCATTCAATACATTGCAGTATTATGCGGGAGAAGAAAAGCTAAATGAGGTTTTAAAAAGCTTTTTAGAAGCCTATAAATTCAGAACGGATCGATACCCAACATCAACGGATTTGATAGCGCATATAAAAAGATATATCCCCATTAAATTTCATTATATCATTAAAGATATGATAGAAACTATTACCTTCTACGACAATAAAATAATTGATATCAAAAAACTACCAAATAGGCAATTGGAGATTATATTCTCCATGCAAAAAATGGATAGTACACAGAAAAAGAAAATAGAAGCTGCCAATGTATTTCTCACTATTGGTCAATATGACCGTGATGGAAACCTGCTCTATACTAAAGTAGTCCAGGCATCATCAGGCAAAAATGATATCACTATTCCAAAAAAGCAAGACGTTTCATATATCGTACTTGACCCCTTTCTTCATTTTATTGAGTT
>CAZHZT010000201.1:0-5876 GCA_964537285.1 uncultured Saprospiraceae bacterium | reverse complement strand
AAATATTCCCCTGGTTCTTGTCTTCTTCTTTGTTTTCAGATGATTGTTTCAATGGAATTAACTTTTCTTCAAACTTAAAACAATTTTATTTAAAATAAAAGTTTTTTTTGTTTGATTCTTAAAAAATTACTCCATTTTAAATAAATTGACCTGGCGGGTAAATCATCTCCCCTTTTTAGATTGAGGTTTTTCATGCTTGTGAGGCTGTACAGGAATAATGATAGTATAAACCATCAGAACAAGCATTCCAAAAGATGACTTCCAAGTGTTCCCTACTGGCAAATCGGGGAATAATTTCTGGAGCGTATTTTTGAGTGGCTACAGGAAGAACTTTTAGTGGTTATCTTCGCAGGTTTTATCCTGATTAGGCCTCAATTACCAATTCTCCCAAAACTTCAGGAAGTTCAGGTTGATCTTTTTCTTCTTTTTCTTTATAAAAACATGCCTGAGTGACAAGGCCGAATGAGATTGAAAACCACTGCCACTGCCAACGAGGTTGATATCCGGCCGAAAGTCAAGGGAAATAACCAAGGGCGCAACAGTCAGTTCTATACCTGCAATGAAAGACACCCCAAAGGGGTTTTTATTGTTAGTTTCCGCTGAATCATTATACCAGCCTTTGTAAAACCCTCCACCTACATAAAAGTTAATATTTCTGACTAAGATTGCATGATGCCTTTCTCCTAATATGGCCAGGTCAGTGAGGTCTCTGGCAAAATCGCTGCGAAGCTGTGCCTCAACAGTTACTTTTTTTGATACTAATTGTTGAACACTTAATCCGATACCACCTCCAAGTCGAATGCCGGCAGCAGTCATATAGGATTGTGCGCTCAAATTAGGAATTATAAGGGTACAGATTACAATAGCTTGGATAATTTTCATAATTTAAGGAACGAAGCTTTACCTTTGATTGGTATAAAAATTTATCGTTCTTTGACAATTTGTCAAAGAACTAAAATTTATAATACCTTTTTTAATTAATGAATCAATTTAAATTTCGCTACTTCCAAATCAGACAGTTCGTAAAGTTCTACTGGAGTGCCCAAACAATTTACCAGATGCATTCTCCTTTCCTTTATGAATTTTGTCAGAATATACTAGACGACCAGCGGTACTTTTACGCTTTTGATGAAATCGAATGGATTAGAGCAGGCCTTCTACAGGAAAACTCCCTTGTTGAGGCAAGCGCTTTTGGAGCTGGCTCAAAGGTAGGTGAAGCCGAACAAAAAAGCGTATCTGATATTGTGAAAAATACGGCTATTTCTCCCACATTTGGAAGATTGCTTTTCCGTATAGTCCATTTCTACAAGTATAAAAAACTAATAGAATTTGGCACTTGCCTGGGGGTTTCAAGCTCTTACCTTTGCAGCCCTTCTAAAGAAATTCAATTAATTACAGTTGAAGGCTCCAGGCCCGTGGCGGGCTATGCAGCCCAAGTATTCGAACATCTTAACCTGGAAAATGTAGGAATTTTTCTGGCGAGCTTTGATGATGCCATTGAACAAATAGTACCTGAAAAAGGCCCCTTTGATCTGGTCTATTTGGACGGGCATCATGAAAAAGAAGCAACTTTAAGATATTTTGAGGCCCTTGAACCTTATATAAGCCGTAAAGGGATGCTGATCATTGATGACATTCACTGGTCTAAAGGCATGACAGAAGCATGGAAAAGACTCCAGGAGCATCCTAAGGTTACATTAAGCATAAATTTGTTTCAGATAGGTATTTTATTTTTTGATCCGAATTTTATGCAAAAACAAACCGTAAACTTGGTATCTTTGCGGTTTAAACCTTGGAAACGCTTTTTTTAGGATCCTGGCAGTTTTCTGATAAAAGTGGAGCTACATCTTAAAATAACTCGTTCTTTGACAAATTGTGTGGAACTTCAAAATGATAACCTTTGAATGCCCTTGTAGCCTAAAGGCTTATCATTTTGAAGTTCCATTTTTCACAATTTATGTCAAAAAACTAAATAACTTAATAACATGATCACAGCAATCTCTCCTGTTGATGGGCGCTACGCCTCAAAAACCGCCAAACTCGTAGATTATTTCTCAGAATGGGCCCTCATAAAATATCGGGTACGCGTGGAAATCCTTTATTTTATTGACCTTTGTAATCTCCCTTTGCCAGAACTAAAAGATTTCCCAAAGAAACAGATTGATTTACTGCTGGATATTTACGAACACTTCTCAGAAAACGATGGGCAGGTAGTAAAAGCAATCGAACGCATCACCAACCATGACGTAAAAGCTGTGGAATACTTCCTTAAAGAAAAATTCGAGGAAAGAGGCTTGCATAAATACATTGAATTCCTTCATTTCGGATTGACTTCGCAGGATATAAACAATACAGCTATTCCCCTTTCTCTTAAAGAAGCTTTCCATGATGTTTATCTTCCTCAACTTCGAAAGACCCTTGAGCAACTGGAAAATTTCTCGGAAACCTGGAAGGATATACCAATGCTCGCTAAAACCCACGGCCAGCCAGCTTCCCCTACTCTTTTGGGAAAGGAATTCGCCGTGTTCCACGAACGCCTGCGCATTCAACTTGAACAACTTGAAGACATCCCATTTAGCGCCAAATTCGGAGGGGCTACCGGAAATATGAATGCACATTTCGTTGCTTACCCGGATGTTGACTGGCACGATTTCGCTGATCAATTTGTCGATCAAACCTTAGGACTGGATCGTTCCTACCCTACTACCCAAATTGAGCATTACGACAACCTGGCTGCATTCTTTCATGCACTTTCCCGTATCAATACCATCCTGATTGACCTGGCGCGCGATGTGTGGAGTTATATATCCATGGATTATTTTAAACAAAAGGTCGTTAAAGGTGAAGTAGGCTCTTCGGCAATGCCTCACAAAGTAAATCCAATTGATTTTGAAAATGCCGAAGGAAACCTGGGCATTGCCAATGCTTTGTTTCAATACCTGGGGAACAAGCTCCCGGTATCTCGCCTCCAAAGAGATTTAACAGACAGTACTGTACTCCGAAATATCGGTGTTCCTTTGGGCCACACTATCATTGCTTTCCAATCGCTGGAAAAAGGAATCAATAAATTGGTACTTAATCAAGAGCAGTTAAACAAAGATCTTGAAAATAACTGGGCAGTTGTAGCAGAAGCTATTCAGTCCATTTTAAGAAGAGAAGGTATCGAAAAACCTTATGAAAGACTGAAAGACCTAACGCGTGGACAAGAGCAGATCACACAAAGCACTCTCCATGATTTTATTCATCAATTGGAAATTTCTGACGAAGTTAAAGAGGAGTTGAAGGCTATTACCCCTTTTAATTATGTTGGAAAAGTGTAATGAGGAATGGAGAATAGATGGGTTTGTCTCATAAGTATGTTTGTGTGACTTGAAAGAACATTTCCTGTCAGCCACGACGAACACACTTATGAGGCAGCCTCGCCTATATACCGTTAATCATACCACGATTATACCACACCCCTTCTTTCCTACTCAGAGGAAATTGAGCCCAATATATAGCCATCGCTAGCATTACCCCAATTATTGATCCGAGGTAGACATCCTTTAGAAAATGCTGGACCAGATAAATTCTCGATATCCCTACGATCAAGGCTAAGCTGAATAGTAACAAGCCCATTCCTCTCTTTTTAGGAAGCAGTAAAGCGACTAACCCAAATAAGGCAAATGCCCCAATGGTATGGCCCGAAGGAAAACTGGTCAAACCAGAATTCAGATGTACACCTTCTACTACCTGGATGGTATCCATCATATTCAGATCGGAAAAGTAGCGTAGAGGGCGCGGATGAGAGAAAAGTCGCTTGGCACCGTAAGCAATAATAGTGGCTAACACCCCCGTCAATGGAATAATGAAAGCTGCCCGGGGCTTCAGAAAAACAAAGAGAATGGTCATAAGGAGGTATCCTGTTTCTTCACCAAGACGCGTGCCGTATTTAAAGAAAAAATCCCCGATTGCTGTCCTGTGTTCGCTGAAAAACAAGATAGCATCGCCTTGGTCAATTACTGATAGTAAAACAGCTCCAACAATTAGAAACAGGGCGAAAGCCCTGAAGAAATAATTATTATTAAGGATGATTTGACGCATTATTTTATAGCTCTATATGTCAGCCACGCACCTATCGGAGTCAATACCAAAATAGGGGCCCATGCTGCCAGATCAGGGTTCATTGCACCTTTCTCTGCTACATTTTTAAAAAATATATTTAACACCATGAACAGAACAAAGAAAATGATTGAAATCAGTATCGGATAACCAAATCCTCCCTTTCGAATGATCGCTCCCATGGGGGCTCCGATAAAAAGAAAGACAAAACAGATGGCCGCCATGGTAAATTTGTTATGCATTTCAATAATTGTCTTCACCCAAATTTCATATTTCTTTTTCAAAATACGATTGCTCGACTCAGCCTGCGCCAGGACACTTCTAAGACTTGATTTAGTGCGATTTATTACTCGTTGCTGGCTTATTTTTGGCAGCGATTCCAGAAAAGTAGCGTATTCTTTGAGCGTATCGGGAAAAGCGTCTACTTCTGTATTGAAAGAATCATCCGGAGAAACCAAAATTACTGAGTCAGGCGGATTGCTTAAGGTATCAATTTTTGACACAGAATCAGGAGGTGTTTTTTGAACGCTAGCTATTTCTTCGATAGGAGTAGAGAGCGAGTCTTTACTCCTTTCTAAAGAATCAATTTTCTTGATTTCATTTATCTCTATAAAACGATCAATATAAATACTTAAGCCATCTTTTCGGTTTTGAATATCTATGGCTAAGGTATCAATAGCATCGCGAAGTTGCTCCACGCTAAGCATTTTATAATGCGTTTTAAAACGTTCTTGGTCCGTCCAGTCTATATCAAATTCGCTCAAATCAAAAACTTTATCCCATTCTTTGAAATGAGTACGCACAAAAGCATAATTTTCCCCTCGTCTATTATCCCCTGTGGTTTGATTATCAGGTTCTTCGTAATGCACGCCATCTTGAAGATGCATAACAAAAAAGCGCTTATTTTCAGTGGTGAACATTTCTCCGGTTTCTGCAAATACTTCACTCACTTTTCCGTTTTTGGCTTTTTTCTGATCGATTATCAATACTCCTTTGATGGATTTGTTATCCGATTCTTTTTCCTCCACCCGAATCACAAAGTTATCGAAGTCGTAATTAAAAACGCCTTCCTCAATATTTAAAGTTGGTTTTTGGTGCTTAAGGTCGTGAAGACGGGACTGGAACTTCAAATTCGTTACGGGAATAAAATAATTGGAACAGATAAATGAAAATACCACAATAAGTGCTGCAACAGCCATTAGGGGTTGCAAAATTCGCCATAAGGAAATACCTGCCGATTTCATGGTAACCAGCTCATACCGCTCAGCAAGATTGCCCAACACCATGATCGAAGAAATAAGTGTTGCTAATGGTAAAGCTAATGGAAAAAGGGAAATGGCCATATACCCTACCATTTCCATAATAAGGAAAAAGTCGGCTCCTTTCCCTATAATCTTTTCAATGTTCAGCCACAAGGCTTGCATGATCAATACAAATAAGGCGATGAAAAAGGTTACAATGAAAGGACCTATAAAACTTGATATTAAAAGTTGATCAATTTTTTTCATGCTATAAAATGAATCGAGGATTACCCTCTTTTATGTCACACATTTCTGTTCGGAACTCTCTACTTATTCAAATGCAAAACTATGCGCTATTATTGAATTGCTCACAAAAATTTTCTTTTTTTTTCATGGGGCTGGCGCCGCTAGTGCTTCAGGAACTAAATCCTTGATAGCTTTAGAAGCGATTATTTTGGTGGCAAACGAGGCGCGAAGAAGGAGCATAGCCAAAGTTACGTGACCGATGAGCAACGAAGTAGGCCGCCAAAAGAA
>CAZHZT010000200.1:0-6061 GCA_964537285.1 uncultured Saprospiraceae bacterium | reverse complement strand
GGAAATTGCTTATCTTGCATTAAGCAATAACTAGGTACATTCAAGGCACACACAATAGCTATGCGCCCAGCCTGCTTCGCTACAGCCAGTCGCATAGCCAAACCGTCAGACTGTGAAAAAACTATTGAAATTGAAAAAATGTTCATTGGAAATCAGCCTGTTATGAAATTAAGGCGACTAAAAAATGGAGTTTTTTCGCAAACTCCCATTAGCCATAAGTGATAAAATAAAAGTAAAAAAAGGTTTGCTATTTACGTGAAAAAATGCTAATTTTATACGTAAAAAGAGATGGATAAAAAATTAACAATTAGTCTCAATGAACAGGTGATTGCGAATGCCAAAATATTTGCAAAAGAGAATCAAATCAGTCTCTCTAAATTGATAGAAGCATACTTGAGATCGGTGACTACGAATCAAACTAAATCGGTCAAAATCACTCCGTTAGTAGAAAGTTTAAGCGGAGTAGTTGAATTACCTTCCAAATTTGATGTTCGAGATGAATACGCTGACTATTTAATGGAGAAGTACCGATGAAAAAACTGTTTATAGATACGAATATCATTTTGGATTTACTGGCTAAACGAGAACCCTTTTATGAAGAAGCGGCTAAATTATTTTCACTTGCCGACAAGAAAGAAGTGGAATTGGTTGTTTCCTCGTTAAGTTTTGCAAACACGAATTATGTACTATCAAAATTGAATACTTCAGCAATGGCGAGAGAAATATTATCGAAGCTCAAAGTACTGGTGACTGTAGCAGATTTAACAGATAAAGTATTGGAATTATCGTTACATGATACGTCGTTCAAGGACTTTGAAGACGGATTACAATATTATTCAGCAATAGAGAATGAGGCAAAAATAATAATCACTCGAAATTTAAAAGACTTTAGGAGTTCGAGAATACCAGTAATGAGTGCGAAATCGTACTTGACGAAATAGAGCAGAAAAAAACCTGTGGCTAATCGAGTAGGGAACGGTGAGCAATAAGCCCACCCTGCCCCCTCACAACACCGTTCGTTCGGATCGCGAATACGGCGGTTCGCCAAACAGTGAAAATGCTCTTTTCACCATTTACACCTTGCATTTTCCCCATCGAAACGAATGGTTTGTCATAGGGAATCGGTCACCCATCGTGAACAAGTTCCAAGTTTCGCGGAGCGTCCGCCGTTCGACCTTCAGCCCTTCACGGCTACCCTCTCGCATTCCGCTGCCGACAACACGGTCAGTCATTGCAATGCGGTTTGGCTCCGCTACTATGGCTTCGGCAACTTGCCTGTAAGGGACTTTCACCCTCAAGTTTTTTTCCTTACCTTTGTAAGGATCGGATGCCCATGCTGGGCACACACAATGTGTATGAGGCTCATGTCTCCCATTCGGTCGGCACGCCACATACATAAACCGGTTGTAGCCAATTTAAGAAAACCATAAATAATAATTGAAAAATCACAAGAGCCGAAACCCTTGTGATTTTATTAAGGGATCAGGAAAATAATACCCTACCCATTTTACTTGTCCTTTTTTCCTCAGGCTTTGTTGGAAAGCCTCGCCGTACCTTTGGGTCCCGAAGGCATTCGGGACAAGTTATGCCTACGTTTTCCGCCTAGCCTGAGAAAAAAATTACTTCGCAAAATTTGGGTAGCTTATTAATTGCCTAATCCCTAAATTGAAAGTAAACTGGATATTTAAGCGGAAACACCACCCAAAACGGTATCCAGTTGCATTTCTTTAAGAACTCTATCTTGAATTGATTGTGTCAATTCGTTAATTTCATCAACGCCCCAAGTAATTCCTACAACAGTACGAGTTGGACGCTTACCGGTAGGCATTTCTGCCAATTTTAAATAAGCATCGACGACCCATTGTGGGTCTGGAGCATCTTCACTTTGAAGCATTTGAGCAAAATTTTCTCCCATTGCAGTTGGAACACCTGCCAATTCGCCATAAGTTTCTAAAACTTCACCATGTGCAGGTGCCTGACCTGATGCCAATAATCCTGTACCAAATGGTCCTGGTTCTACCAAAACAATATCAACACCAAAAGGGGAAACCTCGTAACGCAGGGCTTGCGAGTAGCCCTCTAAGGCATGCTTAGTTGCAGTGTATGTACCAAAAAATGGTGGCGACATACGCCCCACCAATGATGACGTATTGATAATTAAACCCGCACCTGACTTACGCATATTCGGCAAAACGGCTTGCATTACTCTAATAGCACCAAAATAATTGGTTTCCATTTGAAATTTTGCTTGCTCTACACTAAATGCTTCAGTAATTCCCAGATACATAATCCCGGCATTGTTAATAAGAATATCAATGTTACTTGCTTCTGCAAGAACAGCATTGATGGCATTTTTTACAGAAGTATCATCGGTTACATCCATGTCCAACACTTTAATGTTAGAAGAATGACCTTCTAATTCGGCTTTCTTTTCTGCATTTTTTCCATCAGGTTTTCGCATGGTTGCGAATACTACATTGCCTTTGTCGGCAAAGTCTTTAGCAGCTTTTAAGCCGAAACCGCTACTGCTTCCTGTGATGATTATATTTTTCATTTCTGTATCTTTAATGATTAGAACTTTATTTAATCTAATACTTTGTCTTTAAATCGTTTAGGTGCTGCCTTAGACAAACCAGGCATTGCCGATTTTATCGCAAATCGGGTAAACCACAAGGCGATACCAGGCTTATGCCTATTGGTAATTTTCACAGTTGTTTCGTTTTTTCCTGTCCTGGTCCATCAACTAAAGTAGCTTGCCCGTGTACTGATTTCATAATTAGTGGAAAGGGAAAGGGCATTTTGTAATAAGGTGCTCCAGCTTTCCACTCAAAATGCCAATCGCCATTTTCAGGGGTTTGTACATTGCCCACGATTTGAGTGACATCTGTTCCACCTACATTGATAATACGTTCCATATCATCTGCGACTCCTGCCCAAGTCTTTCCCTTAGGATTTCCTGAAGTGATAGGCTCGATTGCTCCACCCTCAGATTTCAGTAAATGCCAAGCATCCATAACATACTCTTTTGGTGCTTTTACAACAAAAGAAAACTCCACGTTTGGTGCTTCGGGGACGTTCATTTTCGCATCCTCAAATTTTGATGGATAAATTAATTTCATTGACATTGCTAATTTTTTAACTTTTAGATTATTCCTTAAATACAGACTACCTAAAGATTAAAATCCGAACATTCCGTTATCATGTGCTAAACCTTCTGTTGGAATTTCTTGGATTACATCCCAATGCTCTACAATTTTTCCATCTTTCATTCTGAACAAGTCGTAAAACACATGTTTTTTACCACCATTCCATTCTCCTTCGCTTATCGTAAGGACGAAATTACCTTCACCTAATACCTTATGAATTTTGGTGTATTTGAACATATTGTTTTGAGAAGTGAGATACTCTACTGCTTCCACTATACCAGTCAAACCATCCTTAATTTGTGGGTTGTGCTGGTCGTATTGTTCTGCACTGATGTGTTCGGTAATCTTCTCTGGGTTTTTACCCATTAAAACGTCTTCAATAAGGGCAACCGCTAAAGCTTTGTTGGCTTCAGTTTTGTCTAAATCTTCAACAGTTGTTGGTCCATCTGTTTGTGTTCTTCCGCTTGCAGTTTCTTTTACCAAAACGGTCATTGCATCCCAATGCTCAGCTACTTTTCCGTTTTCATCGACACGAATAATATCAAACGCCACCATTTCATCAGCTCCAAAAGGTTTGGCGTTTTTCCAGATGTTGTGCATAAACACAAAGTTGCCATCTTGAAACATTCTCACGTTTTCGGCATAAGTTCCGTGTTCTTTTAAAACGGGTAATAAACCAATGAAAGGTTCTAAACCTGTTGGTACAAATGGATTGTGTTGAATGTAATCTGCGTTTGCAACTTGTCGCATAGTAGCGGTATCTTGTTGGGCAACAGCACCCAAAAATGTACCTACGATTTCTTTGTTATTCATTTCTGAATTATTTGATTGATTAACCTCACTTGTTGATTCCGTTTGACTTACACCACAAGAAGCGAGGATACCTGTTAGTGCCAATACTGTTAATACTTTTCTCATTGATTTCGTCATTTGACAAATAATTATTACTTTTGTTTCGCAAGCAAAAATACGTAAATAACTTTTTACTTGCAAGTAATAACTAAATTAATTGCATCTTGCAAGTTAAATTAACATAGAGTTAACATGAAGTATAAATTTCGTTGCAATTGTCCATTTACTTCTGCCCTTGATGTTTTAGGCGACAAGTGGATGTTGGTTATCGTAAAGCAAATGCTAATCGAAGGCAAAGAAACCTTTAAAGATTTTACAGAGGCGGATGAAGCCATTGCTACCAATATTCTTTCTTCCAAACTCAAACTGCTTGAAGAATTGGGCATCGTTATTAAAACAAAACGGCCTAATAATAAAAAGACGAACCTTTACCTCTTAACCGATAAAGGATTGGCTCTGACTCCCATACTTGTGGAGTTTGCAACATGGAGTGATAATTATCTCAGGGATGTTCATCCGACCATTGTAAATGGAGAAGCAATGGAATTACTACGGAAAGACAAAGTGGCTTTTGCGAGTGCGTTGGAGAAAAAATACCGAGAAAAACTGGCTGCAGTCGAGTAGGTGGCCCCTATATTTCGATACTTTTCCCATAATATTTGGCTGGTCGGGTTAAGCTTGGGGCGGCTCTGTTCAACTTACCTGTAAGGGACTTTCACCCTCAAGTTTTTTCCTTACCTTAAGGATCGGATGCCCATGCTGGGCACACACACCACGTATATGGCCATGCCTCCTGCCGTCGGCACGCACATACGCAAACTGTCGCCTGAAAGCCGCTCTGTTTTTTTAGATAAAATATAGACACGTTATAGATAATTTAATTGCTTTTTATTCATAAACACCATACTTTTGGATAAAATATGGACCACATATGGATAATAAGCTAAAATTTGATTTCGTAACCACTCAAAAGATTATTAACAAAATTGGGTATATTGACTCTTTCAAAGGAAAATGGAAGGCCACAGAACAGAATGAAAATAAATACCTCAAGGAGTTAAAAAGGATTGCAACTATTCAAAGTATCGGGTCTTCAACTAGAATTGAAGGTGCTACTTTAACTGATCAAGAAGTGGAAACGCTTTTAAATAATCTAAAAATAACCAACTTAGAATCTAGGGAAGAACAAGAAGTCTTTGGCTATTACGAAGTACTAGAAATCATTCTCGATAATTGGGAGAATATAGAATTAAATCATTCAAATGTCTTTAATCTTCATAATCAGTTACTCAAATTTAGTACTAAAGATCAAAACCATAGAGGTAAATACAAACAACTTTCTAATAAAGTAGTTGCTAAATATCCAGGAGGAAAACAAAGAATCATATTTAATACTACCGATCCTTTTTTGGTCAACAAAGAAATGGATGATTTATTCATTTGGACAAACAATAATATTCAAAGTGGTTTAATACATCCACTTATTGTCGTTGGAACTTTTGTTTATGAATTCCTTTCTATTCATCCTTTTCAAGATGGTAATGGTAGATTATCTAGATTGTTAACGACTCTTTTACTTTTGAAACAAGGTTATGACTTCATGCAATATATTTCTTTTGAAAATCAAATTGAGTCGAGAAAGCAAGATTATTACAAAGCATTGATGAATGCTCAAAAACATAGATACTCTGAAAAAGAAATTATTGACGATTGGATGGTATTTTTTCTTGACAATATTGAGGTATTGATTAAAATATTAGAAGTTAAATATCATCAGTTTAAGGGAAAAGGCCCTTATCTTAATCAGAGACAAAAGACAATTGTTGATTTTATATCAAAAAATGAGCCTATCAAAATTGGTGATTTAGCAAGTGAACTTGAAAAAGAATCGAAAAATACATTAAAAAAGGATCTACAGTATTTAACTCAAGAAGGAATCATTGAAAAATTAGGAGAAAAAAAAGGTACCATTTATGTAATGAAAATAAATAGCGGCCAGCAGGCAACATTGTAGGGGCCCCCTAATAACCCAGACTAAGATTACAGTAAAAATGTGTAATTTT
>CAZHZT010000199.1:0-6067 GCA_964537285.1 uncultured Saprospiraceae bacterium | reverse complement strand
CAACTCTGCTGCGCTTGGCTTATTGCTAAATGCCACTACGTTTTGAGGGGATACCTTTTTTCTTGATAAAAAAGTAGCAAAAAATCAAGGCTGTATTCAATTTTTAACGCTTTTTGAAAGGCTGGCAGCCTAAAATGAATAAACTCGCCAAGGCTCAAACAGTATTCATTTTTTAACGGCTGCCAGCCTTTCAAAAAGCTAAATTGAATAAGGCCGGTCCTAATGTATTGATTTACAGCACCTGTTATTAATTATTTTGAAAACAAAAAGTTTCTTAAAGTTCGGAATGACTCATCTTTTATAGTTCTTTGACATAAATTGTGAAAAAATGGAACTTCAAAATGATAACCCTTTCAGCCACAAGGGCATTCAAGGGTTATCATATTGAAGTTCCACACAATATGTCAAAGAACGTTTTTTATTAGAACTTTTCAAAATGAAACTTCACCCCTACAAAAATAGTTCTTGGCCGCACCGGCCCGTAAATATAGCTCGCATCCCGATCCGGGCCAACATCAAAATCATCCTGGAAGCTATTGAATAGGTTCTGCACTCCTACCGATAAATCAAAATCAAAATCCTCATCGAGTTTAAAGGTATAAGTCCCTTTTAAATTGAGTTCAAAAAAACTGGGAGTTCGCTCTAAAATCGTAAATTCCGTATCCGGATCAATCACATGGGGTACATCCATCGGGCCCGTGAACACGCTCGATGCTGAAAGACTGAGCGCTTGAGTAGGATTCCATGTAGTAGTTAAATAACCATATACATTGGGCGTACGCAGCAAATCATTGGTGTTTAAAATACTATCCTGATTCGAATCGGTCACTTCTTCGGGAGCCCAAAGCTCTTCTGCCTCGTCATATTCCGCCATTTGAACGGTTCCGCCCGCCTGAATAATCAATTGATCCGAAAAAGCGAGGTTAGCTTCTAAATTAACTCCTGCAACCGTAGCGCCGCTACCATTCCGCTTGGTAATAACGGCAATACCATTCGGCAATTCTACTTGATTGGCGTTAATAAATGGATTTTCCAAATGCGTATAAAAGCCATCCACCACAAAGTTGGATTCAAAAAGCCCTTTTCGATAAGTATACTCTAAAGAAGCGTTAACACTATTGGAGCGTTCAATTTCCAAATTGGGATCCAATCTCGTGAAAAGCGCTGCTCCCCCTACGGTTTCAATATGAAGATCCTCATCAAAAGCTTGTGGCCCTCTATAACCCTGTGCGTAAGACAGGCGCATATTCAAACCGGATGACATCGAATACATCGCCGTAAATCGAGGTACGAACACACCGAAATCCTGGTCATTGGTAAAGCGTTCGACATCTAAAGCATAAGTCCCTTTGATATTCGTTTGGTCGTATCGGGCACCTAACAGGAAAGACCATTTCTCGATAGGCTTCCATTCCAACTGCCCATAAGAACCCAATGTGCTGACTTGCTGGTCGATTTGACGGTTGTAACCCGGCATTTCATCCAATACATCATTATACTGAAATTCCGCACCTGCAGTGAGTAACCATTCTTTTGAAAACTCATAAGCATACTGAATACCGCTTACCAGGGAAATATCCTCCGATTCTCCATAAGCATTAATGGCCAAAAGGTCTTCTTCCGTTAGTTGATCGCCAGGGCCAAGGATACGCCCCCCGCCGCCGTAGTAACTCAGTCTTTCCACATGGGTAATCGAATTATAGATTGAAAACTTATGCTTGAAATTTTTTGAAAAGCGTTCATAAGATATATTCCCTCCTAAAATGCGGTGATCCAATTGCTCAGTAATATCCGTTTGATGCGGAGGCAGGTCAAAGCGATTGCCTCCCCGGCGGAATTCGCTGATATTAAACAGGTTCAGTTTTATTTTGCTGTATTTATCAGGGTTCAGGAAAGCGTCCAAACCGAAGGTGGTGTTCTTTAACAGCGTTATTTCCGAAAAACCATCCCCATTAGCATCCCAATGGTCGCGATTTCGGTTAAAAGCGTAAAAACTCAATCCTTTTTTGAGCTTATTATCGACAATACTTCCATTCACACTGATTGCTCTGTCGGGTGTATCGCCATCGATTAAACCCAGATTGGTTCCTACTTCAAAGCTGTTGCTAATGGGATCCTTGGTAATGATATTGACTGTTCCCGCAATGGCATTCCCCCCATAAAGGGCCGAACCGCCGCCTCTTACCACCTCCACTTTCTCCACCATATTCGTAGGGATCAACTCCAAGCCATAAACACCTGCCAATGAAGAAAAAACCGGGCGGCTGTTGATGAGGATTTGGGTATACGGGCCATCCAGGCCATTCATTCGAAGTTGGGTAAACCCACAGTTCTGACAGTTATTTTCCAGGCGTAATCCCGGTGAAAAATTAAGCCCTTCCGA
The DNA here is from genome assembly GCA_964537285.1 of uncultured Saprospiraceae bacterium. Classification (GTDB taxonomy): domain Bacteria; phylum Bacteroidota; class Bacteroidia; order Chitinophagales; family Saprospiraceae; genus CAZHZT01. The sequence continues at coordinate 3,684 of CAZHZT010000199.1, read as the reverse complement.
TAAGCTGATAGACTGCGTTTGCTGAAAAATGCGATCATCGATCCGATTAACGATTACAGGTGCTCTGTGGGTAGGCACAGCATTTCGAGTAGCGGATACCACTACATCATCTAAACGGAGTACGTCTTTTTCCAAACTAAAATCTTGCCGTAAGGTTTCGCCTTCTCTTAATTGGAGGGTGATACTTTGAGTGCGATATCCGATCAGGCTCACTTCGAGCTTTATTTCACCGGGTGGAATATCCGTTAGCATGTATTCACCCTTTTCATCCGTCACAGCTCCATAAGGAGCGTTAACAATGGCAACTGTAGCTACTTGAAGCGGTTCTTCCTGATATTTTACCGTACCTTTTATCGTTCCGGTTTGGGCCGCTAATGTTTGTGAAAACAAAAGGGCAAGCAAGGAATAGAAGTATATGTTAAAGTTTTTCTTCATCGTTTTTAAACTGAAATGATTAATTAACGGGAAACAGTTAACGGTTAACGGGGAACGGGGAACGGGAAACCATATTCCGTTAACCGTTGACCGGTACCTGCATTATTGAAACTTAAGTTATATAGGATAAAAAAAAGTAAGGCTTATTGTTCGGGAAGAAGAGTAATTATGGTAAAAATTTAAGTCTTGATAAGGATAAAGGCCGTCCAAAAATTATCCCGCCTACGGCGCGAAATTCCTTTGAGAGGGAGGCCGAAAGGGCTATTTTGCTTCGCAAAATAGCCCTTTCGGCCTCCCTCAATAGAAAATATCGCCGCGAAGCGGCGTAAATTTGGTTTTGGATTTCCAAAACGAGAGTTGCTGAGAGATTAATTTGGGAAGTCTTTAAAGCTGGCTGTTAGGCCTGCCTGGTCGCAGCCCTGGGAGAACCCAGGGCTGCGATCAGGCAGGTCATAAAACATTGATTTACAGTACTTATCATTAACTATTGTGACAACATGAAGTTTCTTAAAATTCGGGATGACTCATGTTTCAAAAATTCGCTTTCTATTCTCCTCCCTCTCTTAAAAGCTCCTTGCGCCTTGCCTCGTTTAACTTAATCTCCATCTCCGCTCTTTTGAGCTGGAATTCATTCTCCAGCATTTCCGCCTGATAATTGAGCTGTTTTCTCTTGGCTTTCAGTTCTATATGCTTCAACTCCACTGCGTGGCGCTTTTTCTCCCATTCAAAGTTCTTGGTTTCCATTTGCATTTCAAGCTCTTGTATTTTTTTACGGACCTCCAGTGAGGCATTTTGCTGTTCCAGTTCTTGCTGGTGAATGATACTTTCTTGTCCTTCCATTTTCTTCCATTCAGCATCCACTTTAGCCTGCATTTCGGTATCCGCTTTGGGGTCTCCTGCTTTACGAGCTTTTAACTGCTGGACTTCCAGCTCGCGAGCAGATTTTTCAATTTCCATAATAGCCAGACGGGCTTCTTTTCTTTTGATCCTTCCGGCATTATCAATTTCAGCTCTTTCCATACGTAAAGTCACAAGTTGCTTTCGTACTTCATTAAGTTCCTTTTCATGCATCATTTCAAGCTTATTCATTTCTCCTTCCAACTTAATAGCCTCTTTTTCAAGAAGCTGCTCCTGACTTTCCACTTCAATCCATTTAGTTTCATGCTCTAGTTCCAGTTTTTCAAGCATTTTTTCAATTGACTCTTCATCGGGCACACTATCCTGAGCAACGGAAGACACTATATCCATTGGCAACTCCGCAAAATCCGTGGGTTCTTCCAGTTCGGCGTGGTCTGTTTCAAGCGTAAGCGGCTCATTTTCTTCCAAATCAAGAGCATCCGAAATTTCGGCTTGATCATTAGGATCAAAAACATCGGACTCGATTTCAGCAGAAGGAATGCTGGCATCCACTTCCTTTTTTTCTACCTTATTTTCGATAAGGTCTTGTTGAACAGGTTCTGAAGGCACCTGAAAGCTTACAAAACAAGCTAATGAGATAATGGTGATCATACTCCAAAAAATTTTAAATTGTACACGATTACTTGGTTCTCCTTTTAAAAGTCTTTGTGCTCTACTTAATACCCCTTTTCTTTGCCCGGCAAAGGCTAAAGAAAGGGCTCCTGAATTTTGGCGCCATTCTTCTAAACGGGCCAGGGTCTTTACAAACCCTACTTCATCTTTGGTTATATTGACAGCTAAGTCATCACAACAATATTCTCTTTCCGTACGGATAATATTAGAAATCCACCAGACGGCCGGATTGAAGAAAAGAACGATCTCCGCCAGTGATTGTAAAATATTGACCAGATAATCCAATCGATATACATGAGCCAATTCATGCGCTAAAATGCTTTCTACTTCCTCTTCTGATAACTGGTTTATTAAGCCGATCGGGATAATGATCAATGGTTTAAAAAAACCAATTACCATGGGGCCGCCTGCCCTTCTCGATTGCAACAATCCAGGCTTTCGTTTCAAATTCATTTTAGGAAACAGGCTTTCAAACGCGTCTATCCAGATGGCTTTTGTAATTGGTTTTGCATGCTTGCGCAAATAAGAAAGGAAGATGAATTCTCCCAGCAAACGCATACTTAACAATAATACTCCAATAAGCCACAAAAGGACTATTAGTGGGATATTTGGATTAAAAAAATCGAACAAGCTTTCTTTTAGAGAGGAAATATGGTCATTTTCGACCTCCTGCTCCAATGCTACTAAAGGCTCTGTTTGTAAATCTTTTTCAACATCCGAAACAGGAGCCGGTAAAACTTCTGCATTGAAAACCGGATCGTCGTATGGTACAGTTTGTTGAGCATAGTAACTCCAATAAAAGGTAACGCCTACGCTAATCAATAAGACGACCAAAGCAGACAAAGAAATCCTGTAGCGCCAATGTGCATCAGATCTTTTTAATAGTACAAGGCAACAGGTTACCAAAATAGCAATCAGCAAGCCTTGCCAAAGCGAATGCAGAATCGTCCAGCCGAAAGCATTGATCCATGAATCGCCGAGGAGAGAAACTATATTATTCATCGTTCTTATCGTTTTCGAGTTCTTGAATTAGGTTTTTGATGGCTTCCAGGTCTTTTTTACTTGTTTTTTCATGGCCAAGGGCATGCATAACCAGCTTTAAAGGTGATCCCTGAAAGATTCCATCTACCATTTTATTAACCATTGTTTTTTGGATCTCGGATTCACTAACAATGGCTTTGTAGATGTGTGTACGCTGAGAAGTATCTCTTTCCAGCAGGTTCTTTTTTCCAGCCATAAGCTGCATTTGTTTAAGCACGGTAGTATACACGACCTCCCGCTCCTTGTTCAACTCCTGATGAACAAAGCGAACACTTTGAGGGCTATGCTTCCACAGAACTTGCAGAATGTCCAATTCTGCTTCGGTTACTTTCTTTTTCATCCAACAACTTTTTAATACGATTTCTTTCGTACGACAAACATACGCAAAAAAACATAACATGCAAGCCTTCGTACGATTTTTATCGTACTTCTATTTATCCATCTTGAGTTTCTAGCGGAAAACGAGACGGAAATGCTCTTTCAAGCTGGCGAATACATGGAATTATAGTTCTTTGAAGCCATCAATCTGAATGACCAGGAGCCAGAGAAATTATTGAGTTCGCAAGTCCCGGGAGTAATTTTATTAACAATTTTGAGTAACTTTGGGAAGAAACGGATCGGAAGCGATATTTTCTTTTGAGGGAGGCCGAAAGGGCTATTTTGCTTCGCAAAATAGCC
>CAZHZT010000198.1:0-6116 GCA_964537285.1 uncultured Saprospiraceae bacterium | reverse complement strand
TCATTTTAGGCTGTCCCGAATCAAGTTCGGGACAAAAAGCGTTAAAAATTGAATATAGCCTTGATTTTTTGCTACTTTTTCATCAAGGAAAAAGTAGGTAAAATCTTGATTAACAACATCATGCAAAGGTTTTTTTCACAAACATGAGTCATCTCGAAAATTCGGGATGACTAATGTTTGTCAAAGAACGTATATTTTAAAGCTTTCTCTGCGATGGTTCCCCCTATCGCTAAAGAGGCGGTAGCCGCAGGAGATGGCGCATTCCATACATTAATAACATTTGGGGTTTGCGTGATGTAAAAATCGTCGACCAGGTTTCCGTCCTTTTTTACGGCTTGAGCCCTGACGCCTGATCTTCCTCGTTTCAAATCCTTTTCTTCTACCTCAGGGATAAGATGTTGCAGCGCTTTTACAAAAGCTCGTTTTGAAAAGGAGCGATGCATTTCATCCAGGCCAGTCTTCCGATATTTGGAGGCGATTTTTCTGAAGCCAGGATAAACAAGCGTTTCAAAGAGTTCGTTGGCGTTGAAATCCCACCGGCTGTACCCCTCCTGTTTAAAGGCCAGAACTGCGTTTGGGCCGGCCTCGATCCCTCCTTTGATCATGCGGGTATAATGAACACCCAGGAAAGGGAAATTAGGATTGGGCACAGGATAGATTAAGTTGTTCACAAAGTATTCCTTCTCTTCGATCAATTCGTAGTATTCTCCCCGGAAGGGCAGGATTTTCAATGGTTCATCAGCTTGTACCATATGCCCTATCTTATCAGCGTACAAACCGGCACAATTAATGGCTAAAGAAGCCCGGAGTTCTTGTTGGTTGGTAGTAATGATCGCTTCACCGGCTTGTGTTTTAATAGACTGAACTTTGTTGTTGGTGAAAATGCTTCCACCGGCTTTTGTAATTAGTTCAGCATATTTCAGGGCGACATCCTTGTAGTCGATTATGCCTGACTGCGGCACCCAGATGGCTTCCAAGCCGTTTACGTAAGGTTCTTTTTCTTTCAGTTCCTCCCTGTCAATCAGTTTAATACCTTCAAGACCATTTTTTATACCTCTTTTAAGAATGTTGTGAAGCAGAGGTCTTTCTTGTTCCCGGGTGGCAACGATAACTTTGCCGCATATATCATGCGGGATTTGATATTTATCCACAAATTCCAATAGCTCCAGATATCCCTGTCTACAATTGAGTGCCTTTTGACTCCCTGGTTTGTAATAAATTCCAGAGTGAATTACCCCACTATTGTGGCTTGATTGATGCAAGGCAACCTCCCTTTCCTTTTCTATCACACAGATCCTGATAGAAGGAGCTTTTTTCAGGATTTTGAAGGCAGCAGCCAGGCCAACGATTCCGGCTCCAATGATGGCTATGTCAAATGATTGGCTCAATGCTTAATTCTCTTTTGACCAGAGTAATAGAGGTTTCGGACTAAATTGGGATAGAGTTTCCTCATTCCATTCTTCTTCCTTGTAAATTAAGTATCTGATTTTTCTGTGGACGAGCTTTTCTGCTTTTTCAATGAGTTGGATTAAAAAGTTTCTATCAATTTGGCCAATGAAAATCAGGTCAATGATATCGCTATCCAATCCTTTTGAGAATCTGCCGGCCAGGAAGACTTGCCTGACTTCTCCTAATCGTTCAATGACGCTTTCTATTATTCTGTCAAGGCCCAGATGTTTAATTACAATATTTCGGATTTCGCTGAAAAGTGGGTGCTGGATATTCGCCTGGAACATTTTTTTGTTGCCTTCCATTTGTGAGGAGAGCATGCCTGCTTTTTCCAAACGATTCAACTCTAATCGAATAGCATTAGAAGATTCTCCAAATTCAGCCTCCAGGCTTCTAAGGTAAGACTTGGTCTCGCTGTTGAGAAAGAATTTTAGCAACAGCTTGATACGAGTTTTGGAAGAAATCAGTGTTTCTATCATTGATGAGCATGTTGAGTAACAAAATTACTCAATATCAGGCAGAAAAATAAATGTTTTTGAAGAAAAAGATGAGTCATCCTGAAAATTCGAGATGACTCATGTTTTTTCCTTACACGTCATAGTTTAGCACAGGGGCCAACCATTTTTCAGCTTCTTCAATGCTCATATTTTTTCGGTTCGCATAATCAGTCACCTGATCTTTGCTTATTTGGCCTAAACCAAAGTACTTAGAGTCGGGGTGAGCGAAGTACCAACCACTAACAGAAGCAGCAGGGTACATAGCAAAGCTTTCGGTTAGCGAAATGCCAATCTGATCCTTTACCTTTAATAGCTCCCACAAGATTCCTTTTTCAGTATGCTCGGGGCAGGCAGGATAACCCGGGGCCGGACGGATTCCTCTATACGCTTCTTGGATGAGTTTGTCATTATCGAGCTCCTCGTTTTGGGCATAGCCCCAGTAATCCTTGCGAACGCGTTCATGCATGCATTCTGCAAAAGCTTCTGCCAGGCGATCGGCCAATGCTTTAAGCATTATAGCGCTGTAATCGTCGTGTTCTTCTTCGAATTTGCTGACCCATTTTTCGATCCCGATTCCGGAAGTAACAGCAAAGGCTCCGATATAATCTTTTACACCAGAGTCTTTAGGGGCGATAAAGTCTGACAAACTGAAGTTCGCTAAGCCAGGGGCTTTTTGCCGTTGCTGGCGCAAGAAATTGAGGCGATATATAGCTTCTTGGCGATCGTCATTGCTGTAAATCTCCACACTATCATCCGGGCAGCTATTGGCTGGGAAAAGGCCAATAATGGCCTTGGCAGAAAGCCATTTCTCATCAATGATTCGACGCAACATGCTGCGGGCATCGTTATATAACTTTTGAGCCTCTGTTCCAACCACCTCATCCTGAAGGATTGCCGGGAATTTACCATGTAATTGCCAGCTAGTGAAGAATGGCGTCCAGTCTATATAATTCGAGAGTTCTTCCAGGGAGAAGTGATCAAAAACATGGATTCCGGCTTGATTTGGAACAGGAGGAGAATAATTAGACCAATCAAAGTTAAAAGCATTGTTTCGGGCTTTCTCCAGGCTGATATACTTTTTATTGGATTGCCTTCCGGCACGGTTTTCTCTTAAGCGCTGGTAGTTTTGCTTAATATCAAGAATGAAGTTAGAACGCGTGTTCTCATCCGCACTGAGTAAGTTACTTGCTACTCCTACACAACGAGAAGCATCCAATACATGGACAACCGGGTTTTTGTATTGAGGTTCGATTTTGACGGCGGTATGTGTTTTGGAGGTCGTTGCTCCACCAATAAGTAAAGGAACATCAAAGTTTTGGCGTTCCATTTCTTTAGCAACATGAACCATCTCATCCAGAGAAGGAGTAATTAAACCACTTAGGCCTATGATGTCTACATTTTCTTTGCGAGCAGTTTCCAGTATTTTTTGTGCTGGCACCATCACACCTATATCAATAACCTCGTAGTTATTGCATGCTAGTACGACGCCGACGATATTTTTCCCGATATCATGCACATCGCCTTTTACGGTAGCAAGAAGGATTTTACCTTTATTGCTGCTCGCGTTTGATTTTTTCTTTTCTGCTTCGATATACGGAGTGAGATAAGCTACTGCTTTTTTCATCACCCTTGCGCTTTTCACCACCTGAGGAAGAAACATCTTACCGGCCCCGAACAGATCACCCACTACATTCATCCCATCCATCAAAGGCCCTTCTATGACGTTTATTGGGGCAGGGAATTGCTGTCTGGCTTCTTCAGTATCTTCTACAATAAACTCTGTAATTCCTTTGACCAGGGCGTGTTCTAGCCTTTTTGCCAGGGGTTCGCTTCGCCAGCTCAGGTCTTTTTTCAAGGCTTTTCCGCCTTCCCCTTTGAAGTTTTCTGCGAATTCTGTAAGGCGGTCGGTAGCATCAGGGCGTTTGTTAAAGAGTACATCTTCTACGCGTTCAAGCAAATCTTTGGGGATTTCTTCGTAAACCTCTATCATACCTGCATTAACGATGCCCATATCCATGCCTGCTTTAATGGCATGATAAAGGAATGCAGAATGCATTGCTTCTCTGACGACATCATTGCCCCTGAATGAGAAGCTGATGTTGCTGACTCCGCCACTGACTTTAGCTCCGGGGCAGGTTTCCTTAATTTGTCGGGTAGCTTCAATGAAGTTAAGGGCGTAAGCATTATGCTCTTCTATACCGGTAGCTACAGCAAAAATATTAGGATCAAAAATGATGTCATGCGGAGCAAAGCCAACTTGTTCCGTAAGGATTTTATAAGCTCGTTGACAGATTTCCACTTTGCGTTTTATGGTATCTGCTTGTCCTTTTTCATCAAAAGCCATTACAATGGCAGCGGCTCCGTAACGTCTAACCAATTTAGCCTGGCGTATAAACTCATCTTCTCCTTCTTTGAGGGAAATAGAGTTCACAACGGATTTGCCTTGAACGCACTTCAGTCCCGCTTCAATGACATCGAATTTCGACGAGTCGATCATGATCGGTAATTTGGCAATTTCCGGTTCAGACATGACGAGGTGTAAAAAGTCTACCATCGCTTGTTTAGAGTCGAGAAGCCCTTCATCCATGTTGACGTCAATGATTTGAGCGCCCCCTTCCACCTGATGCTGAGCAACAGATAGGGCGGTATTGAAATCACCTGTTTTGATTAGTCGGGCGAATTTTCTTGAGCCGGTTACGTTGGTCCGTTCGCCAACGTTCACGAAATTGGTTTCCGGGCGAATAATCAGGGGCTCTAATCCACTCAGCTGGGTGAAAGGAGTGCCGGATGGTACTTTCCGTGGAGGCATCGATTTAACTGCCTCAGCCATCGCTCTGATATGATCGGGTGTGGTGCCGCAGCATCCGCCAATGATATTTGAAAAGCCATTTGAACCGAAATCTTTGATATAATCGCGCATTTCTTCGGCTCCCTGATCGTATTCTCCAAATTCGTTTGGAAGTCCTGCATTAGGATAGGCGCTGACAAAGCAATTGGCTATCTTAGAGAGCGACTCTAGGTGAGGCCTCATTTCTTTAGCTCCGAGAGCGCAATTTAATCCAACGCTAAACAGCTCGGCATGACTTACCGAGATCCAGAATGCTTCTACTGTTTGACCGGAAAGCGTTCTTCCGCTGGCATCGGTAATCGTACCGGACACCATAATCGGGAGCTTGATGCCTCTTTCTTCAAAAAGGGTGTCAATAGCAAATAGAGCGGCTTTAGCATTTAATGTATCAAAGACCGTTTCTATAAGTAAGATATGAACGCCTCCATCGATCAGGCCCTTTGCCTGTTCGTAGTAGGTGTCCTTCAAATCATCAAAGGAGACAGCCCTGAAGCCAGGGTTGTTAACATCAGGAGAAAGAGAGCCCGTACGATTGGTTGGGCCCAATGCCCCTGCCACGAAACGAGGTTTTTCAGGGTCAAGGGCAGTAAATTCATCGGCCGCTTTTCGGGCAATGCGTGCAGAAGCAAGGTTTATGGTATAAGCCTGATCTTGCATATCGTAATCGGCCTGAGAGATAGCATTGGCATTAAAAGTATTGGTTTCAATGATATCCGCTCCTGCATCCAGATAAGCTTTGTGGATTGCTTCGATGATATGAGGTTGGGTGATAGAGAGAATATCATTATTTCCTTTGAGTTCTTTATGAAAATCTGCAAATTGTTCCCCTCGGTAGTCTTTTTCTTCTAAATTGTATTCCTGGATCATCGTACCCATGGCCCCATCGAGAACCAGAATCCGTTCACTGGCGATATCGTAAACACTTTTTTGCATTGCAAAAATTATTTAATAAGTTATGAGACTTTTATGATGTTTGATTTATCATGTATTTTCTTACATTGCTCAAAGATACGTTAAGGTTTATGATATCGCCAAGTGAGGGCTATTCTTTCATGATTCCTTGACATTCATTCGAAAAAAGAGAACAGAACAGGTGTATTGAATAGAGGCCCTTTTTGAGATTTTTCAAAGAAAAATCTCAAAAAGAGTCTCTATTCGAATAAAATTTCGCTGTAAGGTATAAAAACTATGTCAGCGAGAATCGCTTTGAAAATAAACGCGCCTGCGGCGCGCAATTTCTTTTTCGAGAGGTACTTACTAAAAAAGGTCGTTCTTTGACAAATTGTGTGGAACTTCAAAATGATAACCCTTGAATGCCCTTG
>CAZHZT010000197.1:0-6118 GCA_964537285.1 uncultured Saprospiraceae bacterium | reverse complement strand
AGCTATATTTTATTTACTCACCGTAATTTTGTCTGATAATTGGGGGGCTAAACCACAACCACTATATGTGATTATGAATTCTGAGAACCAATTAATGATTGAACCATTTGGCTATGTTAAAAAAGACAAAAATCAATTCATTTCAAAACTTAATGAAGGGCTTATCCAGTTCGAAATAAATAGCAAGAAAATAAGATCAGATACATTAACAATTACTCTCGAATATTATGGCCTAATGTGTGATTGTCCTCAATGGATAACTACTGAAAACAAAGAAATTTATGAAAAAAGTATTGAATCGGGAAATACAATTTCAGAAGATTCTTTATTTATTAGACTTGAACCTGAAAATAGTGAAACGATTAATCCATTTGATTTAACAAGTGACGATACAGAGAATTATATCTTTGAATTTAAAGGACAATTCTACAATGGTAAGCATAAATGGATTAGTGAAGATAATATTGGGTAGTGGGTAGAATCCGTTGATGGATTTATCTAATAAGCTTTACAACTTAAGGTTAACACTCCTCATCAACTGGTTTTACCCACTACCAAATATTGAATATAATACAAAGTTATTTAGATATTTTGAGTGTGAAATAAAAAAATAAAATACGACAGCTAGTCGAGTAGGCGGCCCTGACCAATAAATGGCCAGGGTGCACCTAACCCTTCACGGCTACCCTCTCGCATTCCGCTGCCGAAAACACGGTCAGTCATTGTAATGCGGTTTGGCTCCGCTACTATGGCTTCGGCAACTTGCCTGTAAGGGACTTTCACCCTAAAGTTTTATTCCTTACCTTTGTAAGGATCGGATGCCCATGCCGGGCACACACGCAGCATACCCGTCCTTAGCCAGCAAAAGCTGGCTAAGTCAGGTATGCGCGACATTATAGCTCATTTGAACAAAAATGGAATTTACTTAAATAATTACTGATATGAAAAAATCCAATACCGGTGACAAGCTAATTTTATTTTTCACCGTGATTCTTATTTTGAGTGCTTGCCAAAAGAAAGAAACGCATACTATTCTTTCTGGGAGGTTACCATATTTTGAAAATGATAGTTTAATACTGGTAAAGGTCAATGATTATTTTCCTGTAGCTGGTGCTGTTAATTCACAATATCAAATATTGACTGATAGTACTGGACGATTTATTTTAAAATCTGACCAAATTAAACCGGGTTTTTATCAGGTTTTACTTAATAATTACCCCAAACTGGAATATGATTTTTATCTGGAGCCTGGGGATTCGATATACTTTGAACAACCTAACTGGAATCAAAACCCTGAATTGAAAATAAATGGGAAAGGTGCTGAAAAACTAAGTTATCTGGTAAAGGATTTTGAACTATTACACAAAAATAGTTCCTACAAAGACACGATTAGAAGCAATGGATTTAAAACAGAAATGTTATTCAAGGCTTATATTGACAGTATAAAAAATATCAGAATACAGGAATTGGAAGCAAACAACACTATACCCGATGATTTAAAATCAAGGTTTTCAAATGTGATTGAGGCAGACAGAGCGATTTCACTCTTATCACACCTGAAAAACAGAAATCGTTACATGAATAATTCATTTGATTATTTTTATCCAGATACTTCTTATTACTCCTTTCTCGATGATATAAGTTTCGACAGCCTTTTTTGTGAAAGCTCTGAAGCGAAAGAATTAGCACAGCTTTTTTTAGAAAACAAAGCAAGGATTGCATTTAAAGATAGAAGTGAAGAAGAATGGTGGGAGGAAAACTTATTTTGGAAATTCCAATTTATTACAGAACAGGAAAAGTCGATTTGGACTGATTATCTAGCGCTAAGTACGATTAGTCAATTTTCACATGGAATGAATTCAAATGTCTTTTTTAAAAACTTGAGGAGATTTAATGAAGAGATGAATGAATTATTCTACCGGGAAGTGAATCGAAAATTATTTAATGATGCTGCTTCCGATTACCTTAAACTGGCAGCGGGTGAACCTGCCCCAAATTTTGCGTTACCCAACGCTGAAGGGAATGTTGTTCATTTAAGTGATTTTAAAGGAAAAATCGTCTATTTAGACTTCTGGGGAACATGGTGTTATCCTTGTATTCAGGAAATTCCGTCTGCGCTCAAACTTCAGGAAAAGTACAAAGATAAACCTGTTGTATTTTTATATGTCGCATTGGAATATGATGAAGAGAATATTGCTAACTGGAGGCAATTTATTTTAGGAAAAAATGAAAGATTTAGTCAAGTATTAAATAATAAGCCTTTTCCGGGCATTCATCTAGTTGCCGAAAAGCAATTTTTGAATCCAGATATTAGGCCCTATAAACTAAATTTTGCTCCTACCTATGTTTTAATAGACCAAAAGGGAAATCTTGTGAGTGCTAGAGCGGAACGAGCAAATAACATCTCTGAAGAAATCGACAAACTTCTTGAACAAATGTAAAAGAATAAAAACGAGCTATAACATGGTGACAGTGCATGGCTTCCTAACGTCAGCCACGACACCATAAACAAACCGTTGGGTGTCAAAAAAAGAAATGGATAAAGAAATTTACTTGCTTGTTGATTCTTGTTTTTGTTGCTCTTATGCAGTAACCATATTCTTAAAAGAATTTCAATACAACAAGAATTTTAAAGGTATATTGCTTAGAGAAAAGCAGCCGTCAATTTCTTTGATAAAAAGAAGAAACGATTTTCATCGTAGGTATGCAGGTGAAAAATTGATTAATCATGCAATGCTCAGTGAACTTAGACAATTGTACCCCTACCTTGACGAAACAGAACAGGCAATGATTAACTTATTTGGTATTCCTGAATATTCTATTAGCCATTTTTCAAATACTTTTTTTTAGGAAAAAATATCAATGGGGAAATGGCTCAAAATTGGGCAAAAAAGAATATCAACAATACTCAGCCAATCATATTTTCGCATCTTGGTCAAATAGTAAAGCCATGGTGGATCGATATTGCAGGAGGCTATCTTTTTAATGTCCATTCTGCTGTTTTACCTTATGCACGAGGGATTTATTCTATAGAAAATATTGCCGCCAATCAAGATATGGCATTTTTTAAAAAACCTGTTGGTTTGTCCATTCATCTCATAGATGAAGGCATAGATACAGGGGCTATCGTAAGTGCATCAAGAATCTGCGAACCATTTCGTTTCAACTCTATTTGGGAACTAAAGGGGTATATTTATGAAACTGGTTACCATTTATACGCAGAATTAGCCAAAAAATTTATATTTAAATCCTCGACTTTGCCTGTGCCTATTGTTAGTAACCCTGAGTTGTGGGGACCTAACTTTAAGTATAGGGATTTTACTGAACAACAAAAACGGCGGGCAGAAGAGGGGTATTTGGTTATGAAATTGAAGGAAAATGGGAACTGAAGGAACAACCGTTTTGTTTTTTTCGGCTTTAAACCTTAATTTAAAATTAGGCTGATTTGATTAGCTAAAAAACGAACACACAATCGAGTAGGGAGAAGTGAGTCATAGCCCTTAGGTGCACCCCAGCCCTCTCAAAACACCGTACGTACGGACCCCGTATACAACGGTTCATGAAACAACGATGGATTGACGTACTTTGTGATAGTAGCCTTTGAAAGAAATGTAGCCTCCTTGACGCAGTCTTTCTTCGGTAACGCTCATCCCCATGACAGGGCTACGTGCCAGTCGCCAGCCGCCCTTACAGGTGTAGGCGAAGCGTATTGCCCAGTCTTTGGGGATGCCTAACTGTAGAAGTGCGCGCAGGCGGCGTTGGGGTCTTTTCCATGCCTTCCAGATACAGTATCGCAGCCGGTTGCGTATTTGAAGTAATTGATCCAGCCTTGCATCAGCCGATTTAGCTTTTGGATGCGTATTTCTAATGGCATAGGAGTGGTTTTGTGGCTTACTAACTGGCTTCGGCAACTTGCCAGTACAGGACTTTCACCTGCCAGGAATGCTTGATTTTCTCAAGCATTATCCTTACCTTCGTAAGGACAGGTGCCCATGCCGGGCACACACAACGTGTAGCTGTCCATTGCGGGCAAAAGCCAGCAACGTCAGCTACACAAAACCGTTCTGCCGCATATAAACAGAAACAATGCAACTATGGAATCGAATGAAATATTGAGAGAACAGATTTTTGAGATTATAAAAAATCAACTCAGGGACAATGACCCGCCTGAAACTAGAATCACATACGACAGATTGATTCAGAATGGATTTGATGATTTCCAAACCAGACAAATGATTGGACAGTGTTTAGCTGTCGAGTTATTTGAGGTTATGAAATATAAAAAACCCTATAATAATGAGCGGTACATAAAAAATTTAAAAGCATTACCAAAGGAACCAATTGATTAAATTATAGATATAAAAGCACTAAATATTTAGATTTTTCTTGCAATAATAGTCTTGATTCTAGTACTTATTTTTGGGCTCTAGCAGTACGTCGGATTCTTCAGAAATCAGGCTTCTGGGAGGAACACAAGGAGACGGAGCTGAATAGTCGTCAGCGAGTTATGCTGACTAAGCTTTTTGATGGTTTTGAGGGGAAGTTGAAGTCCTCAAAGTGGGCAAAGATCACGAAGTACTCGGCAGACACGGCACTTCGTGATGTAAAAGATCTGATTTCAAAAGGCATCCTCCAGCAAGAAGCCTCAGGTGGGCGGAGTACAAATTATGAGTTAGTGGATAGGTGGCGCCCGCACTAGCTACTGTCGAGCAGGCGGCCCTGACCAATAAATGTCTAGGGTACACCGCTCACACTACCCTACGTTTGGATCGCGTATCCGGCGGTTCGAAAAACAGTGCAAAAGATCTTCCTTCAGCTCCCCGTCACCAGAGAAGCCCTCCGATAAACCCAGAGCAGGCTTGGTGGCTTGCTTACAAGCTTCGGCAACTTGCCTTTAAGGGACTTTCACCCTCAAGTTTTATTCCTTACCTTTGTAAGGAACGGATGCCCATGTTGGGCACATACAAAAGCTGGCAACGCCGCCGATGAAGGACGTTGCAGCCAAGCCAAGAATATAAAAAACGAATAGGCAAAGCATCCAAAATAAGTTATATTTGTAATGATAAAGATGTAAGATTTCAATTGTTTGAATATGAGCGCTTTGAAAGATAGATATATAAATCCTTTAACCGATTTTGGGTTCAAAAAACTATTTGGCACTGAACCTAACAAAATTTTATTGATAGATTTTTTAAATCAAATCTTACCCGATAGACACCAAATTAAGGATTTAACTTACTCGAAGAATGAGCAAATGGGGTTGAATGAACCAGACCGAAAAGCTATTTTTGATTTGTATTGTATTGGTGAATCAGGAGAAAGATTTATAGTGGAAATACAAAAAGCAAAACAAAATTATTTCAAGGACAGGAGTATTTACTATTCCTCTTTTCCTATTCAAGAACAAGCAAAAAGAGGAGATTGGAATTATCAACTTACGCCAGTTTATACTGTCGGGGTATTGGATTTTATATTTGATGACCATAAGTCAGAAAAAGAGTTACTACATATCATTGAGCTTAAAAACCAGAAATGTGAGGTATTTTATGACAAGTTGAAATTTATATACATTGAACTTCCCAAGTTTAAGAAAGAGGAGGCGGAATTAGAGACTCAATTTGATAAATGGTTATTTGTATTTCGACATCTTGCTAACTTACAAAATCGTCCCCAAAAACTTCAAGATAAAATATTCGAGAAACTATTTGAAGCAGCGGAAATAGCCAAATTCACTCTTGAAGAAAGAGAAGCTTATGAAGAGAGTTTGAAATATTACAGAGACTTAAAGAATGTGGTGGAAACTTCTAAACAAGAAGGTAAAATTGAAGTTGCTATCGAACTAAAAAGGAATAATGTCCCGATAGATATTATAAGTAAATCAACGGGTTTAACAAAAGAAGAAATAGATAGGCTTTAGAAGATCGCTTGCTTGCAATCGACTAGCGAACGTTGAGCAATAAGCCCACCGCAGCCCGCTCACACCACTGGACGTAGGGGCCTCGTATCCGGCGGTTCGCCAAACAGTGCAAAAGCGCTTTTCACTATTTACACATTGCATCTTCCCCGTAAACGTCCGAGCAACCGCATCTTGAGTCAATGCTAAAGTTGATCGACTTTT
>CAZHZT010000196.1:0-6181 GCA_964537285.1 uncultured Saprospiraceae bacterium | reverse complement strand
ATTTTTTAACGGCTGCCAGCCTTCCAAAAAGCTAAATTGAATAAGGCCGGTACTAAGACATTGATTTACAGTGTCTATTATTAATTATTGTGACAACATGAAGCTTCTTCAAATCTTCGGGAGGACTCATGTTTCTTAAAGCTTTTTCCTCAATTTTCCCTCCTCCTTGTATCACTTCCACCAACCCAACAGTATAGATAAGTAGAAAGCAATTTCATTGCTCCCGGAAGGTTAAGTAGTTCACGGAGCAATAATAACATTTTCAGAAAAATATAAACTTATGAAATACCTAAAGTTCAGTTTTTTTCTACTTATCGCCCTGGCATTGACAAATTGCAAGCAGGACGATCAAATCAGCACGGAAACCAGTATTCTTAATTTAAATGAATACCAAGACGTTTCCTTTTTAATCAAAGTGGTGGATGAGCAAAATCAACCCATTAGTGGTGTTCGCCTGGAAAGCAGCTTAATGAGCAATTCCTGGGAATCAGATGGACGCGGAATCATCCTGATGGATAATTTAGACATTCCTGTAGATGGCCTTCCCGTTGCTCTTGAGAAAAACGGCATGATGAAACAGGTGAAACGTTTAAAGGGTGCTCCGGACAGCAGAGGTACCATTGAGGTAACCATGACCAACTTCCAAATGCAATCGCAAATTCCTGCCGGACTTTCCGGCGAGATTAGTGCGGGCGGACAATTAACCTTGCCTTCTGGCTTAGTGGATGCCAATAACAACCCTTATTCTGGTGAGGTTACCGTTCAAAGTTATTACTACAACCCTGATAGTGACGATTTTCTTAATCTCGCTCCAGGTAACATGACCGCTGTGGGCGCTGATAATCAACCCTACACTTTACAATCATTTGGTATGTATGCTATTGAGCTTTTTGATCCAGCCGGGAACGAATTGCAGATTCCTGCTGGTCAAACAGCTACCATCCATTTCCCCATTCCAACCATATATGCAGGGAATACACCCAATGAAATTCCGCTTTGGAGTATGGACGAGAACAGTGGAAAATGGATAGAAGAAGGAATGGCTACCCTTCAAGGCGACCATTGGGAAGCGGAAGTATCGCATTTCTCCTGGTGGAACATAGATGCTAATTTCGAACCCGTAACCATTTGCATGGATCTGCATGATCTTAACAATGCACCTATTGCTAATTTCACTTATCTGGTATCTTCTACGGATTTAAATATTCACTATGCCACCGGAACGACGGATAATAATGGCTCTTTATGCGTGGAGGTACCAAATGGTGAGCCTATTGTTATGCGCGTTGCGATCGATAACAATCTTTCTGAGCCTACCAATTTAGGAACGTTTACGAATCCAGAGGATCTGGGCATTGTCATTATAAATGAAGAATTCTTCCATGTCACTGGTCAGGCAGTTGATTGTAATGGCGCGAGCGTGAACAACGCCATTGTTACTTATACCCTTAATGGGCAACTAGATTACACATTGACAGATGAAAATGGTAATTTTAAACTCAGCTTATCCGAAAAAGGGGAATTAAAAACCCAACTTTTTGAAACGATTGCCAATCTAACCAGTGAAGAGCTTACAATACAAATTTCTTCGGGGCAAAATACCTACGACCTGGGAGGCATTGCCTTATGCGAAGAATTTGACCCTGGCCAACCAACACCCGTAGCTGGAAACCTTTCTACGGATGTGACTTGGGTTAGCGGACGAACCTACTTGCTATTCGGTCGAGTAACAGTGGAACCGGGAGTTACCTTAACCATTGAACCTGGCGTAGTTGTAAAGGGGCAACCAGGAGAGGGCGTCAATGCAAGTTTCTTAATGGTTGCCAGAGGTGGGAAGCTCCTGGCAGAGGGAACCGAGGCGTCTCCTATTATTTTCACTTCTGCCTTGGATGAAATTCAGCCTGGAGCCATTGTTAGCCCTAATTTATCAGAAAAAGATCAAGGTCTTTGGGGAGGGGTAATGCTCTTAGGGAATGCCCCTGTTTCCGATGAGTTTAATGCAGATGGAAAAATAGAAGGCCTGATTGCGAGTGATCCTTTGGTTTATTACGGAGGAAATGATCCGGATGATAACAGTGGGGTGCTTAGGTATGTATCCATTCGCCACTCAGGAGTAAATATTGGCGCAGGCAATGAGCTAAATGGTCTTACCCTGGCTGGCGTAGGAGCCGGAACGACCATCGATAAAGTGGAAGTTATAGGTGGTTTAGATGACGGCTTTGAATGTATTGGGGGTACCGTTGATCTTACTAACTTAGTAGTAATGTTCACCGGAGATGATGGCTATGATGTAGATCAGGGATATGATGGAACATTTAATAATTTTATTTACCGCGGGCAGGAGGATGCCAATCATGCTATGGAAATTGATGGACCGCAAGGAACGATCAATACAAATGGTACCAGCATTTTCCAAAATGGCTCATTGAAAGGGAGCGGTATGGATGTAGCCGATCTGGAAATGATTGTTTTCCGTAATAATGCAAAATCTAGTGTGCAAAACTGTTATTTCTTTGATTTTAATTTCCAAGCGGATATTGAATTAAATGATGATCAGGAATCGGTCAACTATTTTGATGGATTAATCATTATATCCGGAAATGAATTTAATTTAGCTGCAGGAAGCTTAGCTGATGTCAGTAATGACATCGCTCCTTCAGGAAACGATGCGGCCTTTGATGCTCAATTCGCTGCTGAAAATACGGTGGTAACACAAGCTTCTGTCGGTGCAGATAAATCAGTATTCAACAATTGGACATGGGCAGATAATGTTGGCTGGCTAAATGATTTTTAATTATTTGGTAATTTTGAGTTATTTGATTGCTTCCCGGCCGGGAAGCAATCAAATAACTCAAAATTATTATTAGACTTGTTCTGTAGCTGCTGATGGAGCGTAATTGCCCAAATTTTATTTTAGACAAGGCGAAAAGCGCAGGCATGACTTGTCCCGAACGCCTTCGGGAGCCATAGCTACGTCGAGTATTTTCAACGTAGTATAAAATAAAATTTGGCCATTTAAGCCCATTAAGCAGCTGCAGAACAAGTCTATTATAAATGGAGTAAGAAACCTTGAGAAAAAAGGAAAAATTTTCAACGGATAAAAGTCTTGCAAAAGCCTGTGCACGTGGTAATGAACGTGCACAGCGTTTTCTTTATGATACATACGTCAATCCGATGTATGCTACGGCCTATCGCTACTGCTTTAATCCGCAAGCGACCGAAGATGTTCTTCAAATTACGTTTTCTAAAGTTTTTCAATACATAAAAAAATACGACCCCGAGAAAGGATCCTTAAAAAGCTGGATACGATCCATTTGTATTAATACAGCCAAGGATATTTTAAAAAAAGAAGCCAAGTGGGAAATGCATTTAGATCAAGAGGAGGAAGTTCCGGGAGATGCAATTGAAACCGACCCATTTGATTTAGACTATCTTCTTCATTTGATTGAATCCTTGCCCAAAGAACAGCGCTTGATTTTTAACCTTTACGAAATTGAAGGCTACAGCCATGAAGAGATTTCAAGCATGCTTGGCATCAATGTGAATAGTTGCCGGGTGTACCTATCCAGAGCAAAAAAGAGACTTCGCGAGGCTATTGAGCTTACTGAAAACCTTTAATTCTAAAATTATGAGCCATTTACAAGATCAATTTGATCAGCATAAATATCCGGATTTTGACAAAGAAGCTTTGTGGGCAAAAATCGACCGGCCCAGGAAAAAAAGAAGAGGATTCTGGCTCTTTTGGGGTGGGCTTTTAGTTGGAGCACTCCTCTTGAGTGGAGTAGTGCTATTCTTTCAAAATAGCGTAAATACCCCGCTCGCGTTTGAAGCTCAAAGTCAAAAACCAATGGCTCTAAAAGCGGATGCTTCTGAGAATTATGCTCCCGTCGTGATTGAAGAAGCTGCAAATGGGGAGGTTTCATTGGAAGCAGCGAAAAATGAATCCTCAAAATCAAAGGAAAAGACTTTTTTGGAAACCAACCTTAAGTACGATTCTAAAAGGCCAATATCGAACAATATTGTCTTTGGAAATGAATCTATAGAGGCGCAAAAAGGTATTGGCATTATGGAGCCTTTAGAAACCTTACCGCTAAAAGAAATCACGTTTCAGGAACGGAAAAATGATGATGTTTATCCATTGGTATCAGAAAAGAACGCGAAAGCCTCCTTTTTAGCTTCCAAAACCTTTTTTGTAGAAAACCAAGTTGGGCCTGAAGAGTTCCTCTCCTCTCCGGTAAATGTCTTCACTACCCTCAGGAAAGAAAGTTTTATTAATGAGCTTGCTATTCATGGAGGTATCGGGTATCATCCAAGCATTTCTGAAAAAGACTGTTCGGACCTGGAAAAAGGGAGTCCTATTTTAGATCAATATCTCGGGCTTTCTTTTAAGCGCATCATTCAGGATGAGTTCTTTCTGTTTTTCAATTTAAATTACGTTTGGCAAAATCAAAAAATAAATGCTGTTGAAAATACCTCTGAACGCATCTACATCAACATGGATGAAGTTCAGCTCAGAAATTCCAAAACGACTTATGAGCTTTACTATCAATTTCAACGCCTTGATTTTACGATAGGAGGGGGGAAAACATGGCACTTAAGCCCGTTTGAATTATCCGCTCACCTTGGTCTGGGCGTAGCCCTTTGGACCCAAATCGACGGCAACTATCTGGATGAACAGTTCGTTCTCCAGGCATTGGAGCCCGCCAGCAGCTTAAGTCCGGCCGTTTTTGGGATGGCTAGCTTTTCTATTCGTAAAGAATGGATCAAAAATACTTTTGTTGGTTTAAGATTATCGGTACAGTCTCCACTGAAGTACGATCAGGGAGTGCGTAACTGCTCTTATAGCGTATTGCCTTTGCTTGGGGGAGTTAGTGTAGGGAAGCGGTTTTAGCTCATTTAGCAGCTGGATAGCGATAAGTTCTTATATTTTGGTAAAATAATTGAAAAAGATCAGCGTTTCTATTAGTATGTTATTAATAAACGGAAACCCCAAAACATACTATTATGATTGCTTTCAAAAAGTTAAGCTTCCTTTTAATCGGAGTATTCTTCATGGCTACCGGTTCACTATTCGGCCAAGCTTCCAATTCATCAGGCAAAAACGCGGAGCCTGCTAAGCCTGTCGTGTTTGATACCGTTCCACCTATTGATGATATTGTATCAAGACATCTTACTGAAGAGAGCAGGGTGCTGCCCTATACCTCTATTAGCGAAGCAGATATCTTGTGGGAAAAAAGAATCTGGCATGTTATTGATACGCGAGAAAAAATGAATCTCCCTTTAGCCTATCCCGAAGCCTCCCTTTTTAGTGCCATCAAATCAGGAATTGAAGATGGATCCATAAGAACATTTGCGGACGATGGCTTTCAACGGGTGCTTAGTCCTCAAGAAGTGCATGCTACTATGGTATCTACAGATACCCTCTTTGATTTTGGTCCGGAACCTAGTGCTGAACCATTCGAGATTGTAAGAAACGATATGGATCCTGAAGCCATCAAGCGTTACAGAGTGAAAGAAGTTTGGTTCTTCAACAAGGAAACTTCTTCTCTTGAAGTTAGGATTCTGGGTATTGCTCCTCTCATTGATATCTATGACGACTATACAGGTAGTTTTAAATATGAAAAGCCTTTGTTTTGGATTTATTATCCGGAGTGTCGTGAAAAACTATCTCAACATACTGTTTACAATGAAGGCAACGATGCCAGTCTTCATACCTGGGAAGACTATTTCGAAATGCGTTTATTTTCCAGCAATATTTATAAAGAAAAGGACATCAGAAGCCGCCGTTTGTTTGATTACCTTTCCAGGGGGCTGGATCAGCTGATTAAAGCAGAACAAATTAAACAGGATATTTTCAACTTCGAGCACGATTCGTGGAGTTATTAGAAGCTTTCTGCCAACTATTTTTGATAGAGAAAAGGAGAAATAGGAGTCGTCCCGAATTTTCGGGATGACTCCTATTATGTTGAAAATCTTTACATGTTTCTGTTAATCATAGCTTTATCTACTTTTTTCTTGATAAAAAAGTAGTAAAAAATCAAGGCTGTATTCAATTCTTAACGCTTTTTGACAGGCTGGCAGCCTAAAATGAATAAACTCGCCGGTAGTGGGTAAAACCGGTTGATGGGTAATGGGTCCAATCCGTTGATCAGGCCCTAAAGGCATTACTGAATTGGCCAAA
>CAZHZT010000195.1:0-6198 GCA_964537285.1 uncultured Saprospiraceae bacterium | reverse complement strand
ACCTTAGGAGGCGAGTTTATTCATTTTAGGCTTCCAGCCTGTCAAAAAGCGTTAAGAATTGAATACAGCCTTGATTTTTTGCTACTTTTTCATCAAGGAAAAAGTAGATAAGCCATTGATTAACATAGCTATGTAGGTTTTTTACAAACATGAGTCATTCCGAAAGTTCGGAATGACTCATGTTATTTCATTTAGAGACTTCCAATTAAAGCGACTCTGCCGAAATAAAAATCATCAGCCTGTACGAACGAAGGTAAAATACCCGATTGGAGCTGCATACTCAAGCCTTTAAACACCGGAAATGCCATCGATAAATTTCCTCTAAACTGCAAACGATCACTGCCAAAATTATGGTAAGCAATTACACTATTCGAGAAAGGGGTACTCCAATTAATTTGATGACGGGCTTCGACAAATTTGAATACCTGGGGTTCCTCTAAATCACCTGAAGTAGGGCCATGGAGAGTTTTCCACCAGCTTTTAACCCAAACGTTCCTGAAAAACTTTTGCGAGTAAAATTAAAAGTAAATAACTTCGGTGTTAAATTACAATTTGTCAAAGAACGGAAACTTTTTTAAAATCTTCCATTGATGGGAATTATAAAAAACATCATATTCGATTTCGGGCAGGTTATCATTGACATTGATCCTCCCGGAGTGATCAACCGCTTTCGCGAAAAAATAGGCGCAGACGATTTCGAGCGCTTCTACAACCGACTTCATGAGCGGAATATTTTTGATCGCTTAGAAATCAATGACCTTTCTGCTGAAGCTTTTATCCATGCCTTTCAGCAGGAAAGCGAGCACAGGTTATCTGCCATTGAAATTCTTGATATTTGGAATTCCATGATTGTAGGTATTCCTGCACATCGTTTGCTCTTTTTAGAAAAGCTAAAGGAGGATTATCAAATCTATTTGCTCAGCAATACCAACGGTATACATTTAGAAATCATTTATAAGCATCTGGAAAAAGACCACGGCGTTTCGGATTTTGATCAGCGCTTTTTTCATAATACCTATTACTCGCATGTGGTCCGAATGCGGAAACCCGATTTGAAAATTTACGAGCATGTTCTTCAAGATGCGGGAATAAAGGCCGAAGAGACCCTTTTTGTTGATGATAAGGTAGAAAATATTGAGGCCGCGGCTAAGTTGGGAATCCGGGGCGCGCATCACGATCCGGATAATGAAATTGTGGACGTTTTTGAAGGGTATTTAAAGTAATCATAGAAACATAAATCATCCCGAATTTTCGGGATGATTTATGTTTATTTAAAAAGGCTGGTGCAACTCTTTTTATTGCTTAACTAATTTTTTGATCAAGGTATTGCTGCCTGAACGAAGCTCAATGAAGTAAATTCCACTGCTCAATGTATTGGCATTCCAGCTGAACTGATGCTTGCCTGTATTATTTGTTCCTGAAAACAAATTAGTTACTTTTTGACCGGCAGCATTCAATACATTGATTTGAATATCAGAATTAGCGGTTAATTCGTAAGTGATCGTAGCATTTTGAGCTACTGGATTTGGCATAATTTCGAAGCTTTCCTGATTGAAAATAGAAGTAGTCGAGGTGTTCACGATCTCAATTACAGGCAGAGTGACAAAGTCAACCCAGGCAGCGTCATCACCCTGGCTGAAAATCTGATCTTTTGCGTAGATCCACTTCAATTCATGCTCTCCTTCCTCAAGCATGTAGACAACTTCGGTCCAATCAATTTCTCCTGACCATTCATCTTGCTTAACGCCATCGATATGGAAGCTCAGTATATCATATTCAGCTTCACTAGATACTTTGTAATGGAAAGACATTTCACCTGCTTCTAGGACATTTACATCCAGAATCATTACGGATTCCTCGCTGTGAGAGATACCGCCTGATTGAGAAGCCGATTCGCCTTCGTAAGTCACTTCGTTGGTAATGAACCAAGGAAGCTTCCCTTCAGAAGACCAGTCGTATTGGTCAAAGGTATTACTTTCAAAATCTTCTACCAACAGATTGATTTTAGCATTGAAAATAGCTTCATCACCATACGCTCCTGCACTTACATCGTAGTTGAAGTGAGCCAAATTGTTGAATGGTACTTCATCTTCAATTACGATTTCATAGACGGCATCGATGATTGAACTGCCATTTTCACTGATCTCACCTACGGTGTACATTGGATCACCAATGCTCAAGAATAAGTTATTGCTGGCAAGTGTACCCATTGCAGAAGGAGACATGCTGTGGCCGTTGTTAATGTTTTGGATGCGAAGCGTTACTGTTTCTCCTTCATCCAGGCGACCGTTACCGTTACCCAGTACACTATCGTCAAAGCTTATGTCAAGCACTTCAATTATTGGTGCGTTGACTGTGATTTTAATAGGAAGGACGAAGGTATTGTCTTCATCATCCGTAATTTCTAAGTCGAATTTTACTTCGTGCTGATCTTCAATGTCATCAGCAATAGTAAAGGCAAATGCTGCGGAATTATTGATAGAGTTACCACTTTCAATATCGCCCCAGGTATCTTCATTGTCTGTAATTGTAATTTGGTTATCAGCAGTGGTCAATGTTCCTTTTACATTAATTGCTGTACTAAGGCCAATATTTTTTAGCTCTACGTTGAAAAGAATACTTTCTCCAAAATCGGCCAAATTATTATTGTTACCGCTTGGGTCTTCAATTGTATAGTTGTCTACAACTACATACGGGCCACTTAAGAGAACAAGAACCGGACCCTGGTATGGAATATGATTGAAAGCTGTAGCGGTAACCTTAAGGTCCTCTACGGAAGTAATGGATTCGTTGAAAGAAACGGTTACCTCACCATTATCAATGATACCTGTTCCCAGCAAAATTCCGTCCTGAGTAATACTGATTAAAGCACCTTCCACATCACAATTTACCAATAATTGATCAGAACCCATTGGTGTAGTTGGTTGGTGTGTTACTACCATGTCAGACGGAGCTGCGGTACGAAGTACTACGGAAGGATCCCCAAAAATATTCCAGGTGTCGGTCATTTCATCTCCAGAAGCGCCGTATTCATCATTCATAGAAGCAAATCCATTAATAGCGATGCCACCGATTGTGTGGCGAGTAGAGTAACTTACAGCCTCGGTAATGATATTGATCATTTCATCTTGCCCTTCCATTGGAGGAGCCCAGCTTTGGTATATAGAGGCAAAAATACCGCCGATACCCCCTGTCGGTTCTCCGGTATTATCATCTGTAGCACGAATCCAGGCTTCTCCCAGGCAATCACCTCCTGCATTATCTGTAAAATCACCTGTACAGCAGGCAACTACAATGAAAAATGGGTAATGCCCAACGTTTGTCAACTGATTAACCGCAGTTACATCATAACTTCCGGAAGAAACGCCTTGCTCCCAGCCGTGGCCGGTATAGTTCATCAAAGAAGCTCCTTTATCATTCAAAACATTATTGATCATGTTTGCATTCGCATTGCCATTTGCATCTGCTGTTACATCGCCAGGTGTTGGTGAAACACCTCCTTGGGAGCCATCATAAAACTCATAAACACTAGCAAAAGTATAATCAAGTAATTGAGTTTTTAAGTTATTCTGGTGTTCATAATCTGATTCGCCCTCGTTTCCGATGCCAGCTCCTTCATTTGAAGCCAAGCCGAGAGACGTTTCGAACCACTCTAAGTTATCCATGCTAGGATTCTTTTCGTACTCAAGCGCACGGTCGATCATTGTTTGTACCTGATCAGCATCTTCAGCATTGAAGCGACCTACAAAAAGATCCGGGTAGTGGTCGTTATCGCTCATATAACCAAAACAGTTATCACAGCTGTATAAACCACCATAATTTACCATGATCGTTGGAATTGTGTTTTCGTCACCAACCAACAAAAGGTAAGTTAAGCCATTGTCATTGTAATAATCACGCACATAGTTTAAAAGGTCATCTTGATTTGTTCCCACTTCACTGAATGGAACCAGCTCTGTAGGAATACCTTGCTCCACTTTCCAACGAGCATAAGGAGACATTTGATCGATGTAATCATCATAAGCAACGATAAGCATATTACCCCAATCTGCTACCGGGTCATAATCAGCTAAGGCACTAAAGTTTAAGAACTGACGACTGTAGATATCAGCAAAAGGAGCTACGATCTTTCCTGTAGCAGGTGTTCTGGATAGGGAACTTGCTTCAGTAGCAGGCGTTAGCTCCACAGTGATCTCATCGTATACGCGCAGTGTTTTACTGACCGGATTGTACTGAATAGGGTTAAATACAATGGTTTGGCCCGCAAAATCGCGCATTACAAAAGGTGCTCTCGTTGTAGCGACCTTAGTAGGATAGAACGCATCTTTTTGGTAAACCGGGCCATATTCGAAAGCGACATCCTCGGGATTGACATTGCGATAAAGATTCCCTTTAGAAGGAGCTACTTCAACATTGTAGAACTCCTTATAGCTTGAATTCAGTACGTTGATTTCCATTTTAGTATCCCAAGGGATGACAATTGAGCTGGAAATTTTAGGTAAATCGGGTGCACCTTTCTCCAGGATTGGTGTTCCGTCTTCAATTTGAATAATTTGAGCCGTTCCTTGTGGGGTTTCTACATTAGCAAATGAATAACCATCAAGGGTCAACTGTACCGTTGTGCCTTGAACATTGTCGCTAAGTAGGTTGATTTGTGTAGATTGTGCCCAGACGAACACGGAGAGAAATAAAAAAAGAATGGATGTAGATGCTCCCTTCATGATGATATAATTTAATTATTTAATGTAATACAGGTTTAGGTCAGTGATGCTTACTTTAAAGAAATCTCGCGCCGTAGGCGCAAAAAATCGTTTTTAAATGCGTTCCGAAGCAGGAATTACTGGGTTTAGGTTTTTGATATAGAGGGCCTTAATTTTTAACCAAAATCTTGCCCGTATAAGTTTTTTTATTGCTTTGGATCACTAAAGTGTGCATGCCATCTTTGAGTCCTAGGTTATCAAAATATAATGTTCCGGCCTGAAAACCGGAGAAACTTTTTACCTGGCGCCCAAGCTGGTCATAAATAATGATTTCTTCGATCATGCTTCTCATTTCTTTCGGCTTAATGATCAATTCATTGGATGTTGGGTTGGGGAATACTTCAAATTGCTGCTCCACAGGATATGTAGTAGAGGTTGTTCCGGCACTGATGTCAAAATGCACCGTTATGTATTCGTCCTGATGCCCTGTTTCATAAACCCAAAAGGACAATAAGCCTGAAGCGGGAACATCCCGGGGATTAAGTATAAGTTTCAGGTAACCACTTTCTTCGGCTGTTGCCGGGCTAGTCATATCTCCGGTATTTGGAAGATCTGTATAACAAGTGCCCAGGTCACACAAATCATAAGTCCAACCATCCGGGAAAGTATTTCCTACCAATCTCCAGGAAAGATATAAAGAATCCACATTGGGATGCATGTATATATAGTACTCTGTATACACATCTAATTCGGCGTTTTCGCTGAGTATCGTATCCGGATCGATGGTAAAATTTTGGGCAAAAGAGACAGAGAAAGAAAAGATTACCAAATATAATGTTGCGTACAGGTGTTTCATGCTAAAAAAAATTTTATGCAAAATTAATAAAGATATTACAAATTATGATTAGATTAAATAGCCAATTACAGGAAAATCATGTAAAGGTTTTGTCGTAAGTTGACATTTTACGGTTTGAGTGAATGATTACAAACAAAAAGGAGGCTGTCTCATAAGTAATTCGTTCAATTCGGGAGGAGTATTTTCACTTGAGAGGCGTTCTTTTTGGGTTTTAGATGATTTTATTTGGTAAATGTTTTAAGAACAAAAAGCAGGCCGTTAGGCCTGCCTGATCGAAGCCCCAGGTGTTCCTGGGGAAAGGATTTACACCAAATTTCTTCCGCGTAGCGGAAGCACACTGCAAAAGAGCAATGGCCTATGATGTGCTTCCGCTACGCGGAAGTTGGTCTCTATATCTTATACCCCTGGGAGCACCCAGGGCTACGATCAGGCAGGCCTAACGGCCTGCTTTAAGGACTTCCCAAATTAATTTCGACCAAATGAAATCATCTAGAACCCAAAAAGAACGCCTCTCGAAAAAGAAAATTTCCTGCCAAGCGCATCGAACCTACTTATGAGACAGCCTCCTTTTTATTTGTAATTAGTTGACTGATGTTACGCAAACGAAGCGTAAAATCATTTGAAAGCTTAACTTTGCGTGAT
>CAZHZT010000194.1:0-6438 GCA_964537285.1 uncultured Saprospiraceae bacterium | reverse complement strand
AAAAAAATTACTTCGCAAAATTTGGGTAGCTTATTAATTGCCTAATCCCTTACCAAATGAAATCATCTGGAACTCCTAACATACCGCTTTACAAAAACTCTCCTCTCAAGTAATTACAGCTCCTCGTGTGGATATTCTTCTGCTCTCTTTTGAAAAGAAAGAATTTTAGAATTTTGGATTATTCCATCCTTGATTTCAATAGCGCGACGGATGGTTTCACTGTTTTCCCATTTTTCCGGCCCTCCCATTATGATCGGTAAGTAAGGAATCATGCTGTTAGAAATTTCCCAGCTGGCAGAATTCCACATGTAGGAAGGGGAGTGATCTACTGCATAATAAAAAATATTCCCTGCTTTAAATATTGGTGCATCAAAACTAGTGGGTTTTGCAAATGAAAAGCCCATACCTTCATCGCAGCTAATGTCTGCAATGAGGCATCCGGCTTTCAGCCGGTGGTTTTGATCTTCTGGAACGAACATGATCGGATTATCAGTATCCTGGAGAATGCCGTTTACAATTATATCCGCGTCAACCAATTCTTCGATGAAGGGAAGAGACTGCCGGTCAGGATGAAGAGAAACCAACTTGCCTTGCTCATCTTTTTCGAACTGATAGTAATTCACTCCAGCCATTTGGTCCGCTACCAGAAAATAATGGCGTTGGGTAAAAACAGTAATATCTTGGATTCCTCTGGCTTGCAAAGCGCGGATGGCCCCTCTGCTTACTGAGCCGAAACTGATTACGACGGCTTTTCGGTTTGGGCCATAATTTCCATCGATACCCATCAGGTTCATGGCGTGGTGAATGCCCGCGTATCCGGCTATTTCATTATTTTTATGGAATACGTGCAACTGCCAGTCTCCGTGGGCCGACCAACGATGCATTGCTTCCCATGCAATGAGTGTCAACTTTTTATCAATGGCTGTCTGAGTTATACCTCTTTGCTGTACGCAGTGTGGCCAACCCCAATGAATGGTTCCTTCTTTCATATTATCAAAATCTTCCTGCACCGGTTTGGCGAGCAAGACAATGTCGCAACGCTTCAGGAGCTCATCACGGCTATGGACACCACCAGAAAGTGTAGCAATTGTGTTGTCATCCATTCCGAAAGGTAGGCCATATCCTTTTTCAAAAAACAGATGGCTCCTGATCTCTTGGTCTATCCAGCCCAATTGATCAGGGTGGATGGGTACTCTTTTTTCTTGCTCTTTTTTGGAGGTTCCGATAACACCTACCGTAAGTAAACTCATAAGTTGTCGTTTTTGAATTCCACAAAGGATGCGCTTAGTTTGTAGCGTACTTAGGTTACACTGTACTAAGGCAGCCTGTAAAAAATATCCTTAAAAGTATCAAAAACGATTTTATCTGCCAAATGGAATGCGTCAGCGTTTATCGGTTTAGAAAATATTGATGATATGGTGTTGATTAAAATTGAAAAAGTTTGCCCCAACAATCAAAGCAACACCTTAGCATTATACTTCTTTATCAATTCCAGGTGTTCCTCTACCTTAAAAAAGGTGGGATCAAAGCTTTTACTCCGGGTTTTAGCTTGTTCCTGGCGTTTTATGCTCCGCGCAAACCGGCGAATGCTTTCCTCGGAATCCAGAATTAAACCAGGGACGGGCACGTTATTCCCTTCCTCATCCTTGGCCACCATAGTGAAATACGAAGAATTGCAATGCTTCACAAAGCCTTTCTGAAAATTCTCGGATTCCACCCGTAAGCCTACTACCATAGACGTATTGCCGGTATAGTTCACACTTGCTTTCAAACTTACCAGTTCTCCCACTTCAATAGGATTGAGAAAGTCTACTTTGTTGACAGAGGCGGTTACACAGTAATTTCCTGAATGCTTGGAAGCACACGCAAAGGCAATTTGATCCATCAAGTTGAGGATGAAACCGCCGTGAATTTTTCCGCTAAAGTTAGAGTGGGAGGGGAGCATCAGCTGAGACATCGTGATTTGGGATTCTCTGGGATGCTTAAATATTCTTTCTGATGTTTGTTTATCCATTTTGAAGTTCCATTTTTTCACAATTTATGTCAAAAAACTAATATCATAAATCGGTTCGGTTTGAAATTCGCGAAGGAGCACTATTTTTTAAAGAAATTTTTCTCCTTTACTTAGGTTATAGAGAACTTGCTTTGCTCTTCCGATTCTCAATTCCGCTGAATTAAATACTTTTATTGGTTCTGAATGATTTCATTTGGTAAAGGTTTTAAGAACAACAAGCAGGCCGTTAGGCCTGTCTAATAGTAGCCCCAGGTTTTTCTGGGGAAATGGTCATTCTACCTAAATTCTTCCACGTAGCAGTAGTATCAATGTCGTCAACTTAAGCTCTTTATAGCCCGGCACTTCAGTGCCGGGGGAATAATTGTCAGATTGGGCTTTAGCCCTTTTGTCATTTATGGGCTAAAGCCCCGATAAATATTAATACTATACCTGGCGCTAAAGCACCAGGCAAAGAAAAAGCTTAAGTTGACGACATTGAGCGGAAGCACACTACAAAAGAGCAATGGCCTATGATGTGCTTCCGCTACGCGGAAGTTGATCTCTGTATCTTATAACCCTGGGAGAACCCAGGGCTACGATCAGGCAGGCCTAACGGCCTGCTTTAAGGACTTCTCAAATAAATTTCGACCAAATGAAATCATCCAGAACCAAAATTCTGACGATTTTTAGGCAAAAAACCTTACCGTCAAGATCGTTTTCCGTTTTCCGTTTCCCGTAAATCCTTCCTACTTTTGCACCAAGTTTCAAGCGTTTTTTAAGAACAGCTATTAACCACAAAGCAATAAAAGAGTACTTTCATGAAAGAACAACTCATTTCAGTCGTAACGCCCATATATAATGAAGAGCAAGGAATACCCTTACTTTTCGAAAAACTTGTTGAAGCGGTATCTCCGTTTCAATACGAAATCATTGCGGTAAATGATGGTTCCAGGGATAATTCCTGGGAAGCTTTGAAAAAAGTAGCCGAATCGAATGAGCGCATTTGCGTTGTTAATTTCCGGCGAAACTTTGGCCAGACGGCCGCCATTAACGCGGGTATCCAACATGCTAAAGGAGATATCATCGTTTTGATCGATAGTGATCTGGAAAATGATCCTGCGGATATTCCAAAGCTTATAAATAAGCTTGATGAGGGCTATGATGTAGTAAGTGGCTGGCGACAAAAGCGCTGGAAAGGGAGTTATTTTACAAGAAAATTGCCCTCTATGGCTGCTAACGGACTGATTAGCAGGATATCTGGTGTGCCACTGCATGACTACGGGTGTACCCTGAAAGCTTACCGTCGTGATGTAATCAAAGATGTACGACTTTATGGTCAAATGCACCGATTTATTCCTGTTTATTGTAAGTGGCAAGGTGGAAAGATTACCGAAATGCCGGTAAATTATCAACCGCGGCAATTTGGTAAGAGTAATTATGGTTTATTCCGGATCTACAAGGTAATTCTGGATCTATTGCTCATTAAATTTTTGGATCGCTTCATGAACCGCCCTATCCACTTCTTTGGAGGAGCAGGCATCCTTTCCCTGATCATGTCAGCATTCTTATTGATATGGGCCGTTTATCTTCGCTTGGGCCATGCCATAGACCTGGATCAAACGCCCTTGCCTACTATCTCCAGCATGTTTTTCACAGTGGGTATTTTGATGATTTTAATGGGCGTTTTAGCAGAAATGATGATGCGGACCTATTATGAGAGTCAGAATAAATTTCCGTTCCAGGTTAAAGAACGCATTAATTTTGATGATTAAGCCTATTTTGCCATGACGACTACTTCAGAATAAAGGCTGCCAAATTAGAAAACAGGGGGTGTTTTTTGCGCACAATGGCGTTTTCAGGCCATTCTGCCGATAAAAAACGCCGCTTATCAACTAACATTTACAATTTTTTTTGCAAATTCGCGCTTTGAAAGAGAACGTTATAGTTTACTAATAAGGATCTTTAGTCATTGTACACAAATTTTTAAAAAATTTAAATTCAGAAAAGATATGAGATATCATTATTTTGCAATCGTGGCTCAAGCAGGCGTAGAACTAGAGCAATTTGAGGATTACGTAACGAATTCTTTAGATAATTCAGGTATTGAGGCAGATTATACCCATTTTTCTATAAAAAGTGAAACAGCAAAATTTGAGGAGTTATTCAAAACAGAATTCGATTCTTTCAGTGACCGCCGAATCGTGGCTGAATTAGCATTTGAGTTGGAAGATGATGAATTTGAGTTCATTGATGACGTAAATGATATGTTCAGGAATGACCATGAACTGGTGAGACGTCGCTATGTAAGGAAATTTACACCAAGACAAGCAGGTAAATTGACGTTGACTTCCTTGATTGAGGTAGAGAGCGACGAAGATGACGCTATTGAAGAGGAGGAGTAATGTTTTAGTTCCTGAAACACTAGGATATCGTTCTTTGACAAATTGTGTGGAACTTCAAAATGAGAAGCCTTGAATGTCCTTGTGGCTGAAAGGATGATCATTTTGAAGTTCCATTTTTCACAATTTATGTCAAAGGACTCATGTTTCAAATGTTTTATGGATAAATTACTTTATCCTTTTTCCCTTCATCTCCCTTGCCCGCTTTTGATTTCTTAGACTTCTTAGCTTTGCCCTTGGTCTTTTGAGCAATTTTTACCGCTTCGTAAGTGCTGGCTACACCTCCTGTCTCACAAAGTTCGCTGAAAGCAACTAAAGATCCATCGCCAGGACGTCTTACCTTGCTTTTTACCGGAGAAGCTGATTCCATGATAATTTCTTTTACCTGACGTGCTGTTAAGTCAGGAAAATAAGAACGCAATACAGCCGCAATACCTGCTACTACCGGTGAAGCCATGCTGGTTCCGTTAAAATTATCATATCCCTGCTCCGGAGTGGTAGAATAGATATCTACTCCCGGAGCGAATACATCAACATTGTCTGGGCCATAGTTAGAAAAAGTGGCAGCAGCATCTTTCCCTCCTTTCCAGGATAAGGCGCCCACTTCGATCCAGTTTTTGGCTTTTTTAGGACCAAACAAACCTTTTTTCGCAAAGAAGTCATTCGGATACTTCGGACTTTCGTCGTTATTACTTCCATCGTTACCCGCTGCATGAACCAGCAGAACATCGTTTTTCATAGCATACTTAATTGCCTTGTCAACAACTTCTTTGTTCCATGAAAAGCTTTTTCCAAAGCTCATGTTAATCACTTTAGCTCCATTGTCTACAGCATAAATAATAGCATTGGCAACATCCTTGTCGCGCTCATCCCCGTCAGGAACAGCCCTTACAGACATGATGCGGACATTGTCAGCTACTCCTTTCATGCCCACGCCATTATTTCTTACCGCGGCAACAATTCCGGCCACATGGGTTCCGTGGCTCGCATCTGGGCCTTTGATATCGTTATTGCCATAGTACTTCTCGTACGGATCATCATAGTTATCTCCTACAATCTCATCTCTTACCTGATAATCAGGGTTGTAGTGATAATTAAGAACAGACTCAAAGTACTTCACAGCCTCTTCTATCTCTTTTTGAAGTTCCTCAAGTGAAACGCCGTTGGCCATAACAGAGTTGAGCATGGCAATAGCTCTGTTGATTTCCTCATCTTCGGTCTCCACTTTTTCGAGATCCGCCTCAGCGAGTTTATCCTTACCTAAAAGCGCTTTAATTTTTTGAATACCGTCATTGATGAGAAAAATAAAGGTCGCCTGTTGTTGAGTAGCAGAAACCTCTGTTTCGATTTCTTCTTTACACAACTGAAATTTTTCGTACTCCTTGCGTTCTTTTTTGGAGAGTTTATCCGGGTCTGCATCTTCGTACTTCGAACGGTACTTGCTATAAAGGCGGGTAACTTCATAGGTGTCGTGGTGTATGTTGCGCCCATCTTTGCCACCGATAAAGTTCCAGCCGTGGATATCATCTACATACCCATTGCCATCATCATCGATGCCATTTTCAGCGATTTCATCTTCGTTTACCCACATAATCTGATTCAGGTCTTCGTGTTCACTATCTACACCAGAGTCGATGATAGCTACAACAACAGGTTCGGCTTTTTTACCTTTCAGTAAATCCTTGTACGTTTTTTCGGTGCTCACGCCCTGAACGCCATCTTTTTCGGGGTCAAGGTTAAACCAATTTTCAGGAGCGGAGGTTTGAGCAATTGCAAGGCCACTAAATGCCATGCAGAATAGTAAGAATCCAAATTTCAACTTCATCTTTTTATTAAAAATTTTAAGGTTTGTGCGAAAACTAAGGTCAGTATAAGTGTTTTTAGTTCTTTAAAATAAATTGTGATATAATAGAACTTCAAAATATGAGTCATCCCGAAAATTCGGAATAACTCATATTTGTGAAAATCTTTGCATAGTGTTGTTAATCAAGGATTTCTCTACTTTTTTCTTGATAAAAAAGTAGCAAAAAATCAAGGCTGTATTCA
>CAZHZT010000193.1:0-6495 GCA_964537285.1 uncultured Saprospiraceae bacterium | reverse complement strand
GCTGGAAGCCTAAAATGAATAAACTCGCCGAGGCTCAAACAGTATTCATTTTTTAACGGCTTCCAGCCTTTCAAAAAGCTAAATTGAATAAGGCCGGTCCTAAAATGTTGATTTACTGCACTGATTTTTAATTACATTTATAACATGAAGTTCCTTAAAATTCGGGGTGACTCCTGTTTGAAGTTCCACACAACTTGTCAAAGAACGGTGTTTTTAAAAGTCGTTTAAGAACAAAAATATGAATATTATAAACGCTATTTTTTAAACATATTGTATTTTTGTAAAATAATAGACGAAAAAAAGGGTTCTAATACGGATCCGGCCAAAAACTAGATTATTCATGAGAAACATCGTATTCATCCTTAGCATTTGTTTTTTAGCATATAACGCAAGCGCCCAGCATCCTGAAGTAGGCCTTTCCCTGGGCTTGTCCTTTTATCAAGGTGATTTGGACGCTGATAATTTTGTGAAAAACTTTCGTTACGTACGTCCCGGTGCTGGTGTATTCGGTCGTTATAATTTTAGCGACTATGTCTCGGCCCGCGTTAACTTTAACTTTGCTCAAGTTACCGCCGATGATGCTAATGAAGACAGAGCCCGGAACCTAAATTTTAAATCCCGTATTCTGGAATTTGGCTTAACCGCTGAGTTCAACATTCTTGGTTATCAACCCTACGGTTTATACAAAGTTTTTTCTCCTTTTGTTTTCGTAGGTATTGCGGGTTTTAGTTTTAATCCAAAAGGTGAGCTCGATGGAGAATGGTACGAGTTGCAGCCATTAGGTACGGAAGGTCAAGGACTTTCTCAGTATCCTGAAAGCGAGCCTTACAGTAAGTTTGCCTTTGCCATTCCTTTCGGTGTAGGAGCGAAATATGCCCTAAATGATAAAATTAATCTAGGCATTATGCTAGGCCATCGGTATACGTTTACGGGCTATCTGGATGATGTTAGTACGACCTATGTCAGCGATGCCGAAATGCTGGAAGGCAAAGGGGAACTGGCCGCTGCTCTGGCCAATAAAAGCGGCAGCCCGGTAAGAACCGGCGATCAACGTGGAAATGGAAGTACCAACGACTGGTATTTTATCGGTGAAATTTTTGTTTCTTATAACTTTTTGGATAACGGCCTGGTCGGTAGCCGCAGAAGATCTGGTCGACGTAAAGGTTGTTATAATTAATCGAATTGAAAGAACCCCTCGACATACTAAAAAAATACTGGGGGTATCCATCTTTCAGACCGCTCCAGGAAGATATCATTCAATCTGTTTTGGACGGCAAAGATACCTTAGCGCTTCTTCCGACAGGCGGGGGCAAGTCTATTTGTTTTCAGGTGCCGGCTTTGTGTATGGAAGGCATTTGCATCGTAGTTTCTCCCTTGATTGCCTTGATGAAGGATCAGGTCTATAATTTAAAAAAACGCAATGTTCCTGCTGAAGCGATTTATTCGGGTATGCACTACAAAGAAATTGATCGCATTCTGGATAATTGTGTGTATGGGCAGACGAAACTCTTGTACGTTTCTCCGGAGAGACTTACGACGGATTTGGCAAGAGAGCGCATTGCCCGGATGAAGGTAAATATCATTGCCGTCGATGAAGCACATTGCATTTCTCAGTGGGGCTACGATTTTCGTCCATCTTATCTGCATATCGAAGACATCCGTGAGATTCAGCCCAAAGTGCCTGTCCTGGCGCTTACTGCAACGGCGACGCCCGAAGTCGTTGAGGATATTCAACTTAATCTGGGTTTTCGCAAAAAAAATGTTTTTCAAAAAAGTTTTTCCAGAGATAATTTGGCCTATGTGGTGTTGAAAGAGGAAGGGAAACTGGAAAAATTGTTGGATATTCTTAAAAAAGTACCCGGATCAGGCTTGGTTTACGTACGCTCAAGAAGAAAAACAAAAGAGATAGCCCTTTTTCTTAGGAAAAATAAAATAGCTGCCGATTTTTATCATGCAGGTCTCTCCCCGGAGGTAAGGGCACAAAAACAAGAAGCCTGGGTGGAAGATAAAATCCGGATCATGGCTTCCACCAACGCCTTTGGTATGGGGATTGATAAGCCTGACGTTCGGGTGGTCGTCCACATGGATTTACCGGATAGCCTCGAAGCTTATTTCCAGGAGGCCGGCCGGGCAGGGCGGGATGGTAAGAAGTCTTTTGCTGTTTTGCTCTACAACAACGAGGATAAGTTTAATCTGGAGCGGCAATTTGATATTGGTTTTCCTGAATTACCGGAATTGAAAAGGGTTTATCAGGCAATGGCTAGTTATTTTCAACTAGCCATTGGAGGCGGTGCGGGCCAAACCTTTGATTTTGATATAGCGGAATTTTCAGAAAATTTTAAACTAAAACCTATTTTGGTGTTCAGTTGCCTGAAAATATTGGAACAAGCAGGCTGGATCGCACTCTCGGAATCGGTTTTTATTCCCTCCTCTATCAAAATTTTGGTTCCCAAAGATCAACTCTATGATTACCAATTGAGAAATCGACAGATGGACCAGATCCTGAAAGTTTTGCTGCGGTCTTATCAAGGGCTTTTCAATCATTTTGTCAATATTTTTGAAGGCAAAATCGCTCGTGCTTTGAAAATGCCGGACCCCGGGC
Organism: uncultured Saprospiraceae bacterium; assembly: GCA_964537285.1. GTDB lineage: Bacteria > Bacteroidota > Bacteroidia > Chitinophagales > Saprospiraceae > CAZHZT01. Next base: position 3,893 of record CAZHZT010000193.1, on the reverse strand, counting down.
AGTTGATTCGGCTTCTTGAACAACTTCATCGCGATGGTATTGTTTGCTATATCCGGAGAAAGGATAAACCTCAACTTACTTATATCAAGGATCGAATTGAAGCCCAAAATCTGACAATTGATACAAAATTGTATAATTTCAGAAAAGAAAGGTATAAGTTCAGAATCGACAAGGCGATCAATTATGCGGAATCGGTTCTCTGCCGAAGCAATCAATTGGTCGAATATTTTGGAGAAAAGGCTGCATCTCCTTGCGGAATTTGCGATGTTTGTCTGGGAAGACAAAATGAAAAGGTAACGGAAGAGGAGTATGAACGTTACAAACAAAAAATTAAAATGGTTTTAAAAAGGAAGCCTCTGAGGCTGGAAGAAGTAGTGGAGGCTTTTTCCCCGAAACGCCGAAATAAAGTAATTAAAGTAATTGAGTATCTGATCGATGAAAAGGAATTGGAATTGGAATCAGAATTGTTAAAATGGATAAATAATATTGATGAGTGAACCCAAATCGGGCGTGAATAGTACCGCCGAAATGCAAAAACCGGGGGACGTAAGTCTGCCTTCCAGTGATGCCCAGTTAGCTGAACTAATGAATCAGGAAAAAGGAGTATTTAAATACTCTGCTGAAGATTTCTTTAGAAAACCTGAAAAAACGGCCTATCAATTATCTCCCGATGGCCAGTATTTTTCTTTTAAAGGCCTTCATGGCCGTCGCCAGAACATCTTTGTCCAAAAAATAGGAAGTGATGAAAAGCCGCTTCAGCTTACACATGAAACCGAAAGAGATATTCAGGGCTATTTCTGGGCCAATAGCAATCGTATCATCTATTTAAAAGATCAGGGGGGAGATGAAAATTATTCTCTTTATGCGATCAATAAAGATGGCACACATCCCAAGGACCTCACCCCTTACGATGGCGTGAAAATCCAAATAATCGACGATCTAAAAGATATTGAGGATGAGTTGATTATCGGTATGAATAAGAATAATCCTCAGTTATTTGAACCCTACAGATTAAATATTCTCACCGGTGCAATTGAATTGCTGGCTAAGAATGATAACCCCGTAGAGCCAATTAGCTTCTGGATGACCGATCACGAAGGTAAATTGCGCATTGCGGGTAAGGTAAAAGACGGAGTCAATCACACACTTATGTACCGGGATAGCGAAGAGGAAGGTTTTCGGGAGATCATTACCACAAATTTCCGGGAGGAAATTAATCCTTTGTTTTTCGAATTTGATAATGGAAGTTCTGTGTTTGTAAGTACCAACGCCGGTCGTGACAAAGCAGTTATTACGCGTTTTGATATGCAAACAGGGGAGGAAACCGGAGAAATTATCTTTGAGCATCCGGAAGTCGATGTTCAATCCCTTAATTATTCCAGAAAGAGAAAGGTGCTTACCTCTGTAGTGTATAATACAGATTTACGCCACCGGAAGTTCTTCGATCAGGAAACAGCAGAGATCTATCAATTTCTGGAGGATGCGCTAGGGGATTATGAAGTATTCATTACGAGCATCAATAAGGAAGAAGATAAAATGATGGTACGCACCTTCAGTGATCGTTCCCTGGGGGCTTATTACTTTTTTGATAAGAATACAAAAGTACTCAAAAAGATCGCGGAAATAAGCCCTTGGTTAAATGAGGCTGACATGGCCCCGATGAAGCCTATCAAATATACTTCCAGGGATGGTTTGACTATTAATGGTTACTTAACCCTTCCGGTAGGTGTGGAGGCAAAAGAGCTGCCTGTAGTTGTTAATCCTCACGGAGGCCCGTGGCATCGCGATGTCTGGGGTTTTAATCCGGAAGTACAGTTACTAGCTAACAGAGGCTATGCCGTTCTGCAAATGAACTTTAGGGGAAGCACTGGTTTTGGCCGTAAATTCTGGGAGAGCAGCTTCAAACAATGGGGCAAGAAAATGCAGGATGATATCACCGATGGAGTTCAATATCTAATCAATGAGGGAATTGCAGATAAGGATTATATCGCCATCTATGGTGGAAGTTATGGAGGCTATGCGACACTGGCCGGATTGACTTTCACTCCTGATCTCTATGCCTGTGGTATTGATTATGTAGGGGTTTCCAATCTATTTTCTTTTTTGAATACCATTCCTCCTTACTGGAAGCCTTATCTGGATATGATGTATGAAATGGTGGGGCATCCCGAAAGAGATAAAGAACATTTTGAAGAAGCTTCGCCTGTTTTTCATGTGGATAAAATTAAAGCGCCTCTCTTTGTCATTCAGGGAGCTAATGATCCAAGGGTTAATATAGATGAATCGGATCAAATAGTGCGCTCATTGCGAAAGCGGAATATGGATGTGCCCTACATGGTAAAGTACAACGAAGGCCATGGTTTTGATAATGAAGAAAATCGCTTTGAGGTTTACAGAGCAATGGTGGGCTTTCTATCCAAGTATCTGAAGGGGAAAGCTTAGGTAGTTCGCGATATTTTCTTTTGAGGAGGGCAAAAAGAAAATATCGCTACGAAGTGGCGTAAATTTGGTTTTGGATTTCCAAAAGGAGAAGTGCTGAATTAATCATTAAACCTAATAAATTGTTACTATGAAAAGTCTACTCTCTACAGCTGCATTTTTGTTGTGTACCCAGGTGTTTTTTGCTCAAATCAGCCTGCCTCCCAGCGGAAATAATCAAAAAAGCATTGTCACCCAGTACATTGGGCCTATTGCTCATGTGACCATCACCTACAATAGCCCGGATGTTACAGGAAGTAATGGTGAAGATCGCACCGGAAAGATCTGGGGCCAATTGGTACCTTACGGCCTAAACAATCTTGGTTTCGGAACCAGCAAAAGTGCCCCCTGGCGGGCGGGAGCGAATGAAAATACAATTTTCGAATGCTCTCATGATATTTTAGTCGAGGGCAAACCCTTAAAAGCCGGTAAGTATGGCTTCTTTGTCATTGTAAAAGAAAACGCACCCTGGACGCTGATTTTCTCAAAAGACAATGGGGCCTGGGGCAGCTACTTTTATGATGAAGCTAATGATGCTTTGAGAGTAGATGTAAAACCAGAAGAAAGTGAATTTCACGAGTGGCTAACCTTCGAATTTATTGATCGCCAGCCGGAAAGTGCAACAGCAGCTCTCTTTTGGGAAAAAATAAAATTGCCGTTCACCATTGAAGTGGAAAATGCAAATGAGGTCATTTTGAATCAAATCAGAAAGGAATTGACCGGAGAAGATGGGTTCTTGTGGCAGAACTGGAATTCCGCAGCAGCCTATTGCTTACAAGAAGGTATTAACCTGGAAGAAGCACTTACTTGGGCGGAAAAAGCGATCAGTGACCCTTTCTCCGGAGCAGAAAACTTTACTACGCTTTCGACTAAAAGCAGGATTCTTAACCGAATGGGAAGAGTCACAGAAGCTAAAGCGGTTATGGATAAAGCCATTGATCACCCGTCGGTGGGGATATTTGAGGTGCATGGCTACGGCCGTCAATTGATCGCTCAAGGTGAACATGAGGAGGCTTTGAAAATATTCCAACACAACATGGATCGTTTTGGTGATGTGTGGCCGGTAAGGGTTGGTTTGGCAAGAGCTTATTCTGCTCTTGGCAAGTATGAAGAAGCGCTGAAACATGCCAAAATTGCCCTGGAAAGAGCTCCTGATGATTTGAATAGAAAAAGCATGGAGAACGCCATTATGCAACTTGAAAAAGGAAAAGATATTAATTAAAAAGACAGGATAAAAAATAAGGGCATGCAGCCATTGGCTGCATGCCCTTATTTTTTATCCTGTCTTTTTAATTAATATCTTTTCCTAATCCACCAATTTATTACGTTCTTTAAGGTTGTTGTCAAAGAACTAAAAAACTAACGTTCTTTGACAAATTGTGTGGAACTTCAAAATGATAAGCCTTGAATGCCCT
>CAZHZT010000192.1:0-6534 GCA_964537285.1 uncultured Saprospiraceae bacterium | reverse complement strand
AAGGGCATTCAAGGGTTATCATTTTGAAGTTCCACACAATTTGTCAAAGAACGAGTTTTTTAGTTCTTTTGTGTGCAAAGTCTGCGATCGCAGACTTTGCACACAAAAGAACTTAACGCCTAAGACAATCTCCCTCTTATTTCGTAACTTGGGTTAAATTTTTAATTCAAAACTACACAAAGATGAAATCCACTTTAAAACTCTTTTCAATCCTTTTATTCTCCTTTGCACTACTTGTTGGATGTCAATCCAATCCAGCTCAATCAGAAGAACATAAGCAACTTGTAGCAGAACATGAAAAAATGGAGGCAGAGCATGAAAAGCTAGCCGAACAACACGCTGAAATGGAAGAAATGCACAAAAAGATGATTGCTGAACATGCAACACTAGTTGATACTGCTTTAGATTCTATCCACACAGTCCTAGAAACTCAACACACAGCACTAATGAAAAAACATGAGGAAATAATGAAGAAGCACGAGGCAATTTTAGCAAATCACAAAGAATTAGCCGAAAAGCACGCAACCGGAAATGTGGACATAGAAACTTTAAAAGCTGAACACGCAAAGATGAAACAGGATCATGAAACAATGGTTAAAGAACACGAAATGATGGAAAAAGAGCACGAAAAGATCAACAGCGACCACCAAAAAATGATGGAAGACCACAAAAAGCAGGCTGAAGAAGGTTAGTAGCGGCGAGCCAAATCTGTCCGGAGAGTAGCGTCTGCTGTTGGGCAGGGTTCTGCTACCATGTCGTTGGTGCATGCCTATTTGAAGACGGTATAGTTGGATTCGATATTTATTTTAGTGGAGGAACAACTAACTTTGATAGTGACTTTATCCAAGGGATAGATAAACTGTCAATGGCTCTGATTGCTAACTACAGTTTAATATTGAGGCTTAATTATGCAGAAAAAAAGGAGTTTCCGGCCTTCAAGGCCGGAAACTCCTTTTTTTCTGCATAATTAAGCCTATTTTACCTACAACGCTGGATCATTCACCGCAGCATTCGCGTCAATAGTTCCATATCCAAAGTTATTATCTTTAGCCGGATATAAAGCAGAAGCATTTCTCAATACCTGCAAAACCGTTGCACGAGAAGCAGATGGGTTTTGGCTCCAAACCAAAGCCGCAATACCTGCAGTGGTCGCCGTGGCACAAGATGAGCCTCCTGTATAGGTAGGCTGATTACAACAAGTAGCAAGCGACAGAGATTCATTATCGTTGTAGCTTCTTTGCATAACACAAGCGAATTCTACCTCCGGGCCATAATGGCATGTATTGCATTCCTGATAAGGCGACTGATCGCGTACCCCTGTAACAGCTACCGTCTCAGGCATCCAGGCAGGGAAAATTACTCCAACCCAGTTGGTCCAGCTCGTAGATGTACCTGCAGCAGCCATCATCATTTTTCCTTTGTTGTATGCATAGTAAACACCATCAGCTACTGTACCGCTGTAGAATGGCGTTCCAATAGACATGGAAATTACACGTACAGCATTATCATTACCTGCAATAACCAAAGCATCTCTTACGCCATTCTTCTCATCTGAAGAAGAAATAACGACATCTGCAACCGCACGAATAGACATTAGGTCAGCATTATATGCTACCCCCACAGAGTTGCCATCATTACTGCGTGGGCCAGCAGCAAGACCTGCCATTTTAGTACCGTGTCCACATGGATCATTAGGAGAATCCAAGCTTCTCCACCACCACCAACCAGAGTAGTGTGTGCTCAATTTCTGAATCGTACGACCACTAGAGTACCCAGAATTGAAGTTACTGCCCAGGTTATCCTGACCATCCGCAGCACCGGTATCAATAATAGTAATTTTCACATTATCGCCACTCGTTTGAGTCCATGCCGAAGGGATATTTGCTGCCCCAAAGTTCCACGGGCGCTTAGCATTAGGAGCAATAGTAGTGTAATCAGAGTTGGGAATACTGTAGTTAGGAGAACTACTGCCACAACCAGAGCCATCGCGTTGCTTAACTACTGGCGTTTCTTCCGGGTAATAGCCCATTGGTTCCAGAAAACGAATTTCAGGAAGCTGCTGAAGCGCTTCAAGGGTACTTTTTTGCGTAATACGAACACCGAAATTAGGCAATACTTCAGGTTCTCCGAACGGTAAAAGATTTCTGATTTCTGTACCTTCTTGTGCTTCGATAAGGCGGTAAATTTCGTTCTTAGCAGCCATCCAGTCATCACTTTCAATATTGATGTTGTGCATACGCTCTTCAATATTGAAAAATCCTTCGGGTTGATAACCAATGGCGAAGATAGAATCAGATTGCATACCAGCACTGTAAATTGTGTGCAAGTCTTGATCTGACCAGTAAATACGGCCATTTTCCTGTAGAGCTGCTTCTAATTTTTCATCAATCTCAGCAGGCGTTAGGAGATCTGTTGTGTTTTGAGGTAATTGAACCTCATCTTTCTGACAGGCAGTAATCAATAGCAGTGCGGCCAGAAACGCACTTAGTTTGGTAAAACTCATAGTTCGGGTATTTAGGAAATAAGTGAATATAAAAATCTAAGTTGTAGTTACATCCGTAAATATAATAAACGGTTTGTATATTAGGTGTTGCTGGTTCAGTATATTATGAATTGCCAAACCTATTTTAAAGAAAATAAATAGAAGCTATCTCAAAAAGAAATAAAGGGAATAAGCATAATATGGATTTTACCCCTCAAGGGAAACCAGCAGAACAAGTTATTACTAAAAGTTTTGAATAGTTCTGCCCTCTCACTAAATTTCAAGTCCTAAAAATGAAACCTAAATCCATGAGAATCGGTCTAAGCTCAAAAACAGACCATGAAACTGATCAAGAAGATTTTTAAGTGGATAGGAATAGCATTAGGCATTTTACTAACTATTTTTTTAATCCTTGTAATTATACCTGAAAAAGAGACTGTCCAGCCTATAAAACCCAGGGAAAGCACTCAGTATTGGAAAATGAATGAAGGCTTCAACATCGCCTACACTCATTTGACGGGAATAGATAGCCTTAATAAAATTCCAGTAGTATTTTTACATGGGGGGCCTGGTGGATATGTGCATTCCAGCATTATTGAAACCCTTCAAAGCCTTACGGAGATGGGGCACAATGTTTTTCTTTATGACCAGAGGGGTTCGGGCTTATCGGATAGATTAGAAAAGTTTTCTGATGTCAATTTCGAAAACCATTTAATTGACCTGCGTGAAATTATTACACAGAAAATTAAAGCCCCAGAAGTTATCCTAATAGGACAGTCGTTCGGATCTATTCTTGCTGCTCATTACTCTGCAAGGCATCCAGAAAACATAGCCAAGTTAGTATTTAGTTCTCCCGGCACCCTATTACCTCACCTTCAGGCAGATGAAAAATATGTTGATTTGGATTCTATTTACAACACCCCAGACTCCTTAATCTTCAAGAAACCTTACAGCTTTATTAAGGATGTAAGTAATATGGCAATGAAACCTAAGGCAATTGTCGCAACATTCGGTGCTCTGTTACTTGATAAGAAACTAATACCAGACAAGCAGATGGACCGAATGTTAAATACACTCGCAAGCCAGTTCACCAAAGGTATGGTTTGCAACCCAGCCAATGTTCTCCCTGAAGAAGGCGGCGGAGGCTTATATGCATTCCTTGCCACCAACAATGGCGACCTCCCGGAAGTAAGAGATAAAATCAAAAACGTCAAAGCTCCTGTATTAGTCCTGCAAGGACAATGTGAATACCACCCATTTGCGTCTGCCTATGAATATGTGGATTTATACCCTAACAGTCAGTATAAATTCATTGAAAATGCAGGTCATGAAATATGGTGGGAACAAAAAGAGGAATACATAAAGGAAATCATGACGTTCATTAACGATTAACAGATTTGTTCAGGGGAACCATTCACCCTTTACAAAAGCATTAAGCATGGGTACAGCTGCCGTTATTTTATTTTCCAAATAAAAAAAACAGCAGCTGTACAAACAAAATATCTCGCTGGTTCCGAGGTCATCTCGGAACCCACCCACCAATTTTTTTTCTACAAAGGGAACTTTTCTCTATGCTCTTCTTGTATTCGTTCTACAACTTATTACTTCATTAAAAAACAATACAAATGAAAAAGGACTATACCGACATAACCTTTATTATTGATGCTTCGGGATCAATGGGGTCATTAATAAGCGATACCCTTGGTGGGTTCAACAACTTTATTGACCAACAAAAAAAGGTGGAAGGAGAATGTACTGTAAACCTTTACCAGTTCAATAATCGACTTTATCCTGTTTTTGAGCATAAAAACTTACAAGAAGTTCCTGAATTAACAACAGATAATTATCGCCCCGGAGGAAGCACAGCACTTCTTGATGCAATTGGCAAAGTCGTAGATGCTACGGGCCAACGCTATGCAAACATGCCAGAAGAGCAGCGCCCGGAAAACGTAGTGGTTGTAATTATTACGGATGGGCTTGAAAACAGCTCAAGAGCATTTTCCAATGAACAAATACGGGAAAAAATCAAGCACCAAACGGAGGTATATGACTGGGAGTTCACGTATTTAGGAGCAAATCAGGATGCATTCTCCGTAGCAGAAGGAATGGGTATGCACCGAGCAGCAAGTTACAAGGTTGAAAAAACCGGCGAAATGTACAACGTAATGTCTAAAAAATTGGCTATTCTTCGCAAAGCAAAAAATGCCAGTCGCTCGGAAAAGCGATCAATGATGAATTTTAATGCCGAGGATCACAAGGATTTAGAATAAACGCTAGCAGATTTGTTCAGGGGAACCATTCACCCTTGACAAAATTATTAAGCATGGTACAGCTGCCGTTATTTTATTTTTCAAAGAAAAATAATTAAACCAACAGATTTTATTTATTGGACTTGTTCTGTAGATGCAGGTGGGGTGCATTTCATTTTGTCGCTGTTCTTGAGAAGGGGTTTTCTTTAGAGAGAGGCACGCTGCCGTGTTCCTCTCTCTAAAAATAATCTCTTCTCTTGCCGGCAGCGACAAAATGAAATGCACCCCACCTGCATCTTCAGAACAAGTCTATCAATAACACCAATTTAAAAACCATGAATTACATCATTGTTGATTTAGAAGCCACTTGCTGGGAAAAAGGGAAAGGCCGGAAAAGTGAAATCATTGAAATAGGCGCAGTCTGTGTAAATGAACAAAACCAGGTTGCAGATGAATTCAGCCAAATCATAAGGCCGGAAATCAACCCACTTTTATCTGAGTTCTGCACCAAACTTACCTCCATTACACAAGAAATGGCAGATAATGGAATTCATTTTATTGAAGCATTAAATAATTTCTTAAATTGGATCAATAGCCATGGGAGTAAGTATTTAATCTGCTCATGGGGCTATTATGATAAGAACCAATTTTTAAGTGATTGTGAGGTCCACAAGCAAAGTACAGCCTGGATTAAAAATCATATCAGCCTCAAGCACCAATATGCCCTAATCAAATCTTTGAGAAGGCCTGTTGGAATGAAAACAGCTCTAAAGATTGAAAATTTAGACCTGGAAGGAACGCACCACAGAGGAATAGACGATGCTCGGAACATTACCAAAATATTTCAGGAGTATTTTGAATTTTGGAATCCAGAGGGGGTAAAACAATAGATTAGAATTGCCCTGTAGCTGCTGACGGAGCGCAATTGACCAAGTTTTATTTTAGACATGTCTTAAATAAACTTGGTCAATCAAGACAACTTTTCATAACTTTAGAATTAACTTTTTTAATAAAAAAACCACCCAACCACTATGACCACTCAAGAAATCCTCTCCGAACTAGAAAATTACGGCGACGAAAGAACGAAAAACACGTTAATGAAACACGGAGCACAAGAACCCTTTTTCGGCGTTAAAGTCGCTGACCTGAAAAAAATCCTTAAAAAGACCAAGAAAAATCATGAGCTTTCATTGGAGCTATTCAATACAGGAAATTCAGATGCCATGTACCTTGCTGGCTTGATGGCGGACGAAAAACAAATAACCAGAGAACAACTAAATGATTGGGTACAGAAAGCCTACTGGTACTATCTTAGTGAATATGCTGTTGCCTGGGTTGCTGCCGAAACAGCATTTGGCTTTGAACTGGGCTTGGAATGGATCAACTCCAAGGAAGAGGGTATTGCTTCCGCCGGCTGGTCAACGCTAGCCTATTTTTCTTCTGTCAATAAGGACGAAGATTTGGATATTGAAAAATACAAGGAATTATTGGATACCATTGAAAATGAAATCCATCAAGCGCCCAATAGAGTAAGATACACCATGAATGGTTTTGTTATATCCGTTGGAACTCATGTCGAAGCCTTAACGGAAAAAGCAACAGAAGTAGCAGAGAAAATAGGAGCTGTAAAAGTAGATATGAATGGTACTGCCTGCAAAGTTCCCCTTGCGAAGGATTACATTCAAAAAGTAGCCGATAAACAAAAGATCGGAAAGAAAAGAAAAACTGCGAGGTGTTAGTGCTTCAAGCACTAGTGCTTTAAATTATAAATAGTTCTATAATTTTCCGTTCTTTGACATAAAA
>CAZHZT010000191.1:0-6636 GCA_964537285.1 uncultured Saprospiraceae bacterium | reverse complement strand
GTGCTTCCGCTACGCGGAAGTTGGTCTCTATATCTTATACCCCTGGGAGAACCCAAGGCTACGATCAGGCAGGCCTAAAGGCCTGCGTTAAGGATTTCCCAAATTAATTTCGACCAAATTAAATCATTTAGGACCTCAAAAAAATCAAAATATTTTACTCATAAAAGCCCTTATGACCGATATTTTACAAAAAATATCCCTGAGGGCTTATTAATTTTATGCATTTAAACCCAAGCTAAAGAAGGTGGATGAAGCCGGGGCCTTGGCCCCGGCTTCATCCACCTTCTTTAAAAATTTAAATTTACTAAAAATATGAGACTATACTTCTACTTAATTAGCTTTCTGCTTTTCGCAGGCCAGACACCTCTGATCGCACAACCACTTCACTTTCACCAATATGGATGTAAATATGTTAAAAACAAGTTGCATAAGCATTCGCTCAGCGACTCCCAAAGATCCTCGTTAACTCAGGTAGACACCCGTAGTGACAGCGTCGATATACTGCACTACAATGTCACGCTCGATGTTTCCAACTACGGCGCTGCCAGCGTATTTGGAGATTGTGAAGTAAGCTTTACACCCAAAGTAGATGGCATCAGTGAAATTGTGCTGGATTTACTTGCTCTGGAAGTGGATTCCATCACTTACGAAGGCCAAAATCTTATGTACGGCAGAGACACCAGCTATATTTACATTGACCTTGGCAACACCCTAAACTTAGATGACACAGCCAAGTTACACGTTTTCTACCACGGAAAACCCGTTGCCGATCCAGCCAGCTTTGGAGGCTTGGTTTTTGAAGATAATATTATTTACAATCTTGGCATTGGCTTGAGTGGACTGCCCGACAAGTACAATTACGGTCGAGGCTGGTTCCCATGTTTTGATAATTTCGTTGAACGGGCAACCTATGATTTGAACATTATTACCAATTCTAACTTAAGGGCCTATTGCATAGGTACCTTCATTGAGGAACAAGACCTCGGAAACAAGAAATTGTGGAGATACAGCATGCAGCAACCTTTACCAACTTATCTGGTAGGGATAGCTGCCGGCAACTACCGCGATGCGAACCTGGTACATGAAGGAGTTTATGGCTCTGTACCTATAAAATTGGTCGCTCATCCAAATGATACGACCAATATGAAAACCTCCTTCCAATACCTTGGACAGTCCATTGATGCTTTCGAAGACTGGTTTGGTCCTTATTTTTGGGAATACGCCGGCTTTGTATTGACTTCTGCCGGAGCAATGGAGCACTCTACGCTAGTAGCATACCCTAGATTTATTGGAGTTGGCGGTGCTACTTTTGCCAATAATCGCCTCATGGCTCATGAGCTTGCCCATCACTGGTGGGGCAATATGCTTACTCTCTCCTCCCCTTCTAATATGTGGATCAAGGAAGGCAATGCTGAATACAGCGCGCATCTTTTTACTGAGTTTGTTTTTGGAAAGGAAGAATTTATTGAACAAGTAAAAGATAACTTTGAAGAAGTAATTGAAAGAGCGCATATCGACGATGATGGCTTTCATCCACTCTCAGGTATTATTTACGAGCAAACCTATGGCACACATACCTACAACAAGGGCGCTTCGATGATGCACAACCTTCGGGGCTACCTGGGGGATGAATTATTTTCCTCGGGGATGACCGCAATGCTTGACCATTTCCTTTATCAATCCATTGATGCTTATCAGTTTAGAGATTTTCTATCCGGTGAAACAGGCGTGGATCTGACTTCCTTCTTCGATGATTGGATTTTTAACCCTGGTTACTCTAATTTTGAAATAGAAAATGTAGAAACAGTACCAGTCGGGAATGGCAACCACCAAGTGACTGTGGTCGTGCAACAAAAACTGAGAGCAGCACCGCAGCTTCATACCAATGTTCCGCTCTCTATTAGTTTCTTTGATGAAAACTGGCAACCTAATACTCAGGATTTTATGGCATCAGGTGAATTTACACAAGTCGTATTTACACTTCCTTTTGAACCTGTGCTCCAGGTTTTAAACGACGATCATAAGTTAAACTTAGGCCGCCTTCAGAATCGCTTTGTTGTAAAAGAACCTGGCAATCAATCCACTAAATTTACCCGCCTTAGCCTGTTTGATGTAGATGCCATAACAGAATCGGATTCGGCATTGGTCAATGTTGTTCACCATTATGTTGCTCCCGACCCAATGATGAATACTTCCAGCCATTACCAATTATCCAATTCTCATTATTGGACAATCTCAGGCGTTCTGCCCGATGAATTTGATGCAAGAGTGCGTTTCTCGTACAATGGCTCAGATGACTATGACCTGGATTATGACCTGGTATCTACAACAGAAGACAGCATCATCCTGCTTTGGCGCCCCAACCCTCAAACAGACTGGGTTGAGTATCCTTTTTATGAAAAACAACTTATCGGTTCCAATAACGGTTTTGGTTTCTTGACGGCGCAGCCCATTCAGCTGGGAGACTACTGCTTTGCAAATGGGATTACTACCGTACTTTCTAATGAGGATATTACAAAAAACATTGAAGTATCGGTTTTCCCTAACCCTACCACTGAACGTTTTACAATTAGATTGAAAGATATTCCTTCCTCGGAAGTCCAAATAGAATTCTTTGATTTATTTGGAAAACGCTTGATAAATGAAGTACTGAATGTAAACAGCCCGGAAATGCAATACCCTGTAGAGGTTCAAAACTTTGCCTCTGGTACCTATACCCTAAGAATTACAGACTCTGACGGGATGGCTATCCACACTGAAAAAGTGGTTATTCAATAGAATTGTTCTGTAGCTGATGATGGAGCGTGATTGACCAAATTTTATTTTAGACAAGGCGAAAAACGCAGGCATGACTTGTCCCGAACGCCTTCGGGAGCCATAGCTACGTCGAGTATTTTCAACGCAGTATAAAATAAAATTTGGCAATTTAAGCCCATTGATCAGCTGCAGAACAAGTCTAATAAGCTGAAATGGTATAAATAAAAATCGGCATTGGGAGTTCCCAATGCCGATTTTTATTTATACCATTTCAAAATTACCACACTTATATATATTTTTGTCCAATCTTTATTTTTCAAAATATTATCCTATGTTAAAGAGAATACTACCTATTTTTATCGCCCTTGTATTTTTTTCCTTCCTACAACAAGGAAATGCCCAAAGCACCGAAGACACTATAGTGGTGCAAACCCTGACTTTTGATGACATTACCAAAAGAAGAGATTGGTATGTTTTCCCGGATGGCTCCCATACATACCGTAAGGTTTTAATGGTTTACACCCTAAAATGTGACGAAGCCACTACTCAAGATCAGTTCCCTTGCGGGGAATGGGATTATTTAACCTATAATCACATTTGGGATCATACAGGTGTTATGGATTCCAACCTTCTAATGCACCCTTATTTTGTAGTGGGAAAATCAGCTCCTGAGCAGATTGACCTCAGCGAAACCCCTGTTTATGATTATTTTCAGACTGAACAATCCAGCCGTAATGTTATTCTGACGAACTCGGAAGAAAGCTATGCTGTCGGCAATGGAAATGACTTGTTAGACCATCCTTTTAATACCAGTCAATCTACCCAGCGGGTTCAATATCTATGGACAGCTTCCGAATTATCAGCTTCCGGTCTTACGGCGGGTTTAATTGATCAAATACAACTAGACGTAACCGCCCTGGGCGAAGCTCTCAATAACCTACGTATCCGAATGAAAAATACGGGAGCTACAGAACTAGCTCATTTTGACAATAATAACCTTGAGGAAGTTTATCATTATAATTCTACTATTTCCGGTACGGGCCTTCAAACACTTACCTTAAATAGTTCATTTGATTGGGATGGAAGCTCAAATCTTCTTATCGAATTTAGTTTTAAAAATGCTCAGGCAGGCAATGCTTTTGAGGTAAAAGGCAGCGACAGCGGATTCAATTCAGGCGTTCTTTCTTCTTCTACCGATAAATATCTGAAATTTGACGGTCAGGAGCATGTAGTCGTTCCCAACGATGCTTTTGCTCAGATAGATCAGGAGATCACCATCTCATTTTGGAGCTACGGCAACCCGGATTTTCAACCTGAAAACAGCTACCTCTTCGAAGGCTTCAACGACGAAGGCCGCAGAGTACTAAATTGCCACCTTCCCTGGAGTAATGGAAGCATTTACTGGGATGCCGGCGCTACCGGCGGCAACTACGACCGAATTTTCAAAGCTGCTAACCCCAGTGAATATGCAGGCCAATGGAACCATTGGGCGCTTACAAAAAATACCACAACCGGTAATATGAGCATCTACCTAAATGGACAACTTTGGCATGCCGGCAATGGCAACACACGCAGCATGGCTGGCGTTACGTCCTTCACCATAGCAGGTAAGCCGAATACCGGAGGTCAGTACCACGGAAATGTAGATGAGTTTAGAATTTGGAACAAAGCCCTGGATGCCGCTGAGATTCAGGAATGGATGAATAAATCAGTCACTCCTTCTCATCCTTCCTACGCCAATTTGCTTTATTATTATAAATTTGATGAAGATGGCTTTGAAGCAAAGAATGAAGTTAACAACAAACTTGATGGCAGCCTAATCGGTGCTCCTCAACGCCTGCAAAAAGAAGCTTACGAACTTTCTGAAGCTGCTCAGGTAACTTCCTTCCGTCCAAATATTACCTTATTGCGTGGCGACTATACTTTCACTAGTGATATCCAAATCGTTACAGATTCTGTCGAACAGGCAGGTGTTTCAGTAGTTACATATGAAGTAGTTGGTAATGATGTGGCTGCCGTAGATACGGCTTTTGGCTGGCATGCCGGATACAGCTATGTCTATGATCAGGATGGAGAACTGATTGACTCCCTTACCAATACGTTTGATCAGGCTTATGACAATTACGAACTAGAATATTACAGCTTACCTTTTGAAGTAATCAATCGCTACGAAATTGGCCGCTTTATAACACCTTACGGTATCAACTTAAGCCTTGGCTCCAATGGAACTACCTGGATGTACGATGTTACTGATTATGCATTCCTATTAAAAGATTCGGTTGATTTTGCGGCCGGGAATCAGCAAGAGCTTATTGATGTTAAATTTATTATGATCGAGGGTACCCCTGCACGCGAAGTAAAACACCTGGATCGTATCTGGGGCCAACGCAGCTCATATCGATACGGACAATTAGATAATGACGATGTTCTTTCGGCCACAACTCTCCCCCTTCACCCCGAGGCTTCCGAATTTAAAGTAGTGACTCGACTTACAGGGCATGGACACAACAGTAATACGGGAAGCTATCCGCATTGCTGTGAATGGAAAGACAACTCTCACTACTTGCATATCAATGGTCAACAAGTAGCTGACTGGAAAATTTTCCAATACAATGAATGTGCTTTGAACCCGGTCTATCCTCAGGGAGGTACCTGGCCAGGTGCGCGCGAAGGTTGGTGCCCCGGTGATGTGGTGAAAGATCAGCATTTTAATATTACTCCTTATATCGATGGCGATGAAGTAACTATAGATTATTCCATTACTCCTGTCCCTACTAATAATCAGGGTATGGCTAATGGCAATTACCAAGTGGCTATGCACCTGGTACACTACGGTGCCGCTAATTACAACCTGGATGCTGAGCTTTATGACATCATTTCTCCTTCGGAGTACGACTACTACGAGCGTTTGAATCCTATTTGTCGCGATGCAAAAGTACTACTGCGCAATGGCGGTGCTCAACCCTTAACAAGCGTTCAATTCAATTACAGTATTTCAGGAGGTCCGGTTTTCACTTACGAATGGACGGGTAACCTTGGGATTATGGAATCGGAAGAAGTCATCCTCCCTATTGCCGATGAAGCATTCTGGACAGGCGACGGAGAAAATATTTTTACTGTATCCATTTCCAATCCTAACGGTGGTACAGATGAAAACAGTATTAATAATGAGCTTTCTTCGGGTTTTGAAATGCCTCAAATTCTTAAACAAAACAACAGGATCCGCCTGAACACCAACAATCGCGCTTTCGAGAACCGCTTACGTATTTATGATATCAACGGCAACGTCGTTTTGGAGTGGGATAACCTTACTAACAACACACTTTATGAGGACACGCTTTTCTTTGATCCCGGCTGCTATACGTTCGAACTTTTCGATTCAGGCAATGATGGACTCTCCTACTGGGCTGACCCGAATGCCGGAAGTGGAAGTGTAGGTTTTTACCATCCAAAAGTAAATGCCAAAGTGAAGTCTTTCAACTCAGAATTCGGCCGTATTCTGCACTTCCCTTTCTTTGTTGAGGAAATTGTGGGAACCAATGAAGCACCCACTTTAAGTAAAGATATCTTCAATATTTTCCCCAATCCTTCAACAGGCTCTTTCACCTTGGATTTGGCTAGCTTGAGTCAAAATGCTGAATTACAAGTATTTAATACCTTGGGAAGTTTGGTTTTCAGTCAATCCATCAGCACTCAAGGAAATAAGTACAGAAGCTTGATTGATTTAAATCATTTGGACAAAGGAGTTTACTGGATAAAAGTGATCCAAAATAATAGAGAGCAAACCAGAAAGCTTATTTTACAATAAGTAGGTTTATTCATTAGGACCGGCCTTATTCAATTCTTAACGCTTTTTGTCCCGAATCAAGTTCGGGACAA
>CAZHZT010000190.1:0-6654 GCA_964537285.1 uncultured Saprospiraceae bacterium | reverse complement strand
AGCTAAATTGAATAAGGCCGGTTCTAAAAAATTGACTTACAGCATCTGTTATTAGCTATTATGACAACATGGAGTTCCTTAAAATTCGGGATGACTCATGTTTGAAGTTCCACATAATTTATCAAAGAGCAAATAAATTTAATCAAAAAAATGTTTGAAATCAAGCGATAGGACGGTTGAATTACTAACATTTTGTGGATAATTAATTTAGGAGCCGAAGGGCTTTTTGCCAGAATTAACGCATAGTTAACACTCTTATGGGATAATCTTTTTGAATTTGTAGGCAAAACTGTACTTTTGTAGTATTGAAATTTTTGTTCATCAAATTATTAATATCGTGGATAACGAAAGAAATCAAAGAAGATTTGAGAGTGTTTTTTCAAAAAAGGTACGGGCCGGAAGGAGAAGAACGTACTTCTTTGATGTGCGCCGGACGAAAGGGGAGGATTTTTATCTCACTTTAACTGAAAGTACGCGGCGATACAATGGTCAGGGGTATGAGCGGCACAAGATCTTTCTTTACAAAGAGGATTTTAACCGCTTTGTTGAAACGCTTCAGGAAACCATCGACTATGTGAAAACGGAGTTGATGCCGGATTATGATTACGATGAGTATACAAAGCGCCACGAAGAATGGGAGGCCAGACAAGAGCAAGAAGGAGATTCCAGTACCGCTACCAGTGATCGAGAAGATAACAATTTCGACTTTGGTTCTTTAGAAGAATCTAAGGTCGAGTCAGAAGATGATATTAGTTGGTAATTTCTGATACCTTACTTGCGGTTAACGGGGAACGGTTAACGGGGAACGATAATTCCTTTCTTCAACCGCTTCCCGTTAACTGCATCCTATGCTATTTACTTCTCATCCAGATTTAATCCTGAGTAATAGTTAGTGGCCAAGTTTTTTCTGCTTTTCGTGAAGTAAGTTATCTGGCCAGTGTGGTACGAGAAATGTTCAACTACATGGATCAATATAGATAGGCCTGATTCTCTAAAGCATTGTACAGATTGTATGGTATTCAAATGCTCTGGTGTGATTTGGTTCAGCACTAAGATCATTTCTTTCTCCAGTTCGTCCAGATGCCCAATTAGCTCATCTTTAGTAGGAAAAGCGCTCGGGCTGAATTCCTCTGATCGATTTCTGATGTCTTTTTGCCTTCCTAAGGTAGCAATTATCCATTGCCGGGCATTTCCGCACAGGTGAAGAATATAATTTCCAACAGATGGCGTATTGGCGTTGGGTTTATACCATACTTCTTCTTCACTCAATAAGTTCAGGCATTTTTTGATTCTTGGAATATTCTCTTCGAATATTCTTTTTTTAACTTCTTTTATCAAATCGTCTTTCAGTAAATTTAAATCATTCATTTTTTAATATTTATCGATGGATCATAGTTGGTAGCCGGTAACCGGTAGCCTGTAGCCCGTAGGGCGCCTTGGCTATATCGGCTACTGGCCATCGCCTATCGCCCACGGGCCATCAGCCACCACCTACCGGCTATACACTATTTCTTTAAAACTAATATATCCTGGAATTCAAGTGATGAAGAACGAGGCCTGCCACTCCAATAGCCTGGCTTTACAGTTTCAATAGAGAGGTTTGTTTGGCTGGCCAGGAATTCTTTTAGGTAAGCTTTCTCATAAGCTACGTTTGCTGATGGTGTTGCTTGGCTCATCAGGCGGTAATGACCTTTATTGTAGGGGAAATTGAAATGGTCTTGCTGATTCAAAAAATCTTTTGATGCTTCATCGAGAAGAAAAAAGGTGGCTAAACAACGACCTCCTTTTTTTAAGACCCGATCGATTTCTTTAAGATAGTTTTCGACCTGATCTGGGAGCATGTGCGTAAAAACGGAAGTCAAAAAAACAAAGTCGAAGGCTTCATCCGGATAAGGAAAGCGGAATTGAGCCGCATCCATCCCATCTGAAGTGTATAAATCGTTTTTGAGTGGTATGTATTGAAACTGAAACGCTGGAAATTTTGCTGATATATGTTTTTTACACCACTGAACTCCTGTCTTTACTACATCAAATCCTTCATAACTTCCATCATCATTAAGGTATTGAGTGAGAGGGATGGCCATTCTACCTATTCCACTACCAATATCTAAGACGCTATGAGATGGGCTTAGCTTGCCCAGTTCAATAAAATATTTTTTAAAGCGCCTGCCATGTTCCAGGAATTCTCCTGATCCTGTATAGATTAATCCTCGGGGAGGAGTCATTGGGGATCTTTTCCCGGAAAGCTTTTCCCACAAATCTACAGGAAGGAAAACTGCTCTACGAAGTCTCATCCGGGAGTGTGGCCCTAATTGGTAAAAAAAGCTTCGCAATATATTTTTAGTTCTAATCAATTGTAGGCAAGCGTTTTAAGTTAAAGTTGTAAGAAATAGGCAAATGCCAGTAGTTACCATAAATGACGGATTGCACGCCAATGTTAAACCAAAGTCAAGTCTTCATGTTACTTCCGGTAAATTTAATAATCAAAAATTAAAAACTATGAAAGTTTTAAAGATGATGAAGTACTTTCTTTTAGCAAGTTTGGCAATAGTGTTTTTTGCTGCTTGTAATGACGACGATGAAGATACAACACCGACGCCACAACCTCAAACAATTGCTGAAATCGTTCAGGGAGATGAACAATTTAGTACCTTGCTGAGTCTTCTGGAGCAAGTTGACCTAGTATCTGTATTAGATGGAGATGGCCCATTCACTGTTTTTGCACCTAACAACGATGCGCTGGATGCGACGATTGCAAAGCTTGGATTTTCTCCCGCTGATCTTTCTGATGAAGATTTAACTGAGATATTGCTTTACCATGTGTTGAATGTAAGGGTAGCGGCAGCGGATATTCAGGAAGGAAAAACTTATGTGCCGACTGCAGCTGTTCCTGTTCTTTTTGATGGTGGTGAATCCATCGATCTAATCATTGACAGGTCAGGCAGCTCCGTTGTCCTGAATGGAGAAATAGATGTAACGTCAACTGATATTGAGGCTTCAAATGGCATAATCCATTTAATTGATGAGGGGCTTTTGCCTCTTGATGTAGTGAATCACGTGATTGTAAATGATGAATTAGAGCAGCTGGAGAGTGCTATTGCACTTGCGGATGAGGCTGTATTAACAACCTTGAGTATGAACAACCCAGATGATCCATTTACGGTTTTTGCTCCTAATAATCAAGCGTTTTTGGATATTGCTGATGTAGTAGCTGGATTAACACAGGAGGAACTAACGGGTATTTTGACTTATCACGTTGTGAGTGGTGCTAATGCACTATCCGGTAGTCTTTCTGATCAGCAATCAGTTACTACTTTGAATGGGGATATTACCATTAATATCAATGGTGAGAATGTTTCCATCACTGATGGTTCTGGTGGGTCTTCAAATGTAATTGTTACAGATCTACAGTGCAGAAATGGGGTTATTCACTTGATTGATAGAGTGTTATTACCACAATAGATTTTAATAAAAAGCATGAGTCATCCCGAATTTTCGGGATGACTCATATTTTTTAAATAGATTTTACTGTGAAGCAGACTTAAAAATCCGGTTCCAGCGCACTCCTTCACTTCCTACGGACATCCAGATGAATAACGGTTTTCCGACCATGTGATCCTCAGGAACGAATCCCCATACACGGGAGTCTTCTGAGTTGTGGCGATTATCCCCCATGGCCCAGTAGTAGTTTTGTTTAAAAGTATAAGTATTGGTTTCCTCCCCATTAATTATGAATTTATCCCCTTCAATTTTTAGGTCATTATTCTCATAAGTAGAGATTACCCGGCGATAAATAGCAATATTGTCAGGCTTTAAGGTAACGGTTTCACCTGCTTTCGGAATGGTCAAAGGCCCGTAATTGTCCACCGTCCAATCTGGAAAGTGCTCCGGATCATGAGGGAATAACCGCATAGGCTCAAGAAAAGGTTTGATGACTACCGTACTATCCGCTTGTTGAATTTTATCGATCTGTTTTTTAGAAAGCGTCATCAGCATCTTCTTAGAAGTGATAGAGGCTCTCACAAAAGCTCTCGAAACGCCCCAATTTTGGATGGTTTGAGCATCCTGAGGTGCGGGCGTTTCTACAATATACTGATCATTGGGAATAATGCTGGTGATGCCAAATGAAGGATCGCTCAACAATTTTTCTTTCTGTTGGTCAGTAAGTACAAGAAACATATGATTGGGGCCAATATCACTTTGCATTCGGGGAGTCATATCCTCTTCCGTTATGCCCAGGCGAAGGAGCGCATTTTTATTTAAGTTATCTTTGAACAGGACGAGGTATCTGAACTGCAAGTTCTCAGGTTTTGGAGCCGGTTGATCGTTAATATGAACTTCCCGATCAATAATTTGGATTTTATCCCCTGGTAGAGCGATGCATCTTTTTATGTAGTGATCCCGCTTATCAATTGGGCGAACTCTAAGGTTTCCGGGGTAGATATAAGGACCATAAGTAGGATGCTTTCTTATAGCTGGTTCTCTACGGACATCGTGGACGCTTAAGTTACGAACAGGAGTGACGTAAACACTATCCCCTTCCGGGTAATTGAATACGATAGGTTCATTTTGATCGATAGTCTCTATAGCTGGAAGTCTGTAATAAGGTAGTTTAGGGTTTGCGAGATAAGATTCAGTTCCTAGGAAAGGAATGGTATTGTGAAGAAGTGGAACCATCGCTACCGTCATAGGTGTGCGAATTCCATAATGGGCCTTACTTACGAATAGGAAGTCTCCGACAAGTAGAGATTCTTCCATGGAAGATGTAGGGATTTTATAGGCTTCAATAAGGAACATGCGGATAAAAGCTGCTGCAAAAACAGCAAAGATGATGGCTTCGGCCCATTCCCGGGCTACTGTTTTTTTATAAGGGTTATTTCTTTCGAGCTTCTGAATTTGAGCCTTTCTTCCCTTAGCTCTGGCATCTTTAAGTTTCTGAGCATACGCTTTCTCTTGCGTTCTGGAAGGCCCTATGTATTTTTCTTTATCACTATAGCCAAGGTAAAAAAAGTATAAAGGGCTAGCGATTACGGCCATCGCTGAATCCGCAAAAGAGTACTTTCCAAAGGAACGTACCATATCAACGGCCATGCCTGCAAAATAAAATATATTTACGATTGGGAAAAAAAGCATGGCAACATGCCAACTAGGACGACCAACCACTTTACACCAAGTAAGGGCGTTTTGCACAGGGATAAGGCCATTAATCGGATTTTCTCCAGCTTTTAGAAAAACTTTCATCAAGCTGATACTTAGTAGAATGTAGAAAACAATGAAAAATATTAGTAAACCCACGGATATTATTTGTTATAAATTATAGAATTAGAGGTTTTAGCTGATTTCATTTGTTCAAAACATAAGTCATCCCGAATTTTTCATGATGACTCTTGCTTTGACCACATGAAACAATTTGTAATCAAATATCGATGCCTCAAAGATAAATCAAAAAACGAATACCAAATGGTTAGGAACTTGTTAAGTTCGAGGAAGATAGGGAATTGTTAGATGAGAATGCCTTAGAAAGGGGAGGAATGGGCTGGTTGACCTATCATTTTGAAGTTCCACACAATTTGTCAAAGGAATTTATTTTTCTACATCCCCCTCAATGAAAAGCACTTCAGCTTTTCGCTGCCCATGAAAAAAAACTTTTATTTTTTTATAAAAATAACCTGATTTCCGGGCGTCGAATTCTATTCTGATCGTATCGACTGCATTAGGGGGAATGGGGTCATACGTCCAGGTTGGAGCTGTACATCCGCAAGTAGTCCTTACATTATCGATAATAATGGGTTGATCGCTGATGTTTTTATAGGTGAAATCAAAGAAAGCAGGCTCTTGATATGGAATTGTACCAAAATCATGAGATGTGGGGCTTATCCACTGAACCATGGACGTAGAATAGGGGGAAGAAAAAGAAATAACCGTTAAAAGAGAGAATAAAGAAAAAATACCTTTTATCATTGTTGATTCAGTTCAATTATGTCCCAGGTATGATCTGCTAAGAGCCGGACGGTAGCAAGAAAGTCATAAGGGCAGTTATTTCCCCACTCAGCTGGAGCGACCAAAGATAGAATACTCTTTCCATCATTCTTGCGATAGAGGTGGTAGATATGGTTAATTACCGGGTTGAAGCCGATAGTAGCCTGGTAAATTTCTTCTGAAATTTCTACCCTCTGTTTAATAGCGTTGGCCTGCTGGGCGAGTAAAGAGATCTGTTTTTTGATCTGGTCCAACTGCATTTCTGTTTGCCCGTACATAGCCTCTACTGCCAACCCTTTTATGCGGCCCTTGTCTTCTGGTTTGATTACTGCTCCGCCAACGGTATGTGCGTAGGGAAGCAAATGAGGGTTTTCAGCGATCTTATCCGGATCAATTGGGTTGATAAGTTCTTCGTTTTCCAGCTTCTCCTTATTATCCATTATAAAAGTGTTATTTGAGTTTAAACGCATTTATAAAAAATTGGTTTAAGGAAAATTTGTAGTTGGATATTGAAGTAAGAAAATAAAAGGCTCTAGATGATTTCATTTGGTTGAAATTAATTTGGAAAGCCCTTAAAGCAGGCCGTTAGGCCTGCCTGATCGTAGCCCTGGGTTCTCCCTGGGTTATAAGATATAGAGACCAACTTCCGCGTAGCGGAAGCACATCATAGGCCAT
>CAZHZT010000189.1:0-6799 GCA_964537285.1 uncultured Saprospiraceae bacterium | reverse complement strand
TCCTTTCCAAATTTTCAAAGAACTTCGTCTTTATTAGTTTTGTATGGTTTCAAATGGATAATCGGATTTTATTGGAGAAAAAACTAAATTCAAATCGATGAAAAAGATACTCACTCTGTTTTTTTTGGTATTGCCTTTCTTTGCCTTTAGCCAGGAGTTTGCATATGGATTTAAGGCCGGTTTAAACTTTTCCAGCTTTATTGGGCCAAGCGAAGAGAATGTAGATGAAAGCTATGAGAGTGTTACGGGTTTCCACGTGGGTGCTGGCGTGGTGTATAAAGTCACTGATCTGTGGGGTCTGAAGGGAGAGCTTATTTTTTCACAAAAAGGAACCAGATATCGATTTGATGGGCCCTCCTACATTATTTTAGAAGCAGAGTCCGGTGATTTGGTTCCTTTCTTAGGAATCCGAAATACATCTATAAGTTACTCCAACTCTTACATTGATCTACCTATCATGGCTTATGGAAAATACGGACGCTTAGAGTTTTCTGGTGGTGTAAACGTCGGTTTTCTTGTAGCGTCACTTGGAAGCGGTGAGCTAGATTTCGACAATGGCGTATCACTTAATGGAAGGCCAATAGATGATTTTATACTAACCCTTGATCACAACTCATTTAAAGATGAACCTCGCGGTCTTGGAGAAGATGATAATGGCCAGACGAGCACCCGGCAAGTAGGAAATGACCTTTTTGAATTACCAAATGCCATTGGAGCTTACTACTTCTTTGAAGAAGATCCGGGCAACCTGTTTAATATCGTAGACCTGGGCTTGAACGTAGGACTTAGCTTCTACTTCAATTCCGCTTTATACTTTGGCGCGCGCCTAAACTACGGCCTTTTAGATGTTACCAATAATGATGCAGATCGCCAGCGTTCCAACCTTGACTCAAACGGAAATTATATTCTTCGCGATGATATTGATCAGAACTTATCGATCCAAACATCAATAGGGTTCAGTTTCTAACCTCGCTTTGAGCCTTTTATAAAAAAGCTCAGCAGAAAGCTTATAATTATCTTTCGTTGGAGTTTTCCAGGAAGATTCTAACAAAAGAGTCCTTCTCTAATTATAAATTTTAGTTCTTTGACATAAATTGTGGAAGTGGAACTTCAAAATGATAAGCCTTTCAGCCCAAAGAGCATTCAAGGCTTATTATTTTGTAGTTCCACACAATTTGTCAAAGAACGTAAATTTTCTATTGAGTTTTATTCTTGTGGAACAGGGTTCTTAACAGGTTTTACAATGAAGAATCCGTCCTCGCCCTGGGGCTGATAGAGAGGCATTAAGATCAATCCGCTATGAGGTGATTCAATCCAGCCAAACTTATACTTAGCAAGGGGTTGTCCTTCAACCACTGGCTGAAAATTGAAAAACCCCGGTAACATCTCGAATTCATCTTCCGGAGCTACCGCATGTCTGTAGGTTAGTTCAGCTACTTTAGGCAAGCCTTCCGAATACTCTTTCAGAAGCTGATCAAAGCGGTTTCGTACTTGATCGGGATCTACACATCCAAGTGTTTTCAGACAATTAATGATCGCTGCAATGCTCCTGTTCACTGATAGAACGTCATTGTGTTGCCCGGCTTCGAAGGCCACCCCCAACACTTTAGCGCCAAGGTCTACTACTTCTGTTACATAATGAAGCAAAGTGCCTTTCACCCCTTTCATCATTCCTTTAATTACTGGTGCGTGAAGATCTACAGCAAGTTGCAGGCTTTCCGGGTCATTGGCGGGGACAGAGAAAATACCTCCCTGTGCGGTTGTAGTATGTAAGTCGAGGAAAGCAATTACTTCGGGCTGATAATCCTTAATCTCACTTTCAATGAGTGTAATTAACTCTAGAAGTTCTTTATGCTCTGCTTCCAGTTTTGAAGGATCAGTTCTCCGGAGAGCGTCAATGATGTCGGCGGTCCATTGCCGGTTGAGGTCTTTTTGAATAAACCTTTGCCGTTGTTCGATCGCTTGCAAATTACCGTGAATGGCCAGTAAACGCCCGCGGAAAGTAAAGTCAGGATTTAATTTGGGCTCTAGGCTTATGGAGCTTAAAACGTTCTCCAAAGCTTCAACACCTGCTAGCTCATTCCCGTGGATTCCTCCAAAACAGAAGATGAGAGGCCCTTTTTGCTTTCCGTCGAATTTACCGATGATTCGTTCTAACATTTTCACTTACTTGTTTGACGATGTATCCTTTTTTTTTGAGTTGATAATTCTATTCCTTTTAGCTTTTCAAACGTACAGCTAGCTATGCTAAAAGGTTCATATCCAAAGGCTGCTAAGCACTACCAAATACTGAGATCGCCAAACTAGCAAAGAAATCCTTCTTTGAAGGTGCAAAAAGTCATCAAACTTAAAAATTTACGTTCTTTGACAAATTGTGTGGAACTTCAAAATAATAAGCCTTGAGTGCTCTTGTGGCTGAAAGGATTATCATTTTGAAGTTCCATTTTTTCACAATTTATGTCAAAGAACTAAAATTTAATGGTCTGAACTTTACTCAAGCACGCTAATAAGTAATGGCAAATAATAGTAGCTAAGAATCATCAGTACAATGATGATACCAACAACTGTAAGGTTTGATCGAAATACATACCTTCCTCTGAGCCCGTGGTCACCTCCGTGCCCTCTTCGTAAGCCCGAACTAATGCGAGATTTCATAGCTTCAGCACTATTGTCCTGCTGCTTCATTGCCTGATCTACTCGCTCTTTTATGGCCTCTTTTTCCGGATCGTAGTACCTTGGGATATAATTAAATTTCTGATGCCTTGGAATTCGAAAAAACTTAAATACAGCCATAGCCTTTTTTTTGAAATAAAATTAAGAATAATTTAGAATATAGATGTTATATTTTGTTGAATACCTTTATGATATAGGGTGCATTTCATTTTGTCGCTGCCGGCAAGAAAAGAGTTTATTTTTAGAGAGAGGCACGCTGCCGCGTGCCTCTCTCTAAAGAAAACACCTTTTCAAGAACAGCGACCAAATGAAATGCACCCATGACATAAGTAATTCAGAATGATAAAAGGTCCGGTCTAAAACATAACCATACAAATACTTCATCTGTTTAATAGTTATATTTGCGTTTAATTAACAGACTTGAAAAACATTGTCTCTATATTAAAAGCCCTAAGACCATGAATAACTCATTTTTTTTAGTTCTTTGACATAAATTGTGAAAAAATGGAACTTCAAAATGATAACCCTTTCAGCCACAAGGGCATTCAATGGGTAGCATTTTGAAGTTCCACACAATTTGTCAAAGAACGTTTTTTTTACAATCATTTTCACAGGATAAATCATGAGCGAATTAATAAAACATGAGTGTGGAATTGCACTTGTGCGGCTTCTAAAGCCTCTTGAATACTATCATAAAAAATATGGTACCGCCCTTTTTGGCTTAAACAAACTAAGGCTGTTGCTACAAAAACAGCGTAATAGAGGGCAGGACGGTGCAGGTTTAGTTTCCATAAAAATTAATCCTTCTCCCGGCACCCGGTATATCAGTCGAAAGCGTACGAACAGCGATAATTATCTTAAAGACCTGTTTGATGGTGTTTACAGCCGTTTTAAAGATTTAAGCGAAGAAGAAATCAATGATCCTGCCTGGTTAAAAGACAATTTGCCCTATACTGGAGAATTACTCTTAGGCCATCTTCGCTATGGTACCCATGGAGATAATAGTATTGAAACCTGCCATCCATTATTGAGGCAGAATAATTGGATGCATCGCAACCTGGTGATGGCCGGTAACTTTAACCTCACTAATGTAGATGAGTTATTTGAGGAATTGGTTGTTTTAGGCCAGCATCCTAAGGAAAAATCTGACACCATTACCGTTTTAGAAAAAATTGGCCATTTTCTGGATGATGAAGTTTCTCGCTTGTATACCTGGTTTAAGCCCGATGAATATTCGAACCAGGAAATTAATAACCTGATTTATGACAATCTGGACATCCAGCGTTTGTTGCGTAGGGCGAGCAAACGTTTTGACGGAGGCTACGTGATGGCTGGGCTAATTGGCCATGGAGATGCCTTCATTATGCGTGACCCCTCTGGAATCCGCCCAGCTTTCTACTACGCAGATGATGAGATCGTCGTAGCCGCTTCCGAGCGCCCTGCTATTCAAACTGCACTGGATGTTTCTCACAAGGATGTAAAAGAACTTCAACCAGGCCATGCCCTCATTGTAAAGCACGATGGCCTTGTCAGCGAGAAACCTTTTATTGATCAACTTCCCAAAACGCCTTGCTCTTTTGAACGAATCTATTTTTCAAGAGGTACAGACCGGGATATTTATCTGGAGCGCAAACAACTTGGGCATCAATTGACGAACGAAGTGCTTCGTGCCGTTGATGGCGATCTCAAAAACACTATCATTTCTTTTGTTCCGAATACGGCAGAAACGGCTTTCCTGGGTTTGGTCGAAGGCTTAAATGATTACTTGAACGAACGAAAGCAGAAACAAATCCTGGAAGCTGGCCCGGACATCAGCCCGGAAACCCTTAAAAAGATCCTTGACTGTCGAATACGTTCTGAAAAAATAGTCGTAAAAGACGAAAAACTCCGCACATTTATCGCAGATGATGCCTCCCGTGGAGACTTGGTGTCCCACGTTTATGATGTAACATATGGTATTGTAAATGACGAGGTTGACAACCTGGTACTGCTCGATGATTCCATTGTGAGAGGCACAACTCTAAGAGATTCTATTATAAAAATTACTTCCAGGCTGAAACCGAAACGCATTGTGGTCGTTTCTTCAGCACCTCAAATTCGTTTTCCGGATTGCTATGGTATTGACATGTCCAAAATGGGTACCTTCATTGCTTTTCAGGCATTAGTAGCCCTTTTACATGAAAACAACAAAGAATACCTTTTAGAAGAAGCCTACGAACGTTGTAAAGCCGCGGAAAACCTCCCAAAGGAAGAAGTAAAAAATGAAGTGCTACCTCTTTATGAGACTTTTTCCTATCAAGAGATCTCCGATAAAATTGCCGAAATTATTACTCCTCCGAACACTCAGCCCGAAGTGAAAGTGATCTATCAAACTTTAGATGGTTTACATAGGGCATGCCCAGATCATAAAGGAGATTGGTATTTCTCTGGTCTTTATCCAACTCCGGGAGGAAGCAAAGTAGTGAATAAGGCTTTTGTTAATTTTATGGAAAAAAAGAATGTAAGAGCGTATTAAATAATACCGTTCTTTGACAAATTGTGGAAAATGGAACTTCAAAATGATAACCCTTTCAGCCACAAGGGCATTCAAGGGTTATCATTTTGAAGTTCCATTTTCCACAATTTATGTCAAAGAACTAATAATACAACATGAGTCATTCCGAATATTCAGGATGACTCATGTTTAGAGGCTTCTATTCTTGAAAAGCAAAGAGAGCCAATTTATATCCAACTAGTCCAAACCCGCTGATTGTTCCCTTGCATACACCAGCCAGAAAAGATTTATGCCTAAAAGACTCTCTTTGAAATATGTTTGAAATATGGACTTCGATTACCGGAGTTGTAATGGCAGCAATTGCATCGGCTATGGCAATAGAATAGTGGGTAAAAGCTCCTGCATTGAGAATTACGCCATCAGAAGAAAAGCCGATTTCTTGCAAATAATCAATAATCCTACCTTCATGATTGCTCTGAAAGTAATGCAGGGAGAACTGAGGAAAGTCTTCCTTTAAAACCTCAAAATATTCTTCAAAACTTTGGCTTCCGTATATTTCGGGTTCTCTTTTCCCTAACAGATTGAGATTTGGCCCGTTAATGATATGAACATCCATTTAAAACACCTTTTCGTAAAGTTCTTTTTTGCGGGTATGCCCAATAGCCGAACGGTCTTCAAGTATTTCAAAAACATTATTCTTTATAGTATGAGCCATATCACCTGTTGGTAGATCATTGCAATCTAAACCAAAAGGATCTTCTATTTCCTCTCCTAGTAATTCTACTCCTAAAAGGGCAAAAAACAGGAACATTGAAAGCGGTATAGAAAAGTAGTGATAACTGGTAACCATACCAAAAGGCAATAATAAGCCATAGGCGGTAATAAAGATTTTCAGATATACAGCGTAAGAGAAAGGAATAGGTGTTTTTTTTATGCGCTCACAAGCTCCTAATATATCCAGTAATGATTGATGTTGGGCCTTAATATTGATATAATCCCCTTCATTTATAATGCCTTGGCGATGAGATTCGGCAATTTTCATAAAGATCTGCTGTGCAATAAAATTGGGAATATGTTCTTTTGCCTGGTATTCATTCTTTTCTTCCTCAGATAAGAAGATTAGTTTTTCAAGTTTGGTGCCGTTTCTCAAATGTTCTACCAGCGCAATGCAAAAGTTGGATATATGCACTGCCATGAAGTGCCGAACATCTTTCATATCCTTTGGGAACATAGTATCGACATATATTGCCAGGTTGCGGGTATTGTTAACCAAAGCCCCCCATTGTTTTCGGGCTTCCCACCATCGATCATAAGCGGTATTTGTGCGAAAAACCAGAAAAATAGATAGAACAACCCCTAATAATGAAAAAATAGAGGTGTTAATACCCATTGCATTTGTCATCCCTAAACCCTCAACGGCTACACATACGATCGTCGAGTATATTCCAATAGCAATAACGGAGCGCGTAATTCGCACCATGGTCCAGCTTTTCCATAGGTGCCTTACATCTCCAAACCAGTTTTGATTTGTTTTATAATAAATCATAGCAATCTTTTATGATGCTTTGGCAGAAAGTAATTTAGGGATCAGGAAAATAATACCCTACCCATTTTACTTGTCCTTTTTTCCTC
>CAZHZT010000188.1:0-6912 GCA_964537285.1 uncultured Saprospiraceae bacterium | reverse complement strand
GGATGGGGAGGAAAGCTTTTGATTGGGGAGGCAGATAAAATTCTTAAATGTTGTGGGCTATGAAAAACAAGCACAGACGATCAAAAGAATCAATAACCATAAAGAATAAGAATCATGATTGAAGATATAAAGAGTGATTGCCCATTAAATTCAAAGATCAAGATTGAATTTGAGGATGGGCATTATCATGGCTCACTTATCCAAATTGATGATAAGAAACTAAAACTACAAACAGGAAATACTATAATTCTACTTACTGCGAAAAAATTAGAACAATTAGTCAGCTACGAAGTAATTGGGGACGGCCACCAGGGTTATGTTACTGAAAATGAATCGATATTACCTCCCTCAGAAGAAAAAGATGAGGATCAAGTAGATAATAATATAGGGCTACAGAAGAGTGATTTGCCAGACAAGTTTCAGTATCTTTTTGAAGAAATAGAAAATCCCTCGTATAACTTGGTCGATGAAGAATTCGATTTTATAAATAGAAAAGTGAGCAAGTATGATGTCGACGAAGAAACCTTTGAACTTTGTAAACAACTAGAAAGGGTTGAATCCAAATATAGATATGCGTTAAAAACAACTGACAAGGAATCAAGATATAGAGAAATACTTCAAATACTAAATCTTTTGCTGGCGAATAATTATTTCAATAGTGAATTAAGGTACAACATAGCATTTTTTCATCTGAAATTGAAAGAAATTGACAAGGGGATAAAAGTCCTAGAGGAAATTCAAGGGCACAAAAAGCATCATGAAGGCATCCTGCTTTTAAGCTATTTGTATCTAACAAATAAGAATACATTAAGGACTTTACAGTGCTTTTATGATTATCTAAAATTAAAGCAATCCTTCAATCGAGAAAAGGGATTGTTTTTTATTCACTTAATAAAGCAAGAGAGCGCATATCTTTTACTAAACGACTTTTATAACCGATTCAATTCTGACCCAAACTTTTTTTCAAATGAAGATTTTTATTGGATCACAGAGTTTCTGCTTGAAGAATTAAATCAAAAAGGGGTTGATAGATCAACAACAAAAAGTGAAAGCTATGATGTTGACATCAAATTTAATCTTGAGGTATTGCAAAGGAGCACCGATCCAGAAATAACAGAAGCAATAGAAGTTGAATATCTCAAAGAAAAAAGTGAAAATGTATTAACTGCTAATTCTGAGATAATCCAATATTGGGCTACATCAGAAAGAGGGGACTTATACTACATTGATGACAAAAAGCGAAAATTTTTAGCAAGCTTTAAAGCATCTGATATTATTGAACAAGACATCAAGAACAAGCTAAGTAATGGTCGATTAAACCATCCGATTCCTGTTTTTTGTTCAATTACTGATAACCCTAATCATGGCCCTATCAAGAAGGCGATTGGAATACAATTACCTAAACCAGTTAACTTGCAAATTGCAGCTATCAAATCATGGATAAAAAAAGATGAGCTCACATTAGCCAGAGAATTGCTTGGTGAAATAATTTTGCAATTCCCAGAAGAAGTAGAGGCTAAAGAATTGCTTAAACAACTTCCCTCACCGCCTCCTGCCCCATCTAGTTCAAAGTCTGGAAAATTAAAACCCAAGAGAAAAGGGAAGACCTTTAAATACTATCACAAAGCTAATTTAGCTAGGCAACAACAAAAATGGGATGAAGCAAAAGATCTTTTTATTAAGGCTATTGAACTAAATCAAAATAAAGAGAGTGCAATAAAAGATCTTGCTGCAATCTACCAAAAAGAAGGAGATAATAGAAAGGCTATTGCCCTTGTTGAAAAGCATTTGGATGAGATGAGCAATAAGGAAGCGTCTTATAATTTTCTTTCGCATCTCTACTTAACTGATGAACAGTATGATAAATCTGTTGAGGCGCTAAAAATTGTTTTATCGCTTAATCCTGTAAAAAATACTGATCTAAGAAAGCGAAGCCTTGAAATTAAGAAGAGAATGGCTTATTGCTATGTCAAAGCAAAAGACTACAATAGTTCAAAACGGTTACTAAATGAAATATTGAAGAAATCGCCAGACGATCAAATTGCTCGAAAATGGTTAGATGGTTTAGAAGAAGCTGAACAAACCGGTAAATATGAAAATATAGAATCTCTTTTTAGTGAGCGTGATTTTAATATTTTGATGACTGGTCTGAGTCCATTAATGATTGACGCACTGGAAAAATGTACATATGATGGTTTGAAAGAACCTGAAAAAGTAGAGGAGAATTTTACTCAAGATACTCTGAAGAGGCACAGAGACCAAATAAATGAGTCATTGGGAAATAGACCTACGGTTAGGGCAAGTTACAGATTAACCGAAGCTAAATTAATACAAATACTTGAACCTGATAATGAATCAAGTATTAAGTCTGCATTAGCAAAGTATTGTAATGACATTGCTTTAAGTTGTGCAGGTTCAAATTTTCCTTCTCCTATAATACGTAGTTATTATTTAGAAGCTTTTTCTTTGGAAATGAATTGGGATTCAATTGCCCGGCAAGTGTCATTGTTCCTATCAACTTTTTATTTAACAGGTGATCAATTGGTAATTGAAAACCAAAAAGGCATTTCAATTGAAAAAGCAATTAACAACATTTTTGTTTTAGAAGATGTCCCTAAATCTCTCTGGAATACTATTCTGGAAATGTCAATTGCCAATCCGACTATCACAGCACAGATATTATGGAAAATTTATAAGCATAAAAAGGCTAAAAAATCAGTTTTCCAATTTCTTAATTCTTTAGGGATTACAGTAAACAATACTATCGATGAAAATTCTTTTAAAGAGAAATGGAATATTGCAAGAGAAAAGAGAAAAGGAGAGTTTGATGGCTGGTTTGATAGGGTAAATGCACTAACAAATGTTGATAGTATAAATACCTTTGCTGCCATAATAGGAAATTCTTTTGATCAAATTAATCAAAAATGGCTTAATGAATTTGATTCCTCTAGACTTGAAAGCATTAACAGAGATATTGTCAATTTATGCTTAGATTACTTAAAGCAAAGTGTTTTTGATGAGAAAGAACGGCTTTACGGAATAATCACTGCATCTATTGAACGAATCTCTGAAGATATAATTGAAAAGCCAACTAAATTCTCTTACGAAGGATTTTTTCCTCTTTTGAAACATATTGACGAAATTTTAAATGATCACTTTGAAAGGGTTATTGAGAATAGCACGCCCAGTATTTCCCTCCAAGTACAAGGTGATGTTGCTGTAGTTAACGGAAGATTAAACGTTCAAGTCGCCGTAGTTAATGAAGATAGGCAAAAAGCACCAATATATGATGCAACTTTAACAATTGAAGAGACAGAAGACTTCAAACTTGATGGAGAACCTGTAGTGATTTTTGATACGATCAGAGGGGGCGAACAGAAAATGGTTGAACTGCCTTTAAAAGTTTCTAAAAATCTAATTGATCAGAAAATAGGTGATTTTCAATTGGTTTGCAAATACAAAGCCAGAAACCTTAATGATTATTTGATTATTAAATCCGGTCAGACTATTAGTCTCTATGATAAATCTGAATTTAAGCCAATAGAAAATATTTTTGCCCGATATGCGAATTCCAATGCTGTTAAAGATGAAGAAATGTTTAAAGGAAGAGATAATTTCATTGAGGATATAATCAACACCTTCCTAACATCCCATTCAAAATGTGTAGTGATTTATGGACAAAAGCGATCTGGGAAATCATCAGTATTATATCATTTGAAAAAGAGATTAAATGCAACTCAAAAAGCATTTTGCATAGATTTTAGTTTAGGTTCTATTATTACGGAGTGGAGTATTACAGCCTTTTACAATAAAATTTTAAGCGAAATTGACAGAGAATTACGCAGGATAAAGCGAAATGGAGATGAAGTTCCACTATTTGAAAAACCTTCTATTGCATCTCTTGAAAAACACCCCACCTCAATATTTCAAGAGACAATGGAAGAATTCTTAGATCAATGCCAGGAATTGGATCATTGGAAAAACAAGAAACTTACAGTCTTGATTGACGAGTTTACTTATCTGTATAGTTCAATTCAAAGAAGAAGCATCCCAAGTGACTTTATGAAAGTTTGGAAAGACATAGTGGACCAGTCGTATTTTAACTCTGTGTTGATTGGGCAAGATGTAATGCCAGACTTTATGGCTCAATTCCCGAATCAATTCGGAGTTGTTGAAGACAAAAGATTAAACTATTTAGACTCTAAGGATGCCAAAGAACTAATTGAGAGGCCGATTTGGAATATAGAAAAGGATGAAAGTCGCTTTTTGGGTAAAGCAGTTGATAAAATAATCGATTACACGGCAGGAAACCCATATTATATCCAAATTTTTGGAGACAGATTAGTTTCTTACATGAATGATGCATGCAGAAGTCAAGTGACGGAATTAACTGTTGATGAAGTCGCAAAGTCCCTTACTGAAGGAAAAGATGCATTACTTGAAAAACAATTTGACAATTTGCTTACGGCAGGTGATGCTGATTTGGAGAGGAATCCGCCAGAGTACACGTTTGAAGTATTAAAACAAATTGCTAAAGCGTCGAAAAATTTTGGTTACTGTTCAAAAGAATCTATTGCTGAATATTTAATCAATCTCAATATCAAAGACAAACTGGACGAAATCCTTAAAGATTTACATCTCCGTCAGGTAGTATCTTTGAAACAAGGAAACTACAGGATTCAAGTGCAATTATTCCAGCAGTGGCTTCTTAATCACTAAAATAACCCGTTTAACAATGGAAAACCCTTTTCTTGACTACGGCAAAATTGTCACAGGTATTAGATTTATTGGAAGAGTAAAGGAAATTGCTATAATTCGAAATAGAGTATTAAACTCTTCTTTTGGAAATATTGCTGTCCAAGGGATTCCTAGAATTGGTAAGTCTAGTTTAGTTTGGAACGCTTTGGTTTCAGAAAAGGAGATACTTGAGAGAGACAAGGGGATTTTTGTTATCCGAATTAATGTAAGTAGTCTTATTTCTTCGGAAGAATTCTTTATGAAGCTATTAAAAGAACTTCATAAGCGGATTCAAAGAAATAATACAATAAAAGAACTTGAATATTTTGATCAGATTTTTGAAAAGGTGACAAAGTCAGAATTCTTATCTGAAAGATATGATCTGATAGAGGAATATTGCCAACTTCTCAGGGATTTCAATCATAGGGTAATATTCATTCTAGATGAATTTGATGCCGCTCGGGGATTTCTTGACGTTGGAGACTTTCAGTTCTTACGAGAGTTAACCTATAACCCTGATACAGAAGTATGTATTGTTTCGATATCACGAAGGAGCATTAAAGAAATAGAACCCGCCGAAGGGACATTGTCAAATTTTTATCAGACCTTCAATGACCTTTATTTAGGCATGTATAATGAAGATGATATGGCTGAATATTGGAAACGGTTCTTTCCTAAAGAAATGTCTCTTTCTAAAAAAATGATAAGTGAAATTACAAGTTTTTCGGGGAAGCATCCTTTCTTACTTGACCTCTTTAATTTCCATATGTATAATAACTATTCTGGCGACTTGTATGACGCTATTGTAAATACAAAGAAAAATATAAAAGTCACAATTCTAAATAATTACAAAACTATTCTGGACCTTTTGCAGGAAGAAGGACTTGCTTCAAAATTAATGCAAGTTGTAATAGGCCCAATAGTTGACTTAAAAAGCGAGGACGTTGAGAAACTAGAAAGACTTGACCTAATCAACAAATCCATAACAAAATTTATCAGTATAGATGGAAATGAAGTCGAAGGTTTTGATACTTTTTCTAGTGACTTTGAACAGTACTTACGAATGGTCAATAGAGAAATTCCAATTTGGGACTTGTGGAGTGAAACAGAAGTAAAATTAAGGAGTATTGTTCATGAATGGCTTGTTGAGCGCTTTGGCGAATCTTGGGTGTCTGGATTCAAAAAACTGGGCAAAAAGAAGGAAACTTTCCTTGAACAACTTGAATTAATGCAGACCAAAGAGAAAAAAAGTTTTCCGGACACTTATAGCCAAAATTTATTAGACTTCACTTATCCTGCTGATTTATTTAATCAGTTCATGTCTGTTGATTGGAAATGGTTTACCGGTGTTTTTGGAGGGCAAAAAAATGATTGGAAACTTAAATTCGATCTTCTTGCGAGAATCAGAAATCCTTTAGCTCATAATAAGGAGAACTTATTGAAAGAGTTTGAAAAAGACGATGCTAATGGATATTGTAAAGAGATCATTCATAAAATTGACGAATGGTACAAGAGAAAGCATAGTAGTGAATAGATTACACAGCCCACAACACCAGCTACCTGTCCATGCTCCTAAACGTCGCCCGGCAGGTAGCCCAACCGTTGAACTAAAACCGCTATCGCGGTTAATTCTGCCTGGTTTCCAATAAAATAAGTATAGTACTAAGGTTTAAATTATTGATCAACAAAACCTTAGTATTATGAATGCTTATGAAAAAGCTTTCCGTCGGCATTTAGAGATCGGGCATTACAGTCCAAGCACCATTAAAACCTACCTTAGTCAATTTCGGAAATGCCAGCGCTATTTGGGAGGGCATCCCAAGGATTGGAG
Source organism: uncultured Saprospiraceae bacterium (assembly GCA_964537285.1). Lineage (GTDB taxonomy): Bacteria > Bacteroidota > Bacteroidia > Chitinophagales > Saprospiraceae > CAZHZT01. The sequence goes on along the minus strand of CAZHZT010000188.1, from coordinate 344 downwards.
TACAGAGCAGCTGTGTGATTATTTCCATTATCTTGTGAAGACATGCAATTATTCGGTTTCCTCTTTAAACCAGTCGATGAATGCGCTTAAATTCCTGTTTGAAAAGATATTGAACAGGGATTGGCCCGTAGCCAAGCTGCCCCGGCCCCGTAAAGTAAAGCGCTTACCTCAGGTTATTTCAGAGGATGAAGTCTGGCAGCTCATAAGGGATCCGGGAAATATTAAACATCGTGTTATTCTGGAGGTATTGTATACCAGCGGTGTTCGCCTGAAAGAGCTGTTGAATCTAAAAGTGACTGATGTCGACAGTAGCCGGATGCAGCTACGTATACGGGAAGGAAAGG
>CAZHZT010000187.1:0-7180 GCA_964537285.1 uncultured Saprospiraceae bacterium | reverse complement strand
TTCATTTTTTAACGGCTGCCAGCCTTTCAAAAAGCTAAATTGAATAAGGCCGGTCTAAAGTATTGATTACTGCACCTTTTTTTAATTGCAGTGACGACATGAGGTTCCTAAAAATCTGTGATGACTCATTTTTTTGTTCTTAAAATATTTACCAAATGAAATCATCTAGAACCAAAATGAGCCATCCCGAAAATTCGGGATGACTCATTTTTTATAAGACAACTATTCGATTATCATTTTAACTTCCGAAGTCATCAAACGCGATGTTCTCATCAGGAACACCGAGATCATCCAACATCTTCATCGCGGCCTGAAGCATCAATGGAGGACCGCAAAGATAGTATTCAATTTCTTCCGGCTCCGAATGATTCTTAAGGTACTCATCGTAAAGTACCTGGTGAATAAAGCCAAGAAAGCCTTCACCAGCTGTATCGTCAATATTTTCCTTTAACTTCCACTTATCGACCTCTTCTGCTACTTTTTTATCAGATAAGGCAATATAATACCTGAAGTTATCGAAATCTTTCTCAATATCACGAAAATCCTCAGTGTAAAATAACTCTTGACGAGAACGGCCACCGTACCAGTAAGAAACTTTGCGATCAGTGGTTTTAAGTGTATGAAATAAGTGGAAAATATGCGAGCGAAGCGGTGCCATACCTGCTCCACCACCGATATAAACCATTTCTTTTTTAGTAGGCTTAATGAAAAACTCTCCGTAAGGACCGGAAACAGTCACTTTATCACCAGGTTGGCAGTTAAAAACATACGACGAGCAAACGCCCGGATTGACAGCCATCCAGGTATTGTTTTTACGATCCCAGGGTGGTGTAGCGATACGAATGTTCAACATCACGATATTACCTTCAGCCGGGTGATTTGCCATTGAGTAGGCACGGAATTGCTCCTCATCATTCTTCATTTTCAAGCCCCACATTTGGAATTTATCCCAAACGGGTTGATATTCGTCCGACTTTTTGTCCGTCATACGTGGATGTGCGGTAACATCAAAGTTTTTGTATTCGACTTCACACACAGGAACATCAATCTGGACATACCCACCCGATTCGAAATCAAGGGTTTCACCATCTGGAAGTCTTACAACAAATTCTTTGATAAAAGAAGCTACGTTATAGTTAGAAACCACTTCGCACTCCCACTTTTTGATACCGAAGATTTCTTCCGGCACACGAATCTTCATATCAGAACGAACCTTTACCTGGCAAGCCAGACGCTTGTGCTCAGCAACTTCCTTACGAGTCAAGTGATTAAGTTCTGTTGGAAGAACATCTCCCCCACCCTCATCTACGTGGCATTCGCACATTGCACAAGTTCCACCACCACCGCAAGCAGAAGGCAAGAAAACACTTCTATCAGACAAAGCAGATAACAAAGATGCCCCTGGCTGCACCACCAATGGGTTGTCTTCGTCACCATTAATTATAATTTTCACATCTCCTTGTGGAACCAACTGCTTCCTTGCATAAATAAGCATAAAAGCCAGTGCAAGGATAACAACGCTAAAAACCACAATGGAAAGACCTACTAAGGTAGGATCAAATTCAACTAGGTATAACATTTTATACAGCTTTATATTATATTGTATCAATATAGATTTCTAAAAAACAACTACTCCGCAGCACTCAAATACTGAGCAGGATCAATCCCCATAAGGCTCATGAAAGCGATTCCCATAAGACCTGTCAAAATGAAGGCCATACCTAAACCACGAAGAGCAGGCGGCACATTGGAGTAACGGATTTTTTCCCGGATTGCCGCAATAGCGATAATCGCAAGGAACCAACCAAAGCCCCCACCTAAGCCAAAAGCTACAGATTCTCCAAAATTATACTCTCTGGATACCATGAAAAGTGAGCCACCTAAAATTGCGCAGTTCACTGTAATCAATGGTAAGAATATTCCTAAAGCATTGTACAATGAAGGAGAGAAACGCTCTACAACCATTTCCACTAACTGTACCATTGATGCGATAACAGCGATGAAAAGAATAAAGCGAAGGAATGTAAGGTCAATACCAAACAAGCCGTTTTCACTCAGTAGATACTCGTTGATCAACCAGTTTACAGGCATGGTGATACCTAACACGAAAATAACTGCAAGCCCCAGCCCTAAAGCGGTATTCACCGTTTTAGATACAGCAAGGTAGGAACACATACCCAGGAAATAAGCCAACACAAGGTTATCAATAAATGCCGACTTGATAAATATATTTACATATTCTACACCCATGATCTAGTAGAGTTTAATTTTTATGATTAAGATACATCAACGAGTTTCTTGTTGAAACTTCTTTGGATCCAGATTAACACCCCGATTACCAACATAGCAGATGCAGGTAAAACCATCAAGTTGTTAGGCATATACCAGGAGAACAAGGCATTATCGATGGTATTTATAAGAAATCCTTCACCGGCACCAATTAACTTTAACTCAAGAGGACTACCTGCGAACAGCGTACCCTTGCCAAATATTTCTCTGAGCAATGCGACAATGATCAACACTGCACCATAACCAAGTCCATTACCGACGCCATCAAGGAACGAACGCCATGGTTTATTGGCCATAGCAAAAGCTTCAAGGCGCCCCATGATAATACAGTTGGTAATAATCAAACCGATGAAAACAGATAATTCCTTATAGATCGGATAGTTAATAGCTTTCAATGTAAGCTCTACGATGGTTACAAGAGTTGATATAATAACCAACTGCACGATCATACGAACTTGCTTAGGAATAGAGTTACGCACGAAAGAGGTAATCAAGTTGGCAAAGGCACAAACAAATACAACAGCGATAGCCATTACAAAAGCCTTGAATACCAGAGTTGTTACAGCCAAAGCAGAGCAAATACCCAAAACTTGGACGGTAATCGGGTTATTATCATTTAGCGGATCAGTGATAAGTTTCCTTTCCTTTTTGCCGAATAAAGGCTCTTTCTCTATGATCGGCGCTTCGGAAACCTGAGCAGTTTCTGCCATTTTATGAAGGTTTATATACGTTTATAAGAATTTATTTCCAAATATAGTGGCTCTGTACTCACCTTATTTTTTGGCAAAGTAAGGTTTATAATACTGAATGCCTCGATCTAACATTTCGGTAACACCGTCACTCGTTACGGTAGCTCCGGAAATGCCGTCTACTTCATGCGTTTTATCTCTCGCACCACCTTTACGAACAGTTACAGAGACATATTCTCCCTCTTCATTGTAAATCTTTTTACCTTCGAATTGTTCTTGAAAAGGTCTACTATCTTTGATTTCTGCCCCCAGGCCTGGTGTCTCCGCTTTATGATCGAAAGTCACTCCGGCAACGGTATTAAAATCATCCTTGAGCGCAATGGTACCCCAGATTTCATCCCAAAGGCCATTACCTCGTACGGATAACAAATAAATTTCTCCGTTTGAACTATTAAGTACGTATAAAGGCAATCTTCTCTCTGCTTCCGGCTTCTTACGCTCTTTAGCCATATCGATATCATCAGCCTTTAAACCTTCAATAATATTGCCATCCATATCAAGAACATACTGATCAATTTTGCTTTCAAAGACAGCCTGAACTTCTTCATCACTCATGTTATCCACCTTCTTCTCCAGATAGTCGTCGGCTGCTTTAAGTACAGCTCGGCGATTAAAGAGGGCTTCGTTGATATCATGCTGTTCCTTTAACAAAGAGAACAGTCCCGCCAGCACAAGTGCCACGACACTTGTCATTATAAGGGTAAACCGGATTATATATGAAGTACTCATAAACTAAATTTTATAGATTTTGCGAAAAATAGGCTTAACTACTTTTGAAAGCCTCTCTTCCGCAACTTAGATTTAATTTGTAATATCAGCCGACAAAAGGCTTCTACTATTAAACAGCTGCGGCCTCTCTCAGTTTGGCTCGTTTAACTCTCCTACCAACATTAGCTTGCAATACATAATGGTCGATAAGCGGAGCAAAAACATTCATAAACAAAATCGCCAACATCCAACCTTCCGGATAGGCCGGGTTCATTACCCGAACGATCATACCGATTACACCGATAAAGAAGCCATAGATCCACTTACCTGCATCTGTAGAGGCTGCGGTCACAGGATCGGTCGCCATGAAAGCCATCGCAAATAATAAACTACCCATATAAAACTGGTAGTACCAAGGAACCTGCAAGAAGTCGAACCCTTCGCCACCTACTGAAAGTACATTCATTAACATTGCTGTTACCGCGGCTCCCAGGACAAAACTTACCATTACTCTCCAGCTGGCAATTCCGGTAATAATCAGGAACAAAGCACCTAAAACAATCAATGGTTTTGATGACTCCCCGATAGAGCCAGGAATTGCCCCCCAAAGCATCTGGCTGGTAGAATAGACTTCGGTAGCAGCACTCCAGCCACCTTTTGCAGCAAGTGACAAGGGAGTTGCTCCGGTGTACCCGTCTACCACAGAATGTACCCGATCCCCGAATTCGGGCCAACCAAATGCCCCGAAAATTCCGTCGAAGAAGCCGTAAATCCAGTATTCTCCGTAAGCTATGGATTCATAATTATTAGAAGCATTCTTCACAATACCAGAAACCCAGACCTCATCACCTGAAATCTCTGTAGGATAAGCAAAGAAAACAAAAACACGAGCCAGCAAAGCGATATTCAATATATTCATACCCGTACCTCCGAAAGCTTCTTTTCCGATAATTACGGCGAAAGCTACAGAAAGTGCCAGGATCCACATTGGAATATCCGGCGGCATGATAAGTGGAATTAAAGCCCCTGAAACCAGGAAACCTTCCTCTACTGCATGTCCTTTTTTCCAGGCATAATAGAATTCGATCCCCAGACCAACAACGTGAGTCACAACGAAAATAGGCAGTAATTTAATTAGCCCGTAAGCGATCTTGAGATTAAAGCCTTCAAGAAAACCCGGGTACATTCCAAGTGCCGTAAAGTGCTGGTGGCCGATATTGTAAGTACCGAAAAGATAACATAATTGAAGCGCAAGTACCACGTGAACCATGGTCCGTTTCAAGTCTATGCCATCTCTGATATGCACGCCGCCTTTAGTTACCTCATTGGGTGTAAAAGCAAACGTAAAGAAGGCATCATAGGCCGTATGTAATAGAGTCCCTTTTTTGGGCTCATTTTTTTTGATAATATCAAGCAATTTCATATCTGAGTATTTCCAGATTTATAATTATGGTAGTAATTTTTTAACCTTGTTCTCTCATGAGGTCAAGTCCTTCACGAAGAATTTTCTGAACCGGCTGTTTTGAGGTACAAACAAACTCACAAAGAGCGAGATCTTCTTCAACCAATTCGTAGATTCCCAGCCCTTCCATGCTTTCAAAATCATTCACAAGTATGGATTTTAAAACATGTTGAGGATAGACATCCATCGGTAGCACGCTTTCGTACTGCCCGGTTACTACAAAAGCTCTCTTCTCTCCATGCGTATTGGTATCCCCTTTAAACCGAACCCCGGGGAATAAGAAATTAGGGAATGTTCTGGATATGCTCGGGCGCCCTTTAAGAGGAAGCAACCATCCGAACATTTCGTAATAATCACCTTCCTCGATGACGGTAAGCTGATCATCATAGACATCCATAAATTCGTTCAGTTCTTTAGAAGAACCCGAAAGCACATCTCCGGATATCAATCGAACATGATCGCTTTTCAATTGATCTTTTACCAGTTCGCTGACATTAGCCCCTAAATATGTTTTCACAAGTTTTGGTTCAATAACCTCAGAGCCTGTAAGTGCTATAATCCGTTTTGCGTTGAAGCGCTTTTCTGTGATTAAGGCTCCCAATGTAATAACATCTTGCACACCAAGTGTCCAGACAATGTCATCTGCGTTCGATATGGGTGCGATATGATGAATTTGTACCCCAACGTTCCCGCTAGGATGCTTTCCTTTAAACCAATGTTTATGAGCATTTTCAGCATTCAGAAAAGCGGAATGCGGAGCGGATTCTTCGTTTGCATTCAAGCCCAGATGAACTTTTCCACTGGTTAATTTGGACAAAATATCGATCCCTTTTTGAAATGCTTCCTCATTTCCATCAACAATTAAGTTATTATCTGGTGCCAGAGGAGCAGTATCAAAAGTAGAAACAAAGATATCCCTAGGAATGATCTCAGAGTTTGCAATAATATTGTAAGGACGTTGACGAATTAGTGGCCATGCTCCACTATCCAGAATAAAAGCGACCAATTCTTCCCGGCTTCCATTTTCCAGATCAAAAGCCGGTAGTTCTCTATATTGCTGCTCCTTATCTGCGAGAATAACCACTTCCTTAATTGAACGCTTAGCTCCGCGGTTAAGGGTAGCAACTTCCCCGCTTACAGGTGCTACAAACTTCATTTCAGGCTTACTCTTGTCATAAAACACTGGATCGCCAGCCTTTACTGTTGCTCCAATTTCCACTTCAAGTTTGGGGATTGGGGCAATTCCGATAAAGTTAGGCGGCTGTACAGCAAAAGTTGAAACCTCAGCGTTCTTTATTTCTTTGCTTTCGACAAATCCATCCAGCAAAATATCATGGCCTCGCTTTAGGTAAGTTACAGGGCTGCCATTCACATACTTGGGAACTTTTGGCTGCGCAATTTCACCTAATACAGGAAAGATTGAAAAATTCTCTCCGTATTTATCTGCTCCAATTTGTTTCGCACGAATACGGATAAGGTTATCCGAAACCAGAATGATTACCGCAAAAACAATGGCTATAACAAGAGCTACGATACCGACCAAAACCAATGTGGACAGCCCTTGCTGTCCTCCTTCAGATTGAGCCAGTACTTCAAAGCAACTCAGGATACTTATGATGAATGTAAAGTACTTAATGATCTTTAAGCTGATTTTTTTATTCATTTTAATTGTTATTTTGCTAAAAGCTGCGCAAAGATATAAAGGTTTTTACGTTTTGTGAGCCTTGTCACACTTCAATTTAAAAAAGTCAAATTTTATTTAGAATTAATCCAAATAACAGGAGTGGAATTTCCCTCAAACTACTTTAATTTTGGTTCTAGATGATTTCATTTGGTCGAAATTAATTTGGGAAATCCTTAAACATGAGTCATTCCAAATCTTCGGAATGGCTAATTTTTCGTGAAACCTTTGCAAATTTATGTTAATCAGTGGATTATCTACTTTTTTCTTGATAAAAAAGTAGCAAAAAAT
>CAZHZT010000186.1:0-7230 GCA_964537285.1 uncultured Saprospiraceae bacterium | reverse complement strand
ACGACATTGATGCTAGCACTACTCAGAAGAAATTGGATAGAATAACCTTTTCCTAAGGAGGACCTGGGGATACGATCAAGTAGGCCGTTAGGCCTGCTTTTTGTTCTTAAAATGTTTACCAAATGAAATCATCTAGAGCCTATTTTTTACTTCCTTAAAAAAATACGTTCTTTAACAAATTGTGTGGAACTTCAAAATGATAAGCCTTGAATGCCCTTGTGGCTGAAAGGCTTATCATTTTGAAGTTCCATTTTTTCACAATTTATGTCAAAGAATTAAAAAATATACACGAAAACTGATATTTTAATAAAAAAATATACTTACTTTTATGTGTGTTTTATTCCAACTACCGATATCCCTTTTGAAGTTCCACATAATTGGTCAAAAAATCATAAAATTTTTCTTTTTTCAACTAGACTTTATTCTAAAATAGTTTTACGAGCAAAAAGGAAGGATTTTGGTTCCAATCAAGGAATGCCCGCAGCCTTAATAGTCTGAACTATTAAGGCTAGGACAGTACGCAGAATGGGAGCTAAAGATACCTTCTGCTGTAATAGACTTGTTCAGAATAAAGTCCACTAAACAGGAATACTATGGCAAGGCATGTCGATATCGATGAAATAGACCTGAAAATTCTTTCCATTTTAATCAAGGACGCCAAAACTCCCTACACGGATATTGCAAAGCAAATAGATGTATCCGGAGGAACGGTCCATGTCCGTATGCGTAAAATGGAGAATATGGGCCTGGTTAAGGGCGCTAACCTGAAAGTAGACTATAGAAAGCTTGGTTACGATATCAGTGCTTTTCTCGGGATCTACCTGGATAAAAGCTCGCTTTACGGTGATGTCATCAGCGCATTGGAGAAAGTACCAGAGGTTGTACAAGCTTACTATACCACCGGCAACTATAGTATTTTTGCCAAAATAGTTTGCCGGGATACGGATCACCTCAGATCGGTATTGCACGACAAAATCCAGCATGTCAACGGCATTCAGCGTACAGAAACCTTCATATCACTTGAAGAAAGTATCCATCGGCCAATAGTTATTGAAACGGATTCTTTATTGAGTATTCAAAATAGCAATGGTATTGATCAATAATTTTGATTCTTGGGTGGAAGTTTCAATCAACGCCTCAAATTCATCAAAACCAGATAAAGGTCAATGATCCATGTTGGGCTGGAAAAAAAGCCGATCAGCATTCAAATCGAAAGCACAAAGGTATCCCATACCAGGCCTTGTATCCATATAAACGCAACCTCCGTCTATTCCCAATACACCCCGTTGCTGATAGGAAGAAAAGAATTCAAGGAGCCGTTCTTTTTCAGTCGGCACATGGCCATGAACGATTTTTCGATCCTCCAGCCAATCTAAATCAATGTGATGATACCAGTTTCGTATCCACATTTGAGCCATATTATCCGCCAGAGGATCTGAATGCTGGAAGTTTAATCCCGCATGAACAAGTATATAGGTGTCGGTTTGATGGATGGTGTCCATTTCATGGAAAAAGGACAAATATGGTTCTTCTATTTCGCCTCTGTCTTCTGCTCCAAAACTCATAAGCGTTTCTTCGCCTCCGTTCCGAAGCCACATGAGCATATCACTGCCTCCTTTTTCAAGGGCGTCCAGCATCATTTGTTCGTGATTACCTCTCAGACAGACAACTTGCACCCCGCTAGCCTGCATTTCCATCACAAAGTCAACTACCCCTTTTGAGTCCGGACCGCGATCGACGAAATCTCCGAGTAAGAACAGTTCATCTCCTTTTTGGATCGACAAGCGGGCAATCAGGGTTCTGAAGGTCTTTGCACATCCGTGAATATCAGAGATCGCTATCTTTTTGCCAGACATTCTCTTAATAGGTTTTGTTTTTTAGACTTGTTCTGTAGCTGCTGATGGGATGAATTTCATTGTGTCGCTGCCCGCAAGAGAAGAGATTATTTTTAGAGAGAGGCACGCTGGCGCGTGCCTCTCTCTAAAGAAAACGACTTCTCAAGAACAACGACACGATGAAATGCCCCCCATCAGTAGCTACAGAACAAGTCTTTTATGTCAGAACAAGGTCTAATTTATCTTTCCATGCTTTTTTGCATACCAGCATTCACTACAGGTGGCGCAGCTCGCTCAATAGCGCTTAAAAAACCATCATAATCCCTGTAGTCCTGAATTACTGTATTCGCCCCTTCGCGATGAAGCACCTCCAAATCGCCTCTCCAACGCACTCCTATGAAATCCATATTCATACGCGCTGTTGTTTGAACATCCCAGACGGCATCGCCGATATAAACGATACGCTCAATAGACACACCATCATCTTTGACTTGGTGGATAGCCGCATTAATGATTTCCTCGCGAGTCACCTTTCCATCTGCTCCGCTAAGCTTTATTGAACTTCCATCGATATTGGCATGTGACAGCTTCAAACGCGCAGGGTCTTCCCAACCTCCTGTAGCAACAGCTACTTCAAACCCATCTGAACGCAAACGGTCGATGCATTCTCTTGCTGAAGGAACTTCTTTGAAATGGTGGGGAGCCTGTCGGCGGCTTTCCGACAAAAGACTTAGGTAAAGTTTTTTAAAATTTAAGAATTCATACTCTTCTACCCTTCTGCCGAATTGCTTTTCAAAAGTTGAATTAAAAATAACGGTATCTGTTACATGCTTGAATTGACTCCAGTCAATGGTAGGAAATTCTTTTAAAAAAACTTCTTTATAAGCCGATGCAAAGGACTTACTATCCCTTCTTTCTGAATAAACCAGCGTACCATCAACATCGAAAATTACAAGGGTAGAAGACATAATCTTAGTTTAATAATATTATCTTTTCACGTTCAATAAACTCCCCTTCATCTGCAATGTTCAACCAATACACTCCATTTACAAGATTTTTTAAGGGGATTTCCAAATTTCCAGTCCCGTTTTCTATGCTAAAAGTGCCGAGTTTATAAACCTGGCCGCTGGTACTAACCAAGCTAATACTCAGGCTTCCAAGAAATTTTGGTTGATTTAAAAAAAGTAAATTTATTGATGTAGTCACCGGATTTGGAAAGACCTGAACAAAATCTAAACCCTCACCATAATAGCTTCCGGAAACTATATTAGAATTCCAGGTTTCGCCAGAACTCGACAAGGCTCTTAGTTGATAATAGTATCCTATTCCCTCGCGGACATTTCTATCCAAGAAATTACTCTTGTTGTCGGATATAGATTCGAGCAACGTCCAATCTTCTTTGCTGTCTCTACGGTATAACTTAAGCTCGTCTATGAATTCCTCCCCCAAGCTTTCCCAATTAACGAGCAATCCACTTTGTACAGGGCTTACTTTTAGCCGTAGTTCCTGAGCAGGCAACAGATCAAAGCTCGCATCTGTTAACCCAAAATAAGAAAACCCGGTAAATTGTGTGCGATAACGCACATGCGCATCATAGCCAAAGGTATCAACTTCAACCAAGGGCTGCTCGACGATTTCAAAGGGAATATTCGGAGCATCGGTAAGGATAGTATCACTTTTTAACACATTCAGGTTAAAGCGCTCTACTCCCCAGGCTTCAAGCTCTTTATGAGAGAAATAAAGGCTAATCTCGTACTCAGTATCTTCACTGCCTTCAACTTTGAATATTTTCTCACTTAAGCGTCCACCATTCATCCACGAAGGCTCTAAAATCCCATCTCCGGCATTTGCAATGCTTACCTCCACGCAAGAAGCATCCCCGCTTAAGGGGTTCAGGGATGCCAATACTTTCCCATTATTGTAAAAATGCATCTCCTCTCCGGTTTTCATCCATCCGCTAATAATCACATTCTCCTCTGTTTCAACGCTTACTCCCTGAGTACTTTTGATTCGAATGACAGGCCGAAGATTCGTAAAGTTAGACGGGGTAGCCAAAGTACACCCATTTCCCAGGATGGTTCTTTTATATCGAACGCTTGCAAAACCTGTTAAGGAAGATGCCACCAGATCCGATTCTGTAGCGGAATCATTATCATAGCAAAAGTCTATTATCAAATTAGAAGTACCATCCCAATAAAAAGCTTCATCGAACTCCAGGTCTACCCAGCCTTCATGCACCGACAAATCACCGTGGAAAACAAGCTGTCCTCCATTGGCAAAAGCGCCACTAAGCAGACTGTCGTTGGTTTGTAATAATTTTAATGACGCATTTTCATAGGGTTGAGCACTCCCTTTTTCATTAACCAAAAAAGCTAAATGTTCCATAAAACCTGACACTAAGCCAGCCTCCTGAAGCTCCTCAGCCGTATACAACATCTGACAACGCAGGTCGGAATAATCACCTCTGAAAGGCGCGAAAGGCTGTTCATCTTCAGGCGTTCCGACAAAGGCCGTATGAGCATCATTCAGACTCGTTGGGTGAGGATCATTGTCCAATAACCAGATAATCGTCGAAGGCTCGAACTCAATGTTTTCCGGAAGAACACTTTCTGCTTCATTCACTTTAAATTGCAGGGTTCGAACGCCATCATTATAAAAATTATCGAGTATAAAAACTTTTAAAAACTGTGTGTCAGGCAGGTTTTCTGAAAAGAATAAGGTAGTATCCTGGAACAGATAGTCCTCCCCTGATTCAGCAGAAGAAGCCGGGTCCACTTCAACCCTTAACTGAGTTAATTCGTCCGGGATCTTAGCGATCATCACAGGTATTTCAAGTAACTTAGCATTTTCGCCACACCTTACAAGCAATTCATTGCAATCATCTTCATGAACATTAAGAGAATCTCTGATATAGATCAGTGCTTGCTTTTCAAAGAAATTACTCGTAAACATCCCCCTTCCATGTGTTGCCGCCAGAATATTATTATCGGCTTCTCTGACGCGCAGCATATCAACCCTTGTATTTGCCAAGCCGTCGGAAGCAGGCCACCAGAAAGTACTATTTCCATCTAATTGTGGGGTATACCAAACGCCTGCTTCTGTAGCGAGCAATACTCCCCCGGCACCTCCGGGAGCAAATGTACACCAGCGAACCGGCATATCTGGCAAATTCCCTTCGACTAGATCCCAGGAATTACCAGCGTCTTTGCTTTCCCAAACGCTTGGCACACCAAAATTGCTGAATGTAACAATCAGATGAGCCTCATTAAGAGGGTTCATTTCTATACACGATATATAGGCTTGAGGCATCCCTGCGTTTTCATTTAACCAAACACCCGATTTGGTTAATCCCAGATGTGCATCTTCTACTTTTACTATCCTTCCGTTATGAGTGCCCAGGTAAAGCCTGTTCTGAACTTCTCCCGAAACGTTTAAAGCGGTTACTTTGCCGTCTCCTAAGCCAAATACATCCACAACTTGCGTGCAATTATCCGAATTACAAACATCTACCGGACCCCATCTGCGATATTCGCCTTCTTCATTAGCACAGTAAAGAATATTCGTTTCACCATCATAATCAGTAGGGTTTATGAACCAGCCTTCCAAAAAACTAAGGCTTACGGATATCTTAGAAACCCACTTGTTAAAAGTGAGCCGGTATTGGTTTCGGATAAAGGATGCCAATTGCATATTCGGTTCATCCGGGTCTATGTGGCAAAAGCCCCCATCTCCACCTGTTATATCATGAGTAGGCCCCATGTCCGGAAATAAGAAGCGATGAGTGCCGTTATCCTGTGTTCCCCCAAAAAATTCATTTCGGTTGCGGGCAGGATGAATGGCCGCAGAGTAAAATTGGGTCGTCCTATATCCAGGGTTCTTATCTTGAAAAGAAGGAAAAGCAGCATCCAGATTGGTCGACAAATAAACTCCTCCATCGGTGGCCCAACACCCGGTATAAGGATCATTCGGAGAGAGAACAATTAAGTGATGATCAACATGCGTACCGGTCAATTCTTGCCAGTTTAAGCCTCCATCCTGAGTACGGTATGTTCTGGTACCTCCAATATAACACACATCAGGATCCAGAGGACTCACCTGAGCAATCAGGTCGTACCAGGCCTGATTGCCGAGTATGGGCACGGTCAGATCTTGCCAACTATCTCCTCCGTCATTGGAGGAAAAAATATTACTGACGGTATATACTTGCTTCCCCTGAGCCAGCATATACAAGACGTTCGGGTGATCAGGCGAACACGCCAGCTCAATGCGCTCAAAATCACCTGCAGGACTTATATTTTCCCAGGCCCCTAATGTTCCGGTAGCTTGCCAGTGAAGGCTATAATCAGATTTAAATACAGATCCCTCATCAAAAATGCCGAGGCTTGCATAAAGGCTGCCATCTGCACCAAGTTCAATATCAGCCGCCCGGTTAGACGTTCCCTGGCCGATATCCGCCCCTAGGACTTGTTCCCATTCCAATCCGCCATTATCACTCCGCAGGAGGCCTGCATTTCTTGTTGCAGCCAATAAATTACCGTGCGCATCCATACATAATTTCTGGACATAATGAAAATCATTGTTTAAGGTAGAAGGCAGCACCGCCCAGGAAAGCCCCCCATCAGTGCTTTTCCAAATACCAAGACCTCTCATAGCATCGCCATTAAACCAACCTTCGCCTGTACCAAAATACATCGTATCTGGGTGCTGAGGATCCTGAATCATGCAGCTGACGGCCAGGTTATCAAAAAAGTCATCTACAGGCTCCCAGCCGGGAAGAGAATCAAAAATATTCTGGCATTTCCACAAACCTCCTGCCACTCCGCCAGCCCAAACCGTTTGAGCAGAAGTATCATTCAGGTCAAAAATCAGGGCTCGCGTGCGACCGCCAACATCAAAAGGCCCGCGTTCGTCCCAATCGGGAAGATCAATCGAACTACGTTGTTTCTTGAGTTGATCCGCATACTGCATTGCTCCCAGGAGACGTTCTCTCGGGACCACCCCCGTACCGGGATCGTGCGTTTTCGCCCATTCTTGTTCCACTAAAGATGCAATGACCTTTAGTTTATTCTCTTCATTTTCCTCACTTTCCACTTTTTCAAGCTGGCAGCTTGTCACGAAAAGTATTGAGTAAAGACCTAAGAGCATTAAAGCATACCGGACTCTGATAGAGAACGGTATTATTCTAATCGATACTAATTTCATAGTAATATTTAAGAAAATTCGACTATACCAGACAGTTAAAGAAAGAAGCGACAGGATGGCGGATTTAACAATCTTCGTAAAAGTTAAATTCCGAACATCTTCACTACAGCAATTCTCGTTTTGGAAATCCAAAACCACATTTACGCCGCTTCGCGGCGATATTTTCTTTTGAGGGAGGCCGAAAGGGCTATTT